>LNEO01000172.1 GCA_001465015.1 Deltaproteobacteria bacterium Ga0077539 | reverse complement strand
ACGACAGTGGGCGCAGTGCTGAAGCCCCCACCCGCGCTGCCGCGCGCCCCGCCCCCGCCTGGAACGGCAGGGGCGGCGGCTTCGCATTGGGAAAATGCTGACGAAAGCAGCGTGCGTGTTTCGTGACGGCCAGTGCTCTGCGAGGGCGAAGCAGTGCTCAGTCGAGCATTGACGCACACCAATCGAGCGAAGTGAAGCCGTTGCAGAGCAATGGCCACACAATCAACTTGCGCGGTGGAATACTACGATTTCGCAACGCGAAGCCGCCGCCCCTGCCGTTCCAGGCGGGGGCGGGGCGCGCGGCAGCGCGGGTGGGGGCTTTAGCACTGCGCCTACCGTCGTTCTGCTCACTCGGGGGCCGCGCCGCGGCTCTGTGTCAAACGTCGTTCTGCTCGGCATCGCGTGGCCGCCCCCGTGAGGGCGGTGGGTCAGCGAGCCCGCAGCGTAAACGTGGCCCGATTGCCGACTCCACGAGCGTTCTCCGCGGCGTCCATGTCGCCGTCGCGGACCATCACGAGGTATTGCCCTGGTTCGAGGACGCGCTCGAGGCGCTCGGTGCGCTCGAAAGACGCGCTCGACGCGATGGTGCGCAGGTCGCGCGTCGCCAACACCAGGTCGAGGTCGGTGTCGCTCGCGTCCGTTCCAGGACCGTCGATCACCAGCTCGAGCGTGATTCGCGCGCGGGCGGGCACGCGCAACAGATAGGTCCGCGACGCGTCGAGGCCGTTGTATGTGTGATTGCGTCCGCCGGAGGGCGCAGGCTGCGAGCGCCCGTCGACGCGGCCGCGAACGTCGGCGCCAACCGCGAGCTCTTCGGGCCACCGATCGCTGGCAGACGGCGGAT
Source organism: Deltaproteobacteria bacterium Ga0077539 (assembly GCA_001465015.1). Lineage (GTDB taxonomy): Bacteria > Myxococcota_A > Polyangia > Polyangiales. The sequence goes on along the minus strand of LNEO01000172.1, from coordinate 85,501 downwards.
ACGCGAAGCCCAGTCGCGCAGGGTGGAGCACGATCGAGCGCGCCTGCGCGTCGCTGACGACTCCCAACGAGACCGCGCGCGCGACGAACGTGCTGATCGCTGGCGGCGCGTCGCCCTCGCGAAACGAGCGATACACGCGCAGCGCGTCGCTCAGCCCGATCGCCACGCCGTCGTCGTCCTGGTCGGCGATGCCGTCGACGCCGTCGATGAGGTCCCACAGCAGCGACTGCGCGACCTGTTGCGAGCCGATCCCCAGGAGGTTCGTCGAGAGGCGCTCCATGTCTTCATCGAGGAGCACGCGGCGCCGACCCGAGGCGAGCGGCTCTTCTGGCTCGAGCCCGGCGGTGTCCCAGTACCGCGAGGTTCCTGCGACCGCGCATCCGAGCGCGTTGGCGAAACCCTCGTCCATCGCGAGGCCCGGAAAGTAGAGCGCGGTACCGGGGTGGTTTCCGCCAAGCGAAAAGTGTCCCACCATCGTGCCCACGACGTAGTGAGAGAACTCGTGCAGCACCACGGGGTCATCGAACTGATCGGCGTCCGACTCGTCCTCGAGCCCCTCGTCACCGCCTTGCACTTGCAGCGCGTACGCGCCGCGATGCCTCGGATACGCGCCGAGGAATGCGGTGATCGACCCTTGCGGAAGGGCAGCGTTGTTTCCCCGCCGCCAGAAGGCGAAGAGCGGCGGCGGCGTCCGCTCGAACGCGCGATGCGCGATCGGCAGGTATCGAACGAAGTTCGCGAGGATGTTGAACGCCCCCGCCGGCTCGGCTCCGCCCGTGCTCGCGCGAAACTCGATCGACTCGCCGCCACGCACGACGAACGGACGCGTCGCGAGCTCGAAGGGCCGCTCTGTACCCGGGTCGGTGACGACGCGAAGATCCGAGCCGAGCAGCGTCGTTCGAGACAGTAGTTTCACTCGCGCGCGGCGGCCGTGCGGGATGTTCAGCGAGAACGCGCCGTTTGTGTCGGTGTTCGTCGTGGTGATGCGCGCGCCGTCGTCGTCGATCGCTTCGACCATGGCGTGCGCCACGGGCACCCAGCGAACGGCCCTCGTGAGCCCGCGCGGCGTAAACGATCGCTTCGCGAAGACGGCGGTCCCTGTGACGTTGGGCGCGCCCTGGCCGACGGTGACCGACGCGCCCTCGCCTTCGGGGACGCGCGCCACCGTCGGCAGAAGCGGCCGCGCGCGGTCCACGATCGAGGCGTCCACCCTCAGCGAAAAGGATCCGTTCGAGTCCGTTCCGTAACCGTCGACGACGAGCGTGTAGTCCCCTGCGGGAACGACCGCGTCGATCGTCGAGTTGGTTCCGCCCTGCGGTTCATCGTCGTTGCACGACAGCTCCGTCGTCTCGTCCCAACACGCTCCGCGAAGGGACAAGACTGTGTCGTGCCTCGCTCGAAGGGTCGCGACGATGCGCGCCGGTCGCTCGAGGCGAAACCGATACACAGCGTCGCCGGACGCCGCGCCGAAGCCGCAGGTGGCGTGAAATCGATCTCCGACCGACGTCGTGACCCCGCGTACGGTCGCGCCGAAGTTGATTTCTGGTGCAGACAAACAAGCGCTCGTGATCGCGGCCGGTGTTCCTGCCGGCGCTCGCGGCTGGGCGACGCTCGTCGTCGCGCGCTCGTCGCCGCTCGTCGTCGACACGACCGGGCGTGCGTCGGTGGCGGGTCGGCACGCCGCGAGTGTCAGCACGAGCAGCGAAGGTCCGACGAAGCTACGCGCGATCACTGGCTGCATTGTGCGCCGGTGGCTCTGCGGCGCGCAATCGCTCGCGAAGCGCCCCGTGACGCTCCGCCGTTCGCGTGTTCTGGACCGCCATTTTCACCGCTCGCTCGCTCCCCACGATCACCGCGAGGCGCCGCGCTCGGGTGATGGCTGTGTACAAGAGCGCGCGGTTGAGCAGGATGAAGTGCCCCGCGTTGAGGCCGATCACGACGGCGTCGTACTCGCTGCCTTGGGACTTGTGCACCGTGGCCGCGTACGCGAGCGCGAGCGAGTCGCGCGCGTCGCCGTTGAAAAGAACATCGCGTCCGTCCATGTTCGCGACGATCGCGTTGGCTTCGGCGCGAACGACCGTTCCGAGGTCGCCGTTGTACACGTCGAGGTCGTAGTCGTTCTTGAGCTGCATCACCTTGTCGCCGGCGCTCACCTTGGCGCGGGGCGCGGCGCCATCGACGGCCGCGACGGGAGGAGGCGCCGAAGGGTTCAGCGCGCGCTGCAGCGCGACGTTGAGCGCTTGCGCGCCGAGCGGGCCCTTGTGCGTCGGGACGAGCACCTGGACATCACGCATCGGATCGAGCCCGAATCTCTTGGGAATCCGCTGACACACCGTCTCGACGAGCAGCTCTGCTGCGCGCTCTGCTTCGTCGACCTTGACCCAGAACAGCTCTCCCCTCGGCGCGGCCGTACCCGAGCTCGCGTCTCGCGGCGACGACGCTTCGGGAAGCATCCCAGCGAGGACCGCGTGCGCGCTTCGCACGATCGCGCTCTCGCTCGCCTGGCGAAACACTTCGGTGAGGCGCACCGACGGGATCCATGACGTCGCGAGCAGGTCCGCGAGGACCGTCCCAGGACCGACGCTCGGGAGCTGGTCTGCGTCGCCCACGAACACGATCCTCGCACCCGCGCGCACCGCTTCGACGAGCCGCGCTGCCAATGGAACGTCGAGCATCGAGCTCTCGTCGACGAGCACGAGGTCTGCGTCGAGCGGCGCCGATGGGTCCCGCGCGAATCGCTGCAAACGCGGGTTCCACTCGAGCGCGCGGTGGATGGTCTTCGCAGGCTCGCGCGTCGCCTCGGTCATTCGTCGCGACGCGCGGCCGGTGGGAGCGCACAGAACGAGCTTCCAACGAGCCTCGCGCGCGACCGCGACGACCGCGTTGACCGTGGTGGTCTTTCCGGTGCCGGGTCCTCCGGTGAGCACGAACACGCTCGAGGCCATCGCGCGCTCGACCGCCGCCCGTTGCTGCGCGCTCAGCTTGCCCATCGCCTCGCGGACCGATGCCTGCTGCCAGACGCTCGGCTCGAGCGCCTCGACGCCATCGCGCACCATCGTGGCGAGCCTCGTCGCGAGCGAACACTCGGCGCGATACAGCGCTGGGTGATACGCGAGGTCTCGCTCGCGCACGAGGACGTGCTCGCGCTCGAGCGACGTCACCGCGGCCTCGAGCTTCGCGATCGGAATTCCCAGCTCCACTGCGCCTTCCGCCAACAGTCCCGGAGGAAGCGCGGTGTGTCCGTTGTCTCCGCCCTCGAGGATCAGGTGTCGCACCGCGGCGCGCGCTCGTCGCTCGTCGTCTTCTTTGATTCCGAGCGCTCGACCGATGCGATCGGCCGTCAAGAACCCGACGCCCGCGACCTCGGCCGCGAGGCGGTACGGGTCCTCTTTCACGACGCGCGAGGTCTCGTCGCCGAAGCGCTTGAACACCTTTTGTCCGAGCGCCGGGCCGATCCCTACGGCCTGCAGAAAGCTCTTGGTCTCGCTCTCGGCTCGCCGCGCGCGAAACGTCTCTTGGATGCGACGAGCGCGCTCTTTGCCGATCCCGTCGACCTCTCGCAAGCGCTCGGGGTGGTCCGCGATCACGTCGAGCGTGCTGCTGCCAAACGCGTTGACGAGGCGCTTTGCGAGGCCCGGCCCGATGCCGTCGACGAACCCCGACCCGAGCAACCGCGCGATCCCGTCGGGCGTGCTCGGGAGCTCGGGAACGCAGAGCGCCGCACGAAGCTGTTTTCCGTGGGACTTGTGCTCTTCCCAGCGTCCGGCGACGCGAACCTGCTCACCTGGCGCAGTGGAGCCCAGGTCGCCCACGACGACGTGCTCGCGGCCGTCGAGGGCGAGCAGCTTCGCGACCGTGAAGCTCTTCTCGTCGTTTTGCCAGACGATCGTGCGGACGACGCCGCGGACGATCGCCTCGCCGGCGTCGACTGGCCCGAGGGGCAGCGCGGCCTGGTCTCGAATCGTCATCGACGTTTGGTGATCATGGCGCGCCGCGAGAATTCCGGCCAATCCCCGACACAGTCGACGAAATCCCCTCGGTTACGGCTAGCGAATCCGATCCGGAGCTCCCGGCGTCGCGCCCTCCCCCGCGTCGTACGACCAGCTCGCGGGATCGCCCTCGAGCATGCGCACGTCCGCGCGAACGAGGGACACCCCGACGCGTGCCGCCCGCGCCGGATGGGACAGGGGCGCGCGCGACACGACGAAGCCCCCGCGGTCTTCGAGCCAGACATCGCCGCCTCGGTCGGCGAGCCCGCGCTGCGCGAGCGTCCGTTCGAGCCGAACCACCACGGCTCCAGGCGCGATCGGCGGGTCGCCGGATCGACTGTCTCCGCGAAGGTCGTAGGTGGGGCCGATCACGACCGCGCGAGCGCCGGACGGCAGCGAGACATCGGGGAGCTCGCTGCGGCCAGACACAGTTCTAACCGCGAGTCCGCCCAGCGACGCGGCCGTCGGGCCGTCGTTGACGAGCTCGATGAATTCTTGTGCGCTCGACCCGCGAGGTCTCGCGTAGACCTCCGTGATTCGCACGGGAGCGACCCTCGCTGGCGTCGCGACGACGCCGAGCGGGACTTCGCGAGCGACGACTCCATCGACGCCCACCAACATCGCGACGATCGGGACGTGCGCGGACGGAGCGACCGGCGTGATGATCGCTTCGAGCTCGGTTCCGACCGCGCTCTCGGAGAGCCACTCGCCTGCGCGAACGCGAAGGACCGCAGGTTGGTCGCTGCGGGCGAAGACCGTGATGCGGTCGTGTGCCACGGCGACGCACGCTGGGGCGCGAGCGAGCTCGCCAGGACCGCACGCGGGGGACGCGATCCAGTCGGCGCGCGGACTCGAGCGCTCGGCGCCGGTCGTGACGGCGAACGCGGCTGGTGAAGGACTGCGCCCGTCGCTGTCGATCAGCGCTCCGAGCGCGAGGCGATACTCGGTCTCGGGTTCGAGCTCGACGTCTGGCTCGAAGCGAACGCATCGCCACAGTCGACCGTCTCGGCACGAAAGAAAGCCGACGCCGGGCACTTCGTCACCGTCGCGCTGGCGTACGAGGGTCACGACCGGAGCCTCGATGGAGGGCACGATCGCGCGATCGAAGCGAATGACCAGCGATCGAAGCGCGAACGGCGCTGCGCGGCTCGTCGGCGTCACGAGCGTCGCGAGCGGCCTGCAGTCGGGCGCGGCGCAGACTTGAAAAGACCGCGCGATCGGCGACGGTTCGACGTCGCTCTCGGACGCAACGAGGCCGAGCTCGTCGACCAGGCGCGCGGTGGTCAACAGCGTGACCCGCTGCGATGGCCAGAGCGGTTGCCGCGGCGCGACGAGGAGCACGTTGGGATCGGCAGGGTCGCGTCGAACGTCGATCGCGAGCTGCCTCGTCGCGTTGGTCGTCGAGAGCGCGCCTCGGCGAGCGTCGCCGCGGAGCGACTCGGTCGCAGGGCCGTCGACGAGCCACACGGCGTCTGTGATCGCGGGCATCGGCCGAGCGAACCGCAGCGCGATGGTCGGGACGCGGTCGATGGCCGTGGCCTCGTCGGGAGGATCGACGCCGAGCGCCGTGAGCATCGATGTGCGGCGAGGCGCTTCGACTTCGGGCGCGCAAGCGACGAGCGCGAGCGCGGCGAAGAGGAGAAATCCGAGGAGGGACTGTCGTGAGTGCGAGGAGAGCTTCGGGTTGGGTTTCATGGCGCGGCTGTTCCCGGAGCCGCGGGCGGTGTTGCGCGACGGCGCGCGAGAAACGCCGCGAAAAACACCGTGGAAACCGGGTGTATCCGCGCGAGCGATTTTTGGTTGCGGCCTGCGCTCGACGAGCGAGCGGCGGGCTCAGAACGACCAGCTCGCCGGGAGCTTGAGGCCGCCAGGGAGACCCTGCCCCATGAGCAGCGCGGCGATGTCCATCGAGATGGCGACGGTCACGTGAATGAGAAAGCCGGACCAGATCGATCGAGTCCTGAGCGCCAGCGTTCCGAGGACGGTGCCGGCGATGATGGCGCCCAGCGTCTCGAGCAGGGGCTTTCCGTAGTGGATCATGCAGTACGGGACGACCATCGCGAAGATCGCGCCGGACCCCAGCGAGCGCGCCAACGCGAACACGAGGAAGCCTCGAAAGTAGTACTCGAGGCAGAAGAACTGCGTCGTGTACGCGGTCTCCCAGAGGAAGAAGTCCTTCCAGCTGCGATTGGCGAGCTTGTAGAACGGGTAGTACGTGGCGAACTCGCCGGTGTGCGCGACGCCGATCACGCACAAGAGCACGATCCCGAAGAACATCGCGTAGATCCACGCGTGCTCCGCGAAGCCCTTCACGCTGAGCCCGTAGTCACGATAGCGCTCGCGCCAGAGCGGCACGGTGATGGCGATCGGCAACAGGTAGCCCAGCCCGCGGCTGATCGCCCACCAGTACAGCACGAAGAGCTCACCGTAGCGCTCGCTGTCGAGCACGGTCCACGGCCCCGTGAAGCGATACGAGTGCGCGTGGACGCCGTTGACGATGGGACCCCAGTCGAACGTGAGCCCTCGATCGCGAAGGCGATAGAACATCGCTCGGTCGCCGAAGTACTCGTGCGCGGTCAAGACGAAGGAGAGCGTCACGAGCACGATGAGCGGACGCCAGTCGTACGGCCAGAACCGCGAGATGTCGCCGACGCTCGTGCGTTCACCGTCACGGTATGGCGTGCCCGACTGCTCCGCGCGGTCACGGGCGATCGCGTCGCGGAGCATCTTGTCGCGCATTGCGCGGGCGTCGACCTCGCGCCACGTCTCCAAGAAGAACACCCGCGGGTCGAGCTCGCGCAGCTTCTTTCGCGCGAGGATCGCCACGACGACGAGATAGAGGAGCGAGAGGAGAAATACGACCTTCACGTCGCCGCCGCCGCGTCACGCGACCGCTGCGCCGCGTCTCTCAGCCTGAGCGCTGACACGTTGGGACCGAGCACGAGCATCATCGACGCGAGGTCCGGCGTCGCGGTGCGCCCGCTCAGCGCGAGTCGCACGGGTTGGCCGATGACCTTCATGTCGAGCGCGAGCGCCTCGAGCTTCTTGCGCAGTGCGTCCTCCAGCGCCGTCTTCGCGTCCGCGAACGGCGAAGACCGCTCGTCGCGCTCGGGGACGGCAGCCTCAGCGAAAACCGCGAGCGCGTCGAGGGCGTCGGCGACGTCTGGCTTGAATAGTTGTGCGGCTGCCGCCTCGTCGATGACGGGCCGGGCGCGGAAGTAGAAATCCATCTCGTCGGCGAGCGCCGCGAGCGTGTCGGCCCGGTGCTTGACGGTCGTCACCGCGTCGATCAATCGCGGGTGGCCGTCACGAACGAGGAGCTCGCGCTTCGCGAGAAACGGAATCACTCGCTTGGACAGCTCGTCGACCGTGGCGATCTTCGCGATGAACTTCTGGTTGATCACCCGGCATTTCTTGAAGTCGTAGATGCCGTTGGACTTCGAGACTCGGCTCCAGTCGAAGAGCTCGACGAGCTTGGCCTTTGTGAAGAGCTCCTCGTTGCCAAAGGACCAGCCGAAGCGAACGAGGTACGAGAGCAGTCCGTCCGGAAGGTAGCCTTGCTGGTCGTATTGATCGACGCCCACCGCTCCGTCGCGCTTGGAGAGCTTGGTGGACTCGTCCTTCATCAGCATCGGAAGGTGGCCGAACGTCGGCAGCTCCGCGCCGAGCGCGCGGTAGAGCAGGATCTGCGTCGGCGTGTTGATGACGTGGTCGTTGCCGCGGATGACGTGGCTGATCGCCATCGTGTGGTCGTCGACGACGCAGCCGAAGTTGTAGAGCGGCATCGGGTTGTTGCTTCGGATCAAGACCTCGTCGCGCAGTGAATTTGCTGGGATCTTGATGGTCCCGAGCACCAGGTCCTTCCACTGGATGAGCTCTTTGCTCTCGGGCGCGAAGGCCTTGAGCTTGATGGCGTACGGCTTGTCGAGCTCGGCGTCCTTGTCGCGCCACGGCGAAACGAAGCTCCACCCGACGAGCTTGTCCACCGACACGCCGCGTCGGTCCGCCTCTGCGCGACGCGCGATGTCCTCGTCCTCGGGCGTGCAATAGCAGCGATACGCGTGCCCCGAGCGCACGAGCCGCTCGGCGTACTCGCGGTACAACGCGACGCGCTTGCTCTGAAAGTACGGGCCGTGCGGCCCTCCGCCGTCGTCGTCGGCGTCCGATGGACCCTCGTCCCAATCGAGCCCGAGCCAGCGAAGCGCAGTGAAAATAGCCTCGACGCTCGCCCTTGTGTTGCGCGCGACGTCGGTGTCCTCGACGCGGAGCACGAACGTCCCGCCGGACTTTCGTGCCCACAACCAGTTGAAGAGAGCGGTGCGCGCGCCGCCGATGTGAAGCGATCCCGTCGGAGACGGCGCGAATCGAAGCCTTGGCTTGCTCATGAGCGTGGGATCGCAGGTAATTCTCCGAGCGGCGGCGCGTCAAGCGCCTACGCGGAGGAGCGCTCGAGCTCAGGGCAAGCCGCGCGCTGGTTCGGGCGGCAAAACGAGGGGCGGACGGGCCTCGCGCGCGGGGTTGGTTCCGGCGCCTTGGAACGGCATCGAGATCGATTGAGCGCGGCCGCGAACAGCGCGTCGCACTCGGACTCGAGCGTCATCGATGGACTCGATCTCTGCGTCGCCGACTCGATCTCCGACCGTGACGATGAACTGCCTCGACGCGCGCTCGACGATCACGCCGCGCGCTGGGGTTCCGCTCAGCGCGGTGAGCGCTCGAAGGGCGGTCGCGTCTCCTGCGAGGACCTCTGCTCGCTCGCCGCAGCGTCGAGGCCACGGGTCCGAACGCAGATCGCCCGCGGTGCGGTCCGCTCGATCGGTGGGCCACGAGAGGTCCGCTCGAATTTCTGTCCCTCGATTCTCTGCGCGAATGAGCACGAGCTCGGCCATGCGCGGCGCGACCGTCAGCAGCGCGAGCGCCTCGCCGAGCGACGCCATGTCGTTCGCGGTGATCGACAGCTCCAGCGTTCGCAGCGTGCGCTCGGCAGAGCGCAGGCACACGCCGGGACCGAGCCTGGAGAGCGCTCGAAGCGGCGTTGCCAAGTTGGCGCGCGGCGGCGGGCCGTCGCTGCGCCACGCGAACACCCAACGAGCGCGCTCGATTCCGCGGAGCTCGGCGACGTCGGTCTCGCACGCGACCGCGGGAAGAGCCCGTTGGACCTCGACGCAAACCGCGACGCGGGCGTCGAGCGACAGGGTCGTCTCCGCCGCGGGGAGCGCGACGGTCCACACCGTGACGTCCTCACGAAGCGCGGGCGCCGACGGCGCGGGCAGACCATGCGCAGACCGCGCGATCACCTCCAGCACCTTCAACGGAAACCACGCCGCGTCTTCCGCTGTGCTCACTGGGCCGCCTGACGCGCGCGCAGAGGCCAGCGCCAGCGTGTCGCGCGTCGCGCTCGCAGCCGAGGCGGCGTCCGTGACGCTCGCGTCGACGACGGGCGGGGATGCGTCGACGACAGCGCTCGACGCGCTGCCCGCAGAGCGGGAAACCGACGCTGTCCGATCATCGCCCTCCCCAGGACGACAGGCTGCTACGACGAGGGCGATCGAGGCGAGGAGTGCGCGCACAGATCGCGATTGTGCACGATGCTGCGGGCGCTGCGCTCGCCGATCGCTCAGCGGCCGCGCTGCTTGATTTCGAACACGACGCGACGGTTACGCGCGCGGCCAGCAGGCGTGAGGTTCGGGCCGATCGGGCGATCGGGACCGAATCCGCGAGCCGTGAGGCGATCTGCTCCGACGCCGAGGTTGACGAGCGCGGTGCGAACCGACTCGGCGCGCTGCTGCGAGAGCGCCTGGTTGCGCGGACGCGGGCCCTGGTTGTCGGTGTGGCCCTGGATCTCGACCGAGCGCAGCTCGGGGTGCCGATTCATGAAGTCGGCGATGCGCTCGAGGAGCGTCTGCGAGTCGGGCATGATGTCGGCCGAGTCGGTCACGAAGTGAACCTGGTCGGGGACCGTGACCTGACGGCCCTGGATGCGGAAGCCGCGGACGTCGGACGCCGCGACCTGAACGTCGGCGGCCGCGGTCTCGCGAGCGCGAACGTCGATGTTGCGCGGCGCCGAGCCGCGGGTGGTGGCGCCCTGGTCGACGCGGACGGTCCATCCGCCGGCCAGCACGTTCTCGAAGCGGAACGCGCCATCAGCGCCGGTCTGCGCGGTGACAGGAGCCGGCGCGGTCTCGCCTTGCGGGACCGTGATGCCAGCGGCAGGCGTGAGGGTCACGCTGACGCCGGAGACGGCGGCGCCGCCCTCGGCGGTCACGCGGCCCGCGACGATTCCGCGGCGCGCGATGATGCTCAGCTCGCAGTTGATGGTCGTGTCGGGCGACGTGCGGCTGTCGCCGGTCGGCGCCGGGACGGTGCCGCGGCAGGTGTTGTCCGAGTACTCCGGCGCGCGAACGCGGACTTCGTACTGTGCTGGCGCGACGCGACGCGACCGGAACTGGCCCTGCGCGTTGGTCGCGAAGTTGCCGAAGTCGGGGTGACCGACGATCTCGACGGTGGCGTTGGCGATCGGTCGGTGCGACTCGCTGTCGGTGATGGTGCCGACGATCTCGCCGCCCACGGGGGTGTTGTCGCGCTCGACGACGCGGTCGACGACGCGCTCGACCGGGACGCGGCGGGTGCGCGGGTTGAAATCGTGTGCGAAGCCGAGGCCGAAGTAGAACATCCACGGCGTGTTCGGCGCGAGCTCACGAACGAACGTGCTCGTGCCGGTCGTGCCGATATCGACGGCGAGGATCGCGCCGAGTCCGCGGGCGTGCGGGGTCCACACGCGGGTGCCGAGCGTGAGCGACGAGGGCATCGTGCTGATCGCGGAGAAGTCGCTGAAGCAACGGTCGTCGTCGCCTGCGACGGCGCTGGGGACGTCGCGCGTCGGCTGCCAGCAGATGTAGCCGTTGCGGATGATGGGGATGGGCGCGTTCCACTCGACGAAGGGCGCGAACCCGATGGCGGTCGTCTCGATCTTGGCGTCGACGCCGATCGCGACGCGGAGGCGATCGGCGCGGTTGATCCCGAGAGCGTAGCGCTCGCCTCGGGTGACCTCGACGTGGCACGCGGCGTTGCGCGCCCAGCGCGAGGTCGGGTCCGTCGACGGCGTCGCGCAGTCCGAGGCGTTGTAGCCCGGGGTGTTGCGCTGACGCGCGAGCTCGGTGTCGCGAACGAGCTGCGCGCTGTTGTCGAGCGTGTAGCCGACGTTGAGGTGAATGCGGATCGGCGCGGCGGTGACCTGGCCGAGGTCGAAGGTGCCGAGCAGTCGGAAGTCCGCGCTGGTGCCCTCGCCGTTGACGCCGATGCCGCCGGCTCGATTGAGGATGATCACGCTCGCGCTCGCGCCGAGCGTGAGGCCTCGGACGATCGGGAAGATACCCTTTGCGCCGAGCTGCGAGTCGCCGAGCGTCTGAAACAGCCGCGGCGTCTCGTTGCTGTTGGACACTGCGAAGGACCGGAGGGCCGCGAAGATCTCGAGGTAGCGAATGGGCGAATACGACGCGGTGAGGGTCGCGCCGATGCGGCTCGAGTCCTCTTGCTGAAATCCCGCGGGCAACGGGAACATCGCGTTGCCCGAAGGACGCAGGAAGCCCTGCGCGCCGAAGTACTCGGCCATGAGACCGAAGCGGAAGGTCTGCTCGCTGCCGCCTTCAGCGGTCTGCATGTGCACGAGGCCGACCGCGCCGCTCAGCCCGCTGTAGCGGTGGATCATGCGGTCGCGACGGGATTCGCGATCTTCTTCGGTCTCATCGGCGCCTGGAAAATCCGCGTGAGTGCGCGGCCTGGCTGCGGGCGTTGGGGTGGAGGGAGTGCTCGACGCGCTCGACCCTCCGCTCGCGGCGGGCTGCGAAGCAGCGCTCGCGCCGGAGCTCTGAGTTGCGTTCGAGGCCGAGCCGGCCGGGGGCTCGTCTTCGTCCTCGTCATCGTCGTCGGCCGCCTGGGGAGCGCGCTGTTGCGCTTCGGCGGGAGTGGCGACGACAAACGCCGCAATGCCCACTTGAGCAGCGACGAGGAGCCATGCAACGCGACGTGGATTGGACATCCTGATGTTCCTCCGTGAGCGCCCGTTGGGCAGCGGAAAGCATTTCTCGCTGCGCGTCGACCGACGAGGTCGATCAACAACCATTCGGGCCCAGAAACCGCGCGAGGTCTAACATTGCGACCTCAAACGCGTCTACTCCATGACGATATGGCGAAGAGCAAAAACTCCACCGAGCGGCCGCGATGCTTCGTCAAAAGGCATCGCCGCGCCGCGCGGGCGCCGGGTGCTAGGTGCAGAGCACGCGCTGTTCCTTCACGAAATTGTCGCTGAAACCTGCGATTTCTCGCGTCTGGCGTTCAGCCGGATGCGCCATCTCGTGCCACGGTCGCGACTGCGATTTCGGTGACCGAGCCGTCCGCCGCGAGCGTTTCGATTCGAGCTTCGGCGGCGTCGAGGCGCCGTTGTCCCTCGCGGGCGAGCGAGACGCCCTCTTCGAACATCGACAGCGCTTGCTCGAGCGGAACGTCACCGCGCTCGAGTTTGTCGACCACCAAGCCGAGCCGCTCGAGGATTTTTTCGAGGGACTGTCCCGCCAACGCGTTCACTTCTGCTGCTTCCGCCACCACCGACCTCCTTCGTTGCCCGAGAGCGAGCGGCGGAGGATGCGCGATCTTGGATCGTCCTGCCAGTTTTCGACCCGATCGGGTCGTGCCCTCCCCCGAAGCCTCCGCGAACCCGTTAGCGAACTCGCTCGACGTCGAAGTCCGCCGCGGGAACGCCCGGAACGAGCAGCGTCCCGTCGCTTGCTCCGACGGTCAGCGCGAAGTGTCCATCTGGTAGCCAGACGATCCACAACGCGTTCGGCGCGAGACCCGTCGCGTGCAACGATTGTCTTCCGCGAGCGATCCTCGGATCCACTGCAGATCGAATCGACGCCTGAGCGACGGCGCGAACATCCAGAGACGGGTCAGTCGTCGCCAACCGACGGGCGGCCGACAGCGTCGGACCATCGCCAGCGCGAGCAGCGACCGACAGCGCGACCGCGCGAACAAACGGGCGATCGTCTTCGAGCATCGCCCGCAATCCGAGGCGTGGAAGCGCGCTCGATCGAGCGCTGAGCAGCTCGGCGAGAAGCACGGTCTCGACCTCGAGGGGGCCGTCGACGTTCGACGGCCACGCGCGCTCGAGGGCACGCGTCGCGCCCGCGTCCGACGACCGCGCGAGGGCGAACAACGCGATCAGCCGCGCGGTCACGTCGGTCTCTCGCTCGAACGCAGCGGCGATTCGCGGCACGTCGGCGCTCGGCGCGAACGAGAGCGCCCAGTAGCCATCGATTCGCTGCGCGGCCTGCTCCGAGCGAAGCCGCGACAACGCGGGTTCGCTGTCGCCGAGCGCGCATTGCAGCGCCATGGCCGACACGTCGCCGCGCTGCGCTTCGGCGCGGGCAGAAGCGATTCGTGGATATTGTCCGCGACCGACGCCGTGCTCGAGCGCGGCCCAGCGCGCAGCGGAGTCGCTGGCCGCTGCCGACGCGAGCGCCGCGACCGTGCTCGTGTCGTCCGCGCGAAGCGCCGCTCGCCAGAGAATTCGCCGCTGCATCCCGTCGCTCTCGTTGGCGAGCGCCGCGCGGATGCGCTGCGCCGCGTCGGGGCCGCCGAGGTCTCCGAGAGCCTCCGCGGTCTCTCGTCGATCGACGATCCAGACCGCGTCGAGTCCTCGGGCGAGCTGCTCGGTGAGCGCTCGAATTCCAAGCTTCGCGATGGCGCTGCGCGCGATGGCCGCGGTCGCGGGGCGGTCGAGCGCGGCGCGGAGCGCTTCTCTCGTCGCGTCCGGGTCTCCCGCGCCGACCACCGCGAGCGCGCGAACCGCGGCGATTTGCACGTCCGAAGGGGTCGTCGCCACGCGGACGAGCCGCGCGAGGTACGAGGCAGCCTCGAGGATTCGAAGCTCGGATGCCGCGCGAATCGCAGCGATCAACACCAAGCCCTGATCTGCGGCGAGCTGCTCGATTACGGCCGATCCCCAGCGACCGTCGCCCCGTCGGCCGATGGCCTCGAGGAGGATCGCGATGCGCGCTGGGTTGGTTCGCGACGCTGCGACCCGATCGGAGAACGGCTCGTCGGGAGCGACCGAAAGCGCCACGATCGCCAGGCTTCGCGTCTCGTCGGATCCAGCGAACGCGCCGCTCTCGATGGCGCGCGCGAGGGCGTCGATGCCATCGCGATCGAGCTGAGGCCCGCACAGCTCGAGGGCGCGGCGAGCGGCTTGCGGCGAGAGCGATCCGCGCGCGGACAACGTCGACAAAAACAGCGGAACGGCGCGCTCTCGCGCGAGCGACGCGAGGCCGTCGACGATCGCGGCTTGCACTTCTGGCTCGGACTCGGCGCGAAGACGCTCTGCGATTCGTTCGATCGCTTCGTCCAGAACGAGACGATCGTTGCCGACATAGCGCACGAGCGACTGCACTGCGCCGAGCCGCGCGCTCGCGTTTGGCGAGTTGAGCTGATCGAGCCAACGAGCGACCCCGAAGCTCGCACGCAGCGACGCGCTCGCGGGTCTGGCGGACGGGGTGGGCGTCGTGCGCTCGGTCGGCGCAGGCATATACAGCTGCCCCAACGCGACACGACCAAACGAACTCGCGCAGAGCAGCGAAAGAGAGGCCATCCACCAGGCAGGCGTTCGCCGAGGCGCGCGATTCATCAGACTCCGCAACGACATTACCATCGAACGACCGCCCTCACCCGCCACCGTCGCTCTTCGTCCGTGGTCGGTGTTGCGACCACACCCGACCCTTCGCCGTGCTCGGATGGTACTCACCGCTCGAACTTCAGTGTATAGTCTCTGGTGAATGCTCGTCTGTCCCCTCTGCAACGCGCACTTCGATCCAGGCACGAAGCGGTGTCCGTCCGACGGGCGACGTCCGCTCGAGGCGTCGGTGATCGAAGCGGCTCAAGGGGATCCGCTGCTCGGAGCCACGATCGCCGAGCGGTACGTCATCGTCGGGCGCGTCGGATCGGGCGGTATGGGGACGGTGTACCGCGCGGAGCAGACCGGGATGGGCCGCGAGGTCGCGCTGAAGGTTCTGCGCAAGGACCTCGGGCGAGATCCGGACACCGCCGCGAGGTTTCATCGTGAGGCGCGGACCCTCTCGCAGCTCAAGCACCCGAACACGGTGACGGTCTTCGACTTCGGTCAGACGACGGATCGGCTGTTGTTTCTGGCGATGGAGCTGCTCGAGGGCGAGATGCTCTCGACGCGGATCAAGCGCGAGGGCGCGCTCGACGTGCAGTTCGCGATCCGCTCGGCGATCGGCGTGTTGCGCTCGCTCGACGAAGCGCACGCGAGAGGCATCGTTCACCGCGATCTCAAGCCGGACAACATCTTTCTGTCGAAGGTGCACGGCGTCGAGTCCAACGAGAGCGACAGCGTCAAGGTCGTCGACTTCGGCATCGCGAAGATCCGCGACGGCGAGCGAGGGATCGACGCGCTACAGACGCAAGAAGGGACGGTGTTCGGGACGCCCCGCTACATGTCTCCCGAGCAGGCGCAGGGCAAGCCGATCGACGGCCGAAGCGACCTGTACGCCGTCGGTGTTCTCTTGTTTCACATGCTCACCGGTCGACCGCCGTTTACTGACGACGACGCGGTCATCGTGATGGCGCATCACATCAAGACCGTTCCTCCGCCGGTGCGCCAGCTCGCGCCCGCGCGGCAGATCCCCGAGTCGCTGGAGAAGCTCGTGCAGCGGGTGCTCGCGAAGGATCCGGCGAAGCGTCCCCAGACCGCGAAGGAGTTTCTCGCCGCGCTCGACGCCGCGGCCGCAGATGCTCGCTTGCTCGCCGAGGGAGGCGCGATCGTCACGACAGGGCCGAACCCGCCTGTGCGCCAGCGGTACGTCGCCGCGGGGCTCGTGGGCATCGCGATGCTCTCGACGTTGATCGGCGTCGCGACGCTCAGGCCCAACGCCCGCATCACTGCGGGACCAAGAGCGCCCGTTCGCGCGACGAGCACTGGGGTTCGCGAGGCTCCGACCACGGGAGGCGCGGGGTCCGTGATCCGCGCGGCAGCGGCGTCGCTGTCGCAACCAGATCGCGTCATTGGCGCAGATGACGGCGCTGCCACGACCGCGTCGAGCGACGCTGCGGTCGTCGCCGAGAGCGAGGCCGACGCCGCCGTCGACTCCATCAGCGAAGCGGAGCCGCCGGACAGCCCGCCCTCGCGTCGAACAACCCGCCGCAACTCGCACCGGCACCGAACGCACGCGAGCGGGCAACACTCGACCTCGACACGCCAGACCAATCCGGCGAGCCCTGTCAGCCGGTGGAACGACTGAGCACCCCGTCCGCTGACCGCACGCTTCGCGGTGTGGCTCCCTTCGATGAACTCGACGACGGCACCATCGCCGCGCTCGAGGTCGACGCCTCGTGGCTCGAGCGCGCGGCAGGAGCGCGCATCGTCGAAGAGGGCAGCCCGTCGGACACGCTGCACGTCCTCGTCAGCGGTCGCGCCGAGGTCCGAAAGCGGGAGGTGCATCGACCGAGCGTCGAGCACACGATCGCCGAAATCGAAGCGGGCGAGCTCATCGGCGAAGTCGGCTTCTTCGATCGACTCCCTCGGCCCGTGACCGTGCAATTGCTCGAAGACAGCGTGGTGCTCCAGCTCTCGTATGCGAGCATCGAGCGACACGCGCCGCTGCAGGGATTGCTCACGCGGCGGCTCGCGGCCAGGGTGCGTCGCGCCGGGTTCGACTCGCTCGAGGGCGAGCGTCGTCGAGCCGCGCTCGGCGAGCTGATCGTCAAGGTCGTGGTGTTGCTCAGCGGCTACGCCCTCTTGATTTCGTGGCTCCCCAGGCTGCAGTCGCTTCCGAGCAGCAGCTCGTACATCAGCGTGCCGATCATCGCGCTCATGGGGCTCGGCGCGTGGCGGTACGTCCGCAACACCGGTTACCCGCTCGATGAGTTCGGCCTCGGCCGAAGAGCGTTCGGATGGTCGCTCTTGGAGTCGCTCTTGCTGACGCCCCCGTTTTGCGCGGTGTTGGTCGGGCTCAAGTGGCTGCTCATGCAAACGCGGCCGTCGTGGCGCGCGATGCCGCTCTTCGAGCACCACGATTGGGTCACGCGCCTGCAGCAGCCGTTCGTGGTCAAGCTCATCCTGATCTACCTGACGTCAGCGATCGTTCAGGAGTTCGTCGTTCGCAGCGCGCTTCAGGCAGGGCTCGAGAGCTTCTTGCTCAACCGTCGGCGCAGGTGGAGCGCGATCGTCGTGTCGGCGCTCATGTTCGCGGTCAATCACCTGCACATGAGCCCGCTCTTCGCGGCGCTCGCCTTCGTGCCGGGGATGTTCTGGGGCTGGCTCTTCTCGCGCCGAAGACACTTGATCGGCCCCACCCTGTCCCACTTCATCGTGGGCGTCTTTATGTTCTTCGTGCTCGGCGTGTCGCTGCCCTGACGCTCGCTAGGAGCTCGCGCGCAGCTCCGCGACGACCGCGTCGATGTGGCTCGCGCGCTCATCAGAGATCTTCAAGATCTTCTGCAGCTCGTCGAGAAACGACTGCTCTTCTTCGCCGACCTCGCCGTCGAACTGAACGAACGCGGTCGCGAGCAAAAACGCTTCGTCTCGGAGCGACGGCTCGTCGCCGAGCGCGCTCGCGATCGCCTGCACTCGCGCCTCGATGCCCTCTTTCGCGATCCGCTGAGCGACCGAGTCCACGGTCCGCGCGAGGCCCTCGCGGTCGAGACCCTCGAAGCCAGGGGTCGACAGGATCATCGTGCGGAGCGCGGTCGCCTCTCCCTCGACGAGCACGCCGTCGATGCAGGCCGCAATCACCATGGTCTCGACGAGCGCCGCGCTCTTCTCTGGGGGGAGCGACGGGCCCGGCGCGCCGCGCTTCTTCGCCCACTCGCTGTATCGTTCGCGGACCGTCATGGGATCGTTCTTCGTCGACATCGTCGGTGTACCGTACCGCACGCACGCACGCCGATTCCACTGTATGTCCTCACGACCCCCATCGCGCGGACGATTTCAGAGAGCCCAACCGTGATCGATCGTTCGCGCTCGGATCGTTCCCTCTTTTCTTCGCTCATGACGCGTCGCTCGGAGCACGCGGTCATTGTCGACGGGCTCGCGATGGACAGCGCGCGGCTTCGACGATCGATCCGCGGGTACATCGCGGCGCTCGAGTCCGCGGGGGTCGCGCCAGGCGACCGCGTGGCGCTTTGGACGCAGCGCGATCCATCGACGGTGATCGCACTCTTGGGCAACGCCCTCTACGGAGCGGTGTCCGTGCCGCTCAACGTCGGGCTCGGCGCTCGAGAGCTTTCGCACATCGTGGGGGACGCCGCCCCGAAGATCGTCGTTTCGTCCGATGATTCACTGGCGATTCGCACTCCAGACCTCCGTACGATCGTCGCCGAATCCGAAGGGTCTCGGGGAGAGCACCCCCTGCCCGACCGCCGAGTCGACGACGCGCCGCTGTTGGTTCTCTACACGTCGGGCACCACGGGCGCGCCCAAGGGCGCGGTGCTCACGGCGCGCAACGTCGCCAGCAACCTCGACGGCCTCGCGAAGGCGTGGGCGCTGACCGAGCGCGACCGCATCGCTCACGCGCTGCCGCTCTTTCACGTGCACGGGCTCTGTCTGGGCCTGTTCGGGGCGATGCGAACAGGAGCAGAATTCTCGTGGCAGACCCGCTTCGAGCCGGCGCTCCTCGCGGCGACGATCGACGCGGGCGCCACGGTGCTCTACGCCGTTCCAACGATGTATCACCGCCTCGTCGAGCTGGCCGAGCGCGATTCGTCCGTCGCAGCGCAGCTCGCTCGGGCGCGGCTTCTCGTCAGCGGCTCTGCGCCGCTCTCGACCCGCGAGTTTCACCGCATCGAGCGCGCCTGCGCAAAGCGCGTCGTCGAGCGCTACGGGCTCACCGAGACCTTGATCAACTGCGCGGTGCGAGGCGACGCGACGCCGCGCGCAGGATGGGTCGGCCCGGCGGTCGATGGCGTCGAGGTCGAGCTGGTCGATGACGATCGCGCTCCGACCGTGCCGCGCGACGGCGAGACGATTGGCGAAGTCCGTGTGCGCGGCGACAACGTGTTCGCGGGCTACCTCGGGATGCCCGACGCGACGGCGAAGGTGATCGACGCGGATCGCTGGTTCTACACGGGCGACCTCGCGGTGATGGACGAGAGCGGGTGGGTTCGTATCGTGGGCCGTCGCGCGACGGACCTGATCAAGACCGGAGGCTTCAAGGTCGGCGCTGGCGAGGTCGAGGCTGCGCTTCGGGAGCACCCCGCGGTGGTGGACTGCGCCGTGGTGGGGGCGACGGATGACGATCTCGGCGAGCGCATCGTCGCGTTCGTCGTGGCGCGAGAGGGCGTCGAGCGGCCGTCGCAAGAGGCGCTCGCCTCCCACGTCGCGTCGCTGCTCAGCGCCCACAAGCGGCCTCGCGTCGTGCGCTTCGTCGACGAGCTGCCGCGCAACGCGATGGGAAAGGTCGTCAAGAGCGCGCTTCTGGCGCGGTCATGAGGAGGCTTCATTGAGCGAAGACGTTTGGTATCGGCATCGCGTAGCGGTGCGTTTTCAGGACATCGACGCCGCGGGGATCGTGTTCTTCGCGCGCGTGTTCGAGCTGTTTCATGACGGGTACGTCGCGGCGCTCGCGGCCAACGGCGTGTCGCTCGCGAAAGCGCTCGACGAGCGAGTCTGGGCCGCGCCGATCACGCACAGCGAGGCACGATTTCGACGGCCGATGCGGTTTGGCGACGAGCTGATCGTCGAGCTGCGGGTCGAGCGAGCAGCGCGCGAGATCACCGTTCGCTATCGCGTGTGTGCTCAGGGGGACTCCTCGATCGAACACGCGTCGGGTTCGACCACGCATGCGTTCGTGGATCGAGCGACGTTTCGTCGAATCGACGTTCCGCCCGAGGTGCTGCGGGCGCTCGAGAACAAAGCGTGACAGTGATCTGTGACGGCTTCCTCGGCGTCGGGCGACCAGTATACTCGGTGCTCCGCTAGCCATGAGCACCGAGCTGACGATCGCTGATCCAGGCGTCCTGCAAACAAAGTCCCTCGACCTCTACCGCGCGTCCAACGCCGAGCTCGAACGGGTGCTGAGCGAAGGCGTCGCCCCGAGCTTCGACGAGCTCGTGGGCTGGGAGTTCGACGGCATGAACGTCGGCTTCATGACCGGGTTGCTCGGCCTGCGAAAGTTCAGAAAGGGCTTCTACGACGGTCGCCCCCGCGTCGCCAGCGGACCAGAGCCCTTCGTGCACGGGTACAACATCCCTGTGCGCCAGGACGGGGTCGAGCGCCCGCATCGCGCGAAGCCGAGCGACGAGTCGCCCAAGCGCTTCGGCTTCTATCGGGTCTACAACGCGTCGCTGTCGAAGGCGCACCGCAGGTATCCCAACGCGCTCTTGCTCGACTACGGGCTGGGGGCGAACGGGCTCGATCCCTCGGGCTTCTTGCGGGACTACCTCGTGAAGGTCGACGGCTCGCGCGACCTCTTGCTCGGCAAGGCGTACCTCGCGCTCGGCGTCTTCAGTCCGTTCGTCGGCTTCTTCGTCCTCAGGCGATCGCTGCGACACACGTTTTCAGGCTGAGCCCTGATCGCCGCGATCAACGGCCGCGGCCGCGGAGGTATCGCTGCACGTTTGCGTTGTGTTCGGCGAGCGTGTTGGCGAAGGCCGAGCGACCGTTTCCCATCGCGACGAAGTAGAGCGCGTCTGTTGTTGCCGGGCGCAACGCGGCCTCGAGCGACGCGCGTCCCGGGTTGCTCACGGCGTTGCGCGGCAGCCCCTCGTGCCGATAGGTGTTGAACGGGTTCGCGCTGTCCTCGAGCATCGCGCGGGTGATCGGGATTCGACCGGTGCGCGGGGCGTCCGCGCAGCTCGGCGGGCGCGCGACGCGGCAGCCGTACACGACGGTCGGATCGCTTTGAATCAGCCGCGGAACGAAGTCTGGTCTGGTCAAACGATTGACGAACACCGACGAGATGGCGGGGCGATCTTCGGGCGTTCCTGCTTCTTCTTCGATCATCGAGGCGAGGACGATGAGCGATTGATCGTCGAGCGCGAGGCGCGCGAGCCGAGGATCGGTGATGGCGGCTCTGCGTTTCGCGTCCTCCCAACGACGCCGAAAATTGCGCACCATCCGCTCGATGATCTCGTCCGACGTGCTCTCTGGGTAGAGGTCGTACGTGTCGGGAAAGAGGTATCCCTCACACGAATCCGCGTGGATCGACAGCCGCGCGAGCAGCGCACGATCCTCGGTCGCCGTGACAAACGCGTCTTCCGACGAGATCACGCCCTCGCGCGCGAGGCGCTGCGCCACTTCGAAGCGCGTGTATCCCTCGGGAATCGTCACGCGCAACAGCGCGCCTCCGCTTGCGATCGCTCGCAGGAGCGTCCGCGGCGAGACGTCGTCGCGAAGCAGCAGCGTCCGGCGCGGGATCCGCTCGCTCACCCCCGTCATCGTGAGCGCCCACGAGAAGAGCCACGGCCGATCGAGCGCGCCTGCGCGGTAGAGCGCGACGGCCACCTCGTCCGCCGAGGCTCGCTCGCCGAGCGTGACGCGGATCGCCCCGCGTCGTCCTCGATGCGGCGAAACCAGCCACATCGTGACGTACGCCGCCGCAGCGACGAGCAGCACGAGGGCGGCGAGCGAGATCCATCGACCGGCGCCGGAGGGAGCGCGACGGGCGCGAGCGCGAGGCTCGGCTGGCTTCGACGCCCGCGGAGGGCGTCGCTCGGTCACTCGCTTTCGTCGCTGTCCGGATCCGGCGTCCTTCGACACGTCAGTCCCTTCGCTGCGGCCCATGTGTCCAAGAGAATGGCCGCGGCCCTCGCGTCGATTCCCGCGCGGCCTTTTTGCCCGGCGGCGATGCGATGGACGTGCGCCTGCGCGGTCGTGAGGCGCTCGTCTTGAAGCGCGACGGGCAGCTTGGTGGCCTTCGCGAGCGCTTCAGCGAACCGGCGCGCGTTGCGCGACGCCGAGCCCTCGCGGCCGTCGAGCCGCAGCGGCAACCCGACGACGAGCTGCGTCGGACTCTCTGCTAGAACCCTCGCCGCGACGCGCTTGACGGCCGTCTCCGGGGTGACCTCGACCGTATCGAGCGGCCGCGCAGAGAGCTCGGGGTCATCGAGCAACGCGATTCCGACGTGGCGTTCGCCGAGGTCGACACCAATCAATCTCATGGGAGCCGTCGAGGTCGAGCTTCGTAGCACAGCTCGGGTTCGAAACGAACGCGTCGATCAACCGTAACGCTCGAAGTCGCGCCAATGGAGCCACGATCGTGCGGGATTCAGCGCGAGAAGTGCTTCTCGCCAGCCCCGACTCGGCGGTAGCCTAGCGACGGATGAGCGTGGACGGCCAACTCACGGTGTATCGCGGTCCGCGCTCGGCGAGCGGAGCGCTTGCCGCGCTCGGAAGGCTCAAGGACCGCGTACGCGCCCGCACGGACGCAGCGGTCGACGCGCTGCTCGGCGAGGACGCCAAGCGCAGGATCGACTCGCTCTCGGGGACCAACGACGGGCCGGACGAGTTTGGCTTCGATCCGCGCGTCGCTCGGTACGCGGTCGTCGCCGCGCGTGCGCTCTACAGGAGCTATTTTCGAACAGAGGTGTTCGGGATCGAGAACGTGCCCGCGGGGCGCGTGATGCTGATCTCGAATCACTCGGGCCAGCTTCCGCTGGACGGGATGGCGATCGGCGCGTCGCTGTTGCTCGACGCGCCGCGGCCGAGGTTCATCCGATCGATGGTCGAGAAGTGGACCGCGACGTTGCCGTTCGTCGCCGAGTTCTTTCCTCGATGTGGTCAGGTCGTGGGCGTGCCCGAGAACTGCATTCGACTGCTCGAAAGCGACGAGGCCGTGCTCGTGTTTCCCGAGGGAGCGCGCGGGATCTCGAAGACCTTCGAGCAACGATACAAGCTCACCGAGTTCGGGCTGGGCTTCATGCGCATGGCGCTCGCGGCGAAGGCGCCGATCGTTCCTGTCGCGGTGATCGGCGCAGAGGAGCAGTATGTCTCCATCGCCAACCTCGAGAAGCTGGGACAGCTCATCGGGATGCCCGCGTTGCCGGTGATGCCGCAGCTGCTCGTTCCCGGCGGGTTTTTGCCGCTGCCCACGAAGTATCGAATCTACTTCGGCGAGCCGCTGCGGTTCGAGGGTGACCCAGACGACGAAGACGCAGCGATCGAGGCTAACGTCTCCGCCGTCAAGTCGACGATTCAAAGCATGATCAACCGCGGCCTCAAGGAGCGTCGCGCCATCTTCTGGTGATTCGCAGTTCTGTAGGAGTGACGCTTCCATGACGAACCCGATCTTGTCTCTTTGGGCAAAGCTAGCCCTGGTTTCGCTGCTCGCGGCAGCGGGATGCGCGTTGCCCCACGCCCCGCTTCGGCAGGACGCATCCATGGGCGATATCGCCGCAGACCAGGTCAATTGCGGCGACGTCGCGTTCGACCCGAACAACTGCGGCGCGTGCGGGATGCGATGCGCGGCCCCAGCCCCCGGACAGGAGGTCACGTGCATCGGCGGAGCGTGCGTGGCTCGTTGTCTTCCTGGCCGCGAGGACTGCGATGGCAACGCGGCGAACGGCTGCGAGACCACGACGGCGACGGACGTCGCCAACTGTGGCCGCTGCGGGCAGCGGTGCAGCAGCATGGGCGGAGCGCCCGCCTGCGTCGCAGGTGTCTGTTCGACGAGCTGCGCGATGGGTCGCGGCAACTGCGACATGGATGACAGCAACGGCTGCGAGACCGACGTGACCAACACGATCGCTCACTGCGGTCGCTGCGGAAACGCGTGCCCCAGAGTCGCCAACAGCGTTCCGACGTGCAGCATGGGCACCTGCGGAATCACGTGCAACACGGGCTTCGCTGACTGCGACAGCAACCCAGCCAACGGCTGCGAGACGATGCTCGGGACGACGTCGGCGTGCAGCCGATGTGCAGAGGTGTGCTCGGGCGCGACTCCGATTTGCAGCACCACCGCGATGCGCTGCGTCGACGGGTGCGGGACCGGAGAGACGCGCTGCGGAATGTCGTGCATCAACACGATGACCAACACGAACAATTGTGGCAGCTGCGGTCGCGTGTGCACGTTTCCGAACGCGTCGGCGACGTGCAGCATGGGGGCGTGCCAACTCGGCATGTGCAACCCGGGCTTCGCGAATTGCGATGGCAATTCGATGAACGGCTGCGAGACGGATGTTGGAACGAGCAACTCCCATTGCGGCGGGTGCGGCCGAGCGTGCAGTCTCGCGAACGCATCGTCATCGTGCATGGGCGGCTCGTGCGTGATCGGGATGTGCAACTCTGGCTTCGGCAACTGCGATGGCAATCAGATGAATGGCTGCGAAGCCAACTTCATGACGAGCCTCGGCAACTGTGGTCGCTGCGGCAACACGTGTGGCGCCGCACCGAACGCGATGCCGACGTGCGCGGCAGGAGCTTGCGGAATCGCGTGCAACTCTGGCTTCGGCAACTGTGACGGAAACCTGCTGAACGGGTGCGAGACCAACCTGCGGGACAATCCCGCCAATTGCGGCGCCTGCGGGGTCGCGTGCGGCCCGGCGCAGCGCTGCAACGGTTTGGTTTGCGCCAATTGCATGGGCGGTGCGCTGCGCTGTCCCACGACTGGCAACGTCTGCGTCGACACACTGTCGAACACGTCGAACTGCGGCGCCTGCGGCACGGTCTGCATGGAGCCGACGCCTGGATGCGCGATGGGGCGCTGCGGCAGCGGTTGCATGGCAATGCAGACGCGCTGCGCGAGTATGTGCGTCAACACCATGACGAGCAACGATCACTGCGGCACGTGCGGCACGACGTGCCGTATGGGCGCGACGTGCGGTGGTGGGAGTTGCGCGTGCGTGGCGCCCGCGACGATCTGCGGCCCACCAACGACCCGTTTCTGCTGCCCGGCCGGACAACGTTGCAACGGCGGCGGGACCGCGTGCGAGATGGTTCCTGACACGGGCGTGGACACCGGCGTGGACACGGGCGTGGACACGGGCGTCGATACGGGCGTCGATACGGGCGTGGACACGGGCGTCGATACGGGCGTCGACACCGGTTCGGACTCCGGCGTGGAAATGGACCGATAGCTCGCGCTCACGCGATCGTCTGAGCG
This sequence comes from Deltaproteobacteria bacterium Ga0077539, assembly GCA_001465015.1. Classification (GTDB taxonomy): domain Bacteria; phylum Myxococcota_A; class Polyangia; order Polyangiales. The sequence goes on along the minus strand of LNEO01000172.1, from coordinate 60,405 downwards.
TCGCCTCTGGGTTGGGAGCGGTTCGATGCGAGCTCGATGATCTGTTGCGTCGCCGACGCCAAGGGAACATCGCCGATGTTCAAGCTGGGCGCCGGGCGTACAGGCGGCGCGAGGATCGCCGTCGATTGACGCGTCAGGCTGCGACGCCGACGTTGGCGCAGCGAGCGCGCAGGGCGAGCTCGAGGGGTACGAGCAGCGCTACGATCGCGGCGAGCGCTGCCCACGGCGCGACGGCGAGCGTGTGAAAGAGGCTGTCGGCGCCGTGAACGACGCGCGCAGAACCAGCGACGACGCTCGCGCCGATCAGCGACAGCACCGACGGGACGAGCGCGCGGGCGTTCTTGATGCAGGCGAGCGCGAGGGCGACGCCGGCGAGTCCACAGAGCGCGATCGAGTGCTCTGGAGCGACCCAAGACGCTGCGATCGACGCGCCGCCGATCGCGTAGGCAGCGCGAGGGCTGGGCGCGATGCGCACGGTCTCGCGCACGAGCTCGACGCCTCGAAAGGCCTCGATGCTGCTGCGCTCGCCGGGCATCGCGGGACGCAGGAAAGCGTGAGGAATCCGCTTCGACACCGAACGTAGCCACTCGACTGCGGTGAACGTTACGGCGAACACAGGAACGAATCCGAGCAGCACGAGCGGGGCGCCAGCGTCCGCGATCCAGCGACGATCGCCGCCGGGAGGGCCGCCGAGCCAGTCGCCGATCCCGCACATCCAGAGAAGCACGCAGTGCATGCCGATCGCGCGAACGAGCCACGCGACGCTGACGCTGTGCTCTCGGTCGCCCACCGAGCGCACGTACACGAACAGCAACGAAGAGAGCACAGGAGCCCACGCGCCGAGCAGACAGCTCGTACGCCAGACGAGCGGATGCTCGCCGAATCCCATGCGAATCACGAACCACGCGACGAGCGTCGTGGCGACGAACGAGAGCACGATGAAGGGACGAGTGACGCGCATTGGAAGACGGTAGCACTGCGTCCAACGCGTCGGCGCCGAGATTGCGCGACCCGCGCAAACCGCGCGCTGCTCGTTCAACAAGCGCGATGCGAGATGCGCGGTAGGACCTTGTGAGGATTGAGCAAGTCGCGCGGGTCGAGCGCGAGCTTGATCGCGCGCTGCGCTGCGATGAGCGCGGGCGACTGCTCGAGCGGAAGAAAGTCACGCTTGAGCACGCCGATCCCGTGCTCGCCCGAGAGCGTTCCGCCGTGCAGGATGGTTTGCTCGAACAGCGCGCGGATTGCGCGGTCGACGCGGGGGCGTTCGTCCGGCGTGTTCCAGAGGAGGTTGACGTGGAGGTTGCCGTCGCCTGCGTGTCCGTAGGTCGGCATCACCAGGCCCTCTCGCTCGGAGATCGCGCGGACGTCATCCAGAATGAGCGCGAGCTTCGAGCGCGGAACCACGATGTCCTCCGACAGCTTGTGCGTCGCGCGCCTTCGCAGCGCCCGCGAAAGCACGCGCCGCGCTGCCCACAGCCGTTCGCGATCGCCGCCGTGCTTGGCGACGAGAACGGCGGTGGCCTGGCTCTCGTCGAGGACAGCGCCCGTGCGCTCGACGAGCGAGTCGCATCGCGCCTCGTCGCCGTCGACCTCGATGATCAACACGACCTGCGCGTTGGTCGGCAGCGACGCGGGATCGGTCTCTCGTACGCTGGCGCAGCAGAGCTCGTCGAGCAGCTCGATGCAGCGAGGAACGATCCCCGCTCGCAAGATCGCTTCGACTGCCCGGCCCGCGTCGTAGACGGACGCAAACGTCGCCAGCAGCGTGCGTACGACGGGCGGAGCGACGATCACCCGAAGCCACAGCTCGGTGAAGACCGCGAGCGTCCCCTCGCTGCCTACCAGAAGCGAGGTGACGTCGTAGCCCGTCACGCCTTTCGCGGTCCTGCGGCCGACGACGAGCTCTTCGCCCTCCATCGTGACCGCGCGCAGTCCGAGCACGTAGTCCCGGGTCACGCCGTAGGCCAGAGCGCGCGGGCCACCAGCGTTTTCTGCGACGTTTCCGCCGAGGGTGCACCACTGCGATGACTGCGGGTCCGGCGGGTAGAAGAGCCCCTCGCCCTCGCAGCGTTCGTGAAACACTCCCGTCACGACGCCAGGGTCGACCACCGCATACGAGTCCTGGCGCTCGATTCCCTTCACGTCGTCGAGCTTCGTCGTGTCGATCACGATCGAATCGACGACGACCGCGGAGCCTCCCGTTCGTCCCGTGCCTGCGCCCCGCGGGACCACAGCGACGCCGAACTCGGCACACACTTTCAAAGCAGCAGCGATTTCGCCGGACGTTCGTGGAACAACGACCGCCGACGGCAACACGACGTCCGCCTCGGACTCGTCGCGGCTCGCGGCGACGAGGGCGGCCTCGTCCGTTCGAACGGACGACTCACCCAGGCGTTGTTCGAGCGCGAGGACCGCGCGCGCGTGCTCTCGACGGACCATCATCGGCGATTGTACGCCGCGCCAGCCCCCGTTACTCGACGCCGTCGAGCCACGCGACGCGCTCGGTGAGCACTGTGCCTGGCAGCAGGTTGCGACGCGCGACGAGGACGTCGCCCTCGCGCGCCGCGAGCCCGATCGGCTGCGGAGGAAGCGACAGATCGCCGCGATCGACGAGGACGAGCTGCGTATCGATCGACGCGGACGCGGGCGCGAGCGGGCGCTTTCCTCGGAGCAGCGCTTCGGCGCACTCGCGATCGACGCGAACGGTGGCCACCTGGCCCTCGAGCGCGGCGAGCGGCAGCAGTCGGCCGCGAGCCTCGCTTCGGGCGGGTTCGTCCTCGCGGGCCTGGCGAAGTCGAACGCCGTCGAGCGCGTTGCTCAGCGAGAACACACCCGATCGAGTGCGGCGAAGCGCGGTGAGGTGCGCTACGGTGCCGAGCTTCGCGGCGAGGTCGCGCGCGAACGAGCGCACATAGAATCCCTTGGACACCGAGAGTGCCATCCGCGCTCGGTCTCCCTCGACCTCGGTGATCTCGACGTCTCGAAGAACGACCTCGCGCGGAGGGAGCTCGACCACCTCGCCGCGACGGACGCGCTCGTGGGCCGCGACGCCGCCGACCTTGATGGCCGATACGGCGGGCGGGGTCTGTGAAATCGCTCCGAGCATCGACCGCGCAGCGGCTTCGACCGACGCGCGATCGAGCAGCGGCGCAGCGAGCTCTCGCGTGACGACCCCGTCTGCGTCGAGCGTGTCCGTCTCGCGGCCGAAGCAGAGCTCGGCTTCATACGATTTGTCTTCGGACGTGACCCAGGTCGAGAGCTTGGTCGCCTCGCCGATCAGCACGACGAGCACGCCGGTGGCCATGGGGTCGAGCGTTCCGGCGTGGCCGACCTCTCGCGTCGAAAACGCACGACGCGCCCAGGCGACGACGTCGTGCGACGTGCAGCCGCCTGGCTTGTCGACGATCAGCACCCCGCACGGGGGGATTTCACGGCTGGCCATCGCCCGAGCCCCCGCCGCCCGCGCGCTTCGCGGAGGTCGAGAGCTCGCGAGAGACCTCCGCGAGCAGCGAGTCGATGCGCGCGTCGGGATCGCTGGCGTTGGCTACGCGAAACTCCAGCGCCGGAACGCGTCGCATCCCGAGCTTCGGCGCGAGCTTTGTACGCAACGTGGAGGTGATCGACGCGAGCACTTTGACCGCGGTCCGCGCGCGCGACTGCGTGTCGTCGTCGTCGAGCGCGCTCACGCCGACGCGCACGAGCGACAGATCATCGGTCGCGTGCACTCGCGCGATCACGACGTTGTTCAGCCGCGGATCGGAGAGGTCGCGGGTCATCAGCGCGGCGAGCTCCTCGCGGACGCGGGAGGCGACGCGCTCGGGTCGCCTGCGATCATCGGTCTTTCGCTTGTTCATTGGGCGTCCTCGCCGGTCGGCATGGTCGCGAGCAGGTCCTCGTCGCCAAACGGCTCATCGTCGGAGTACGAGAGCATCTCGACCTCGCGCCGCGTCACGAGCGCGTCGCCCGAGTTGGCGATGGTCGAGGTGCAGCGCGACAAGAGCTGCTCGAGCAGGGCCTTGTCTCCCGACACCGCGGTCACCGCGATGTGAGCGCTCTGCCAGTGATTGCTGTCGCCGACCTCCGCGACGCTCACGTTGAATCGCGCTCTTGTCCGCTCGACGGCCCGTCGAACGACCGCTCGCCGGTCCTTCAACGACTGTGCTGCGGGGATGTGCAGCGTGACCCTCAAGAGACCGACGTGCATGCGCGGTCGACTACTCTTCGCCCCACGTCACCGCGAGGCCAGCCTCCGCTTCGACCGCAGCTTTGAGCGCGAGTCGAAACGCGCGAAGCATCGCAGCCGCGGTCTCTGTGGGACCGGCTTCCCAGTCAGGCTCTCGCTTGCCCGACAAGATCTTCTCGAGCTCTTTGGGCTCGAGGCCGACCTCGCCCGAGCGAAGACACTCGTGCGCGATGATGCGAGCGAGCACGGCGGCGGTGGTCGCGCGGTTCTCTTTTCGCAGGGTTTTTCCTGTGCGGATCGACATCGCGCGAGCGCGGTCAACGGAGAGCGTCGCGCGAGCGGTCTTGCGGGACGTCCACTTCCAAGGCTTGGTCGACAGCTCGGTGATCGCATAGATGGCAAGCTCGACCGGATCGCGACCGGTCCACTCGTAGCTCCACGAGCCTGGAAGCGCCTCACCGTCCTCGTCGATCAACTCGAACTTCACCGAGCCCTGCTCGAGCACCGCGACTGTCGACGATACGCCTGCCCTCTTGACCACCATACACCTCGCGCTTGAAACGACTTGCAACTGTCCGCAGTGACTCGATCCCTCGCTCGACAACTCGACTCTTGCGCGCCGCTCCCCGGCGCTCAGAGTTGAGCTGCGACCTCCTCGAGCTCGTACGCCTCGACGATGTCGCCTGGCTTGATGTCGCCGTAGTTCTCGAGCCCGATGCCGCACTCGAAGCCCTGCGTGACCTCCTTGACGTCGTCCTTGATGCGACGGAGCGAGCCGAGCTTGCCCTTCCACACCTCGATCGAGTCGCGAACGAGCCGCGCGTTGGCCGAGCGAGTGATCTTGCCCTCGGTGACCATGCAGCCGGCGATCGTGCCGACCTTGGTGATGGTGAAGACCTGGCGGACCTCGGCCTTGCCGAGCGCCTTCTCGACGACGGTCGGCTTGAGCTGGCCGACCATGAGGAGCTTCATGTCTTCGATCGCGTTGTAGATGATGTCGTACAAGCGAATCGTGGTCTTGAGCCCCTCGGCGACCTGCGCGGCTTTGCCTTGCGGACGCACGTTGAAGCCGATGATGGTCGAGGGCACCTTCGACGCCGCCGCGAGCTGAACGTCGCTCTCGGTGATGCCGCCGATCCCTGAGTGAATCACCTGCAGCTTGACCTTCTCGGTCGACAGCTCGGTGAGCGCCTTGGAGAGCGCCTCGACCGACGCGGGCGCGTCGGCCTTGATGATCACGCCCACGGTGATCGCTTGATCGCCTTCGATGTGCGCGCGCAGGACCGAGTCGAAGTTCGACGCAGCGGTCGCCGGCGAGACCTTGGTGTGCTTGGCCTTCTGCTCGTCGACGAACGCCTGGACCTTCTTGACGTCGGACACGACGTAGAAGCGATCACCCGCGTTGGGAACCTCGTTGAGACCGAGCACTTCGACAGGCGTGCTGGGTCCGGCCTTCTGGATCGCCTTGCCGCGATCGTCGAACATCGCGCGGATCTTTCCGAACGACGTTCCCGAGAGGATCAAGTCGCCGGCGCGGAGCGTGCCGTCCTGAACGAGCATGCGCGCGACGACGCCCTTGCCCTTGTCGAGCGTGGCGTCGAACACCGTGCCGACGCCAGGCTTCTTCGAGTTGGCCTTGAGCTCGAGGATCTCGCTCTGAAGCGCGAGGTTTTCGACGAGCTCGTCGATGCCCGTGCGGAGCTTCGCGCTCACGGGGACGACGAGCACCTCTCCGCCGTGCTCTTCCGCGATGACGTTGTACTCGAGCAGCTGGTTGACGACCCGCGTCGGGTTCGCGTCGGGCTTGTCGATCTTGTTCAACGCGACGACGATCGGAACCTCCGCCTGCAGCACGTGGTTGATCGCCTCGACCGTGGTCGGCATCACGCCGTCGTCCGCTGCGACCACGATCACGGCGACGTCCGTCGTCTCCGCGCCGCGGGCTCGGAGCTTGGTGAACGCTTCGTGACCCGGCGTGTCGAAGAACACAACGGGGCCCTTCTTCGTGTTGACGCGATACGCGCTGACCTTCTGCGTGATTCCACCGGCTTCGGCGTCGGCGACCCGCATGCCGAGGATGGCGTCGAGCAGCGTGGTCTTTCCGTGGTCGACGTGACCCATCACGGTGACGACCGGAGCGCGATCCTCGAGGTCCGCGGGCTCGTCCTTGTACGCGGGCAAGAGCGCCTTGATGGCGTCGTCGATGCTGACCTCGACGTTCTCGACCTCGTGGCCAAACGCCTCGGCGAGCAGCGCCGCCTCCGTGGCGTCGAGCGTGCTGTTGATGTTGACGCCCTTCTTCAGGCCCAACGCCATGAGCTTGAGCAAGACGTCCGTCGACTTGACCGACATCTGCTGCGCGAGCTTTTGCAAGCTGATCGAGCCTTCGATCTTGACGACGCGCTTGTGGGCCGCCATCTGGTTCGCTGGCGGAAGCGACGGACGAGCGCGCGGGATCAGCTTGCCGTTCGAATCACGCTGGAGCGTCGAGGTCCGAGCCTGCATGCCAGGAGGACCGGGCTTGCGATTTTGCGCGTTGGGCGGCGTGCGACGCGTCTGCGAGTTGTAGAGGCGCTTGGCCTCGACCTCCACGCTTCGCGCCACGTTGACGACCTGCTTGGTGACCGGATCCCAGTACGAAATCCCCGACGGCGGCGGCGTCGAGACGCGCTCGCGAATCGTCGTGTCCGTCTTGGTGACCTCGGGCTCGGTGCGCGCTGCGGGGGCTGCGGTCGCGCTCGGCTGGCTCGACGTCGCGCCTCCGCTCGTCGGCCGCGGTGTCGCCGTGGGCGGCGGCGCTGCAGGCTCGATCTTCGGCTCGACCCGCGCGGGCTCGACCGCCGCGGGCTCGATGGAAACAGGTTCGACCTTCGCCGGCTCGACCGTCGCAGAGACAGGGGGAGTATTCACTTCGATAGGCGCAGGCGTGGGGTGAGTCGGCTCGACAACGGACTCGGTCTTGGGAGGCTCGGCCTTTGCGGGCTCGGACTTCGGCGCTTCGGCCGCCGCAGGCGGTGGCTTGGTCGGCTCGACCGCAGCGGGCTCCGAAGCGGTCGGAGCCGGCGTCGGCTCGGCGCTGATCGGCGCCGAAGCGGGCTTGCTGGCAACCGCGGCTGGCTCCTCGGCGAATGGCTTTGCGCCCTTCTTGGTCTTCGGCTTGGCGCTCGGCGCTTCGACCTTCGCGGGCGGCGCAACAGGCTCGACGGCGGCGAGCTCCACGGGCGGGGCTACCGGTGCGACCACGGGCGGCGCGACCGGCTCGCTCGCGACATGGACCTCAGGCGCCGCGACAGGCGCTGGGACCTCGCGGACCTCGCGGACCTCGCGGACCTCGACGCGCTCGGGCGCCGGCTCGCTCTTGACCTCGCTGCGAGCGGGCGCGGGTGGCGCGACGGGCGGTGCGGCGGGCTGTGGACGTGCCTTTCGCACGCGCTTGATCACGCCGTTGTCGAGCTGCACCTCGACCCACTCGTCGTTCTTCTCTTTTTGCAGCGACGACTTGATCCGATCGGCGACGTCCGGCGGAACCTTCGACATCATGTTCGACACAGGAATGCCGAGCGCTCGGATCTTCTGAACAACGGCGTCGTTGTCCATCCCGAGCTCGCTGGCGATCTGGTAGACCTTCACTGTCTGCGTCATCAGCTCTCCAACCCCGCGTATCGATCGATCGTCAAAACGAGCTCTGCGCTGACTCGGGGCTCTTCGACAGCGGCGATCGCGACCTCGCCACGGTTGAACAGTGCTCCGAGCGCTTCGCGCGAACCAAACGCGCGCAGCGAAATGTTTCCGGCCGCGAGCGACTGCGCGCGCGACTGGGTGTTGTCTCCGGCGTCGGTGGCAACGAGTATCATCGTCGCCCGACCGTCGCTGACACACTGAGCGACGGTGTCCATTCCCACAGCGATTTGCCTGCTCCGAAACGCGCTCGACAAAAGTCCGCGCGCCCTGCGGGCGAATCCCTCACGCGCTTGCGCGACGAGCGCCTTGGCGTCGACCGCGCGAGGCTCGACCTTCAGCGACCGCTCTGCTGCATGGCGCTTCGCAGCGGTCTCGATGCAGCTCTTGGTCGGATGCACCCACGCGCCGCGACCGCCCTGAGTGGGCTTGGGGTCGACGGCGATGGCTCCGTCTGGCCCTTCGACGAGCCGGACGAGCGCCGAGCGATCGACGACCGAGCGGCACGCAACGCACGTGCGCTGCGCGGTCGCTTTCTCTGTGGGGGTCGTCTCAGCGATTTGCATGGGTGGGCTTTGGGGTTCTCGCTGCGTGGGTCTTCGTTTGTTCTGCACTCAGCCTCGATTGGAGCGAGCTTCGTCGATCGCCTTGCCGTCGTTTTCGATGAACTGCGCGGCGCTCTCGGTGAGCGCGCGCAGCTTGCGCGCCGGCAGCCCGGTCTCTCTCGCGAGAGACTCGACGTTGGCGCCTCGAAGTTGCTCGACGCTACGCACTCCGGCGTCGTCGAGGGCCTTGAGCACGACCTCGGTCACGCCGCGGACGAGCGCCAATCGCTGGCGATCGGTCACCGATTCGGTGCCCTGCACGGCGTCGCGCAGGCGTCGCTGACGATCGGACTCGAGCGCCGCGTTGGCGGCGGCCTTCATGCGAGCCGCGCCCTCGGCGCCGCCGATGATTTGAACGGTCGTGAGCTCTTCGACCGACGCGTCCGCGATGTCATCGACCGCGCGGAAGCCGAGCTTGTACAGCGTCTGCGCCACGTTGGCGTTGACGCCTTCGATGGTCGAGAGCGCGTCGACCGCGTCCTTCTCGGTCTGAAGAAACTTGCTCTCAGCGATGATGTCGAGCTTCCAGTTGGTCAACTGGGACGCAAGGCGCACGTTCTGTCCCTTGCGTCCGATGGCCAGCGAGAGCTTGTCGTCGGGAACGACGAGCTCCATCGCCCTGTTGCCCTCGTTGATCGTCACGCGCGTGACCTCGGCCGGCGCGATGGCGTTGCACACGAATCGCGCGGGGTCTGGGTCGAACGGAACGATGTCGATGCGCTCGCCGCGGAGCTCTTGCACCACGGCTTGCACGCGGGCGCCCTTGACGCCCACGCAGGCGCCGACGGGATCGACCTCGCGCTGCGTCGAGGAGACGGCGATCTTGCTCCGAACGCCAGGCTCGCGCGCGGCGGCGACGATTCGAACGATGCCCTCGTAGATCTCGGGCACCTCTTGCTCGAACAGCTTGACGAGCAAGCCGACGTCCGAGCGCGACAGGATCACCTGCGGGCCGCGCGCCTCGCGATCGATGTCCTTCAAGTACGCCACGATGCGCTCGCCGGGACGGTAGTTCTCGCGCATCACTTGCTCGCGCGAGCGAAGGATCGCTTCGGTCTTGCCGTTGAGGTCCACGACGATGTCGTGACCGCGCTCGAAGCGACGGACGACACCAGTGATCAACTCGCCCTTGCGATCGCGAAACTCGTTGAAGACGTTCTCTCGCTCCGCGTCGCGGAGGCGCTGGATGATGACCTGCTTTGCGGCCTGGGCAGCGATGCGACCGAAGCCCTTTCGGACCGTCTGCAGCTTGAGCATGTCGCCGTAGCGCTTCTCTTGCTCCGCTGCCTTCTTCTCGTCTTCGGGGCGGTAGAACACCGGAAACGCCAGCTGCTCGCCGACCTCGGCCTCGAGTCCGACGCGGCGCGCGTCCTCGAGCGAGATCTCGAGCTCGTCGCTCGTCACGACGTCGACGATGGTCATGTACTGAAAGAGGTCGACCTCACCAGTCTTTTCGTTGAACCGCGCGATCAGCTCGCGAGTGGGGCCGAGCAGCTTGCGCGCCGCGGACAGGATCGCCGTGCGGATCGCATCGACGAACACCGCTCGCTCGATTCCCTTGTCCTTGGCGACCTTGTCGATCGTCACGCCCAGGCTCGGCTCTGCCGGCGCCGCGGGCTGCGCCGCGGCTGTAGTCTTCCTCGTTGCCATCGCTTACCTCTCGGCCCCCGACGCCGCTCTCGCGGCGTCGTGTTCGACGCCCTCAACCGACGCGCTCGTCGCTGTGTGCGACGAGCGGTCGGCGCCGGCTCCGGCGGCTCTCCGCCGGAGGTGTTCATCATTGATCGCCCGCGCGCGATCGCGCGCTTCGATACGCTCTTGTCGTTTCGACGCGCCGCCCTTACCTGCGGCCTTGCCCGGCTTCGCGGGCTTCTCGGGGATGATCGCCTCGAGTCGCGCCCGCGAAATCATCGACGAAGGGAGCTCGACGGTCTTCGACGACGAGCTCACGCGGATGATGAATTCGTGTGCGCGATCTTTGGGGCCGTCCGACGTTCCGTCGAGCGCGCCGCGCACGGTGCTCGGCCCCTCGAAGCGCGCAGCCATATCGATCCGCGCACGAAGTCCTACGAATCGATCGAAGTCCGCGCGCTTCTGCAGCGGCCGCTCGGGCCCCGGAGAGGTGACCTCGAGCTGGTACGGAACGTCGATGACGATCTCGTCCTTCTCTTCGAGCGCGTCCATCGACGCCGACACGTCCCGCGTGATGTGCGTCAACACATCCACGGCGACCCCACGGTTGGGATCCTGCACGCGAGGGTCTCCGCCTTTGCGGTCGACGGTGACGCGAAGCAAACCGCGCCCTGCGCCCTGAAACCACTCGACCGCAACCAACTCGACGCCGTGCACTTCGCACAGCGGAGCGATTTCGCGTTCGAGTTGTGTGGCCAGGGTGCTTCGCATGAAATCCAACGGTGCCACCGCGGGGCCCGTCGGTGCTCTTCAGCAAACCTTCCGTCGATCCCTCGGCGACCAACCCTACGATCGCCAGCTTGGCGGCCGTGACACGTTGTCGTAACGAGCGATGACGGCTCGCTGGATGAAGTGCGAAAAGCCTTATCCAACGGCGGAAGGAGGGGCCCTCGGTGACGACCAGGGAGTGATTGCTCCTACCGCGGGCGAGCTTCTAGCAGACAACTCCGCGCCGCACAAGCGCCGCCTCCCGGACGAGCCTCCACGTCGACAAAACTCAGGGACGCCCGGAGATTATTCCGCGCGTCGATCACTCTTCGTCGTCGACCGCGGGCCTGGGCGCCGGCTCGCTGCTGACTTCGACCGGAGACCCATCGCGAACCGAGCCCTCGGTCGCGGCTCCGGGGTCGCGCAGGCGTGCGGCCGGGTCGTCCTCGTCGACGGTCGCAGCAGCGACAATGCTCGGCGCGATGGGCGATGCGCTCTTCAGCGCGGCGCCCATGAACTGCACGGCGGACATGGGAAGCACGATGCTGGCACGCGGCTGCGGAAGCGCGTCGCCGAACCACTCGAAGAACTCGAACAGCCTTCCCCGGCGATCGTCGGGAAGCCAGTCGAAGTTCATCCCGCGGTCGGTGACCTCCCAATAGTGCGGCGACTCGACGGCGAGGAGCTCGTCGCGAATCGACGCAAGGCGCTGCACGTTTTCGTTGGCCATGTCCTTGTAGACCTGACGTGCCGCCGACTGATCGCCGCGATGGAGGTAGTACGCGGCCAGCTTGATCTGCGCTTTTCTCACGCCGCGCAGCGCGGTCTCGCGCTTTGCGCCCTCGCCCTCTTTGTCGACCTGGAGAAACACCTTCAAGAGCTCCGGGCGCTCAGGGGAGTTCAGGTCGAACGCGAGCTCGTTGAGCGCGCACAGGTCGTACGCGGCCGTCTCGAGCAAGAACCCGAGGTCCATGTTGAACGCGAGCTGGCCGTAGTACTTGAAGTGCCGCGCGACAGGCCCCGCCAGTCCAGGGGTCTTCTTGCGGAGGGCGAGCTCGCCGAGCAGTCGGTACTGGTTGAGGACGTTGTACCCAGTGCGCACGTCCCTGCCGTTGAGCGTCGCGCGCATGAACGTGTTGAAGAACTTGACCGACAAATCCCAGACCGCGCGATCGTTGCGCGAGAGCGCGTGCGCCGCCAGCTCTCGGACGTTGCTCGCGATGAGGTAGTTGAGCTCGCGGTGCGTGTTGAGCGCCTGGCGGTACACCATTTCGTACTGCCGCAAGAGCATGAACTCGAACCACGTCCTGCTCTCTTCGATCTGCTCGAGCGCGATGGGCGCGAGCGAAACGAAGTCCGGGTCGCTGCGCACCGTCGCGTTCAACTTGAACCACTCGGGCGGCAGCTTCGTCTTGAGCTCGAGGTAGTCCTTGAGCAGGTCGCCGATGGCGTTGATCGCAGCCATCGAGATGGCCTTGTCGTGGTGAACCATCGCGTTGAACGCGACGTCGGTGAGCTGCTCGGCGGACTCGGTCGCCGCGTGCTGCGCTCGCTCGACGTCCGTGAGCGCCGTCGATTTCGGCCCCGCCTCTACGACGCGGAGCGCCTCTCGGCGCAGCCGTCGGATCACTTCGAGCGGCGAGACGAAGGCGGCCACGTACGCGAAGTACGGGAGCAACGAGAGCACCGACACGGTCATCAGCGTCATCGCGAGCATCGACGCGAAGCGAGGAACAGTCCCGCCTCCGGCGGAGTAGCTCGCCCACATCGCCTGCACCGCCGAGACGACGTAGAGGCCCATGACGAAGATGTTGGTCCGCGCGCGAAAGAACAGCTCCGTGATCCGGTGGGTGTATCGGTTTGCCGCGAGCTCGACGATGATCGCCACGACAGAGATCGCGACGCCGAGCACCTGACCGACGAGCTGCGCGACGTTGCCGAGCACCTCCGACTCGATCCCGGACTCCGACTGCGACATCGCGCGAAGCAGGCTCCTGCCGCTGTCTGCCGAGTGTCCCAGCCCGAGTAGGATGAACACGCCCGCGCCCAGCACGGCGAACGGAAGGACCCAGTTGCGCAGCGCGCGGGCGCGAACGCGTTTGTCTTCATCGTCCGCCGCCATGAGCGGCGTCAGCGAACGAGTGTGATCGGGCTCGGACACGGCGTGCGAGTGTGCCAGAGCTCCGGTGTCGGGCGGGAGCAGAGAATCGCGTCAGGGCAGCGTCGACGAGAGCAGGCCCAAATCGCCGATGTACTGCAGATAGTAGTCGAGCTCGCGCTGCGCCTCGAGCTCGCCGCCGTCGACCTTGTCCTTGAGGGCCTTCATCACTTCACCGAGTCGCGGCGACGGCGCGACGCCGAAGCGCTCGCAAATCGCCGTCCCGAGGCCCTTGGGCAACGGAGGCAGCTTCGCGTCCATCTCGCGGACCTTGCGGACACGCTCGGCGAGCTCGGAGATGGACTCGAGGCCCTTGCGCTTGCGCTCTGGCCGCTTGGTCGTGATGTCCGCGCGCGACAGGTCGAAGAGGTCCCCGAGGCAGGTGCCCATCTCCTTTGCGAAGCGGCGAACGGCGCTGTCTGTCCACGTACCGTCATACTGGCTGGCGCGAAGGTGATGGAGGATCAGCTCGCGGACGCGCACAGCGAGCTCGTCTTCGCCGACGAACAGCCGTGTCCGCGCCTGGAGCCGATCGAACATCGACGCGCCGACCTCCGCGTGACCGTGAAAGTGCACCTCACCGTTGGGCAGGATCCGGCGCGTCTTCACCTTGCCGATATCGTGCAAAAGCGCGGCCCAGCGGACCTCGACGCGCGAGACGCTCTGCCGCACCACTTGCTTGGTGTGCTTCCACACGTCCTTGTGGCGCCACTCACCGTCGCCGAAGCCGACCATCGCTTTGACCTCGGGCAACATCGCGTCGAGCGCGCCCGACGCGAGCAGCGCGTCGAGGCCCTCTTCGGGGTTGCGCGACAAGATCACTCGCTCGAAGCCGAGCCGAAGCTTCGGCACCTCGATGGAGGACCAATCGGCCACCGTCGCCGCGGGAGGCGACCGGAATTCGCCTTTCTCTGCGACGCGTACGCACGCCTCGAGCGCCTCGAGCGCGCGATCGGCGCTCGGCTCCTCCAGTCGTGGAGGGGTCGCTGCGGTCGGCGACTTCGGGTCGCGCGCGTCGGACTCGTTCATCGTCATCTGCACTATCACCAACTGGCGGAGGTCGCCGAGGGGCGGCGGAAGCTATCACTCCGGCCCGCGAGGCGGGCGGAATCGGTAGCGGTCGCCGCAGAACCGGGCGCGAAGTACGCTCGGAGGACTGTGGCAGTCACCCGAACAAGCCCGCGCGTCTCTTGGCTATTCGCATCGCTCGCGCATTTTGCAAGCGCATGCTCCGCGGCGCCGACGATCGACGCCACCGTGGACGGCTCTGCGGAGGCCGGGGACTCAGCGGACGGATCGATCAGCTCCGACGGCGCCGACGCCGCGCCAGAGGCGCGCCGCTCGTGCGATCCGTGCCTCTACGACGAGCAGTGTGGCTCTGGCGGAATCTGCGAAGAGCTCGACCCGATGACCGCGCCTTCGCTGCGCACCTGCGTTTCTCCGTGCGCCGCGGTCGGTGAGGCCTGCGACGCCCGTGGCGTGGTCGGTCGATGCGAGGACGGACTCAACGGCCCCGTTTGCCGCCCTTCGACTCGATGCATCGCCTCGGCCCGCAACGCGGCGTGTCCCAGCACCGGATGCATCGGCCGATACTCGCTCTGCGCAGCGCTCGCTGCGCCGGTCTGCCTGTCTCGATGCGAGCGAGACTCCGACTGCGAAAACGCGTTCTCTCGGTGCCGGTCCGTCGCTTTGCGCGGCGGAGGGCCCGCCAGGGCCTGCGTTCCCGACGCGCTGATCGGCCCTGAGCAGTGCGGACGCGCAGCGGTCAACGACCGCGGAATCGGCGCCTCTTGCGAGCCCTCGTGCGCCGCTGGTCTCGCGTGCGAGCGCGGCCTCGCGGCCTCCGGCGGCGCGGCGTTCTGCAGCAGAGCGTGCCGCGACGACGAGGAGTGCGGTCCAAACGCGCGATGCACGATGATTTCTGGCACACAGAAATGCGTCCCGGACGACTGCGCTCCCTTCGAGGCGCCTTCCGACACCATGCTCGATCGCGCGCTCGCCGCAGGAATGCGCACGCGCTCGGAGCTATTCTTCTCGCGCCAAGACCTCGACGCCTTCGCCACCAACGTGACGCGAGACCGCTTTCGATTGCCGATCTTCAACCGCGTTCATCGCGACTGGATGGCCGGCGCGCGTTGGGCGCGCCGCATGGGTCCCGCGCTCGACGCGCGGTCTGCGACGCTCTCGGGCGCGCTCGCGGCCTCCGCGGGCCTGCGCGGGGACGGCTCTGCGACGTCGATCCCCCTGCCCTCGGCCGTGGCGTCTACCGCGAGCCTCGCCGCCGCGATCGTCGCGCTCGATCGCGCCGCCGGCGGGACGCTCGACGATGGCGCGGCGTCGAGGTCGCTCGCGGGGCTTCCAGAGGATCTCTCTCGCGCGCTCGGGCCGATCGTGACGGCGATGGCCGAAGCGCTGCGCGCGCGGGACGCCGGCTTCCTCGGCCCCTTCTCGACCGAAGAGCGAGAGCGGTTCTTCGTCATCGCTCCGCGACAGATCCTGCCGGGATTCGACGCGTTCGATCCGCGAGACGGACGCGACCTCGGGGCGATCCTCGGAGACATCGTGCTGCCGGTGCCCGCGGCGCTCGCGTTGGCGCGCACCATCGAAACCGTTTCGTGGGCCGGTTTTCGAGGTCGCATGATCGCGCCCGTGACGATCGACACCGCCGCGGGCGCAGTGGTGCTTCGCGGCAGCGGCGCTGATCGGTACGAAGGCAGCGCGCTCGCTCGCGTCGCGCTCTCTCTCGACCTCGGCGGCGACGACGAGTACCTCGCGCCCGTCGCCGCCAATCAGAGCCTCGCCAATGGAGTGAGCGTCGCGATCGACCTCGAGGGGCAAGATCGATACGGCTACGTCGAGGTCGCCCATTCGCTCGACGCGCTCGGCTTTCTCGCGTCCGACGAAGCCGGTCGTGACCTGCGTTCGCGCGGCTCTCGCAGCGACAGATTTCGCCAGGGCGCAGCGAGGCTCGGCGTCGCCCTGCTCTACGACCTCGGCGGCGGCGCGGATCGATATCGCTCGCTCCGGGGATCGCAGGGGTTTGCGGCGTTGGGCGTCGGCGGCCTCTACGACGATGGCGGCAACGACGAGTACAGCGTCGAGGCAGGCGGCCAAGGCTCAGCGGTGTTGGGCGTCGCGGCGCTCGTCGACGGCGGCGGCGACGATCAATACACCGCGTGGACGTTTGCCCAGGGATTCGGCTACGTCCGTGGCGTTGGCGTCCTCTACGACAACGCAGGCGCGGATCGGTACGTCGCTCGCGAGACGCCTGTCGCCTATCCGTCGCCGCAGAACCCGATGGTCAACACGTCGTTCAGCCAGGGCGGAGGCTTCGGTCGGCGCGCCGACGGCGTCGACAACATCAACATGTCCGGCGGCATCGGAGTGCTTCGCGATCGCGCAGGAGACGACCGATACGCAGCGGCGATCTTCGCCCAAGGGACCGGATACTGGGGCGGCATGGGCCTTTTGCTCGACGGCGCGGGAGACGATCACTACGACGCGCGCTGGTACGCGCAGGCAGGCGCGGCGCACTTCGCGTACGCAGCGCTCGTCGACGGCGGAGGACGCGACGTTCACAACATGACCGCGTCCCGCCAGAACATGACCGCGGGCGCCGGACACGATTTCTCGGTTAGCTTCTTTCTCGCCGACGGAAGCGACGTGGACACGTACAACGTCCCCAACCTCGCGCTCGGCGCAGGCAACGCGAACGGAGCCGGGTTCTTCGCGGAACAGGGCGGCGACGACATCTATCGAGCAGCGAGCGCTCTCTCGCTCGGCAACGCGGCGTACGAGAACCTCACCGACATGGGGCGGTTGATGCGCAGGACATGGGGAGTCTTCTTGGACGGCGCGGGGATGGACACGTACGAGCGCGCGATGCTCGGACCTGTGCGCAACGACGGGGCGTGGAGCCAACGGATCCACGACACCGCCCCCAACGAGACCGGCGTCGGCGCCGATGGAAACGCCGCGCTCGGAATGTGATAGCCAACGGTTCGCATGCCCAAAGTGCTCTTCGAGAGAACGCAGTTCGAGGTCGATTGGCCCGAGGGCGGCGCGCTCGTGGACCTGTGCGACCGTGACGTGCGCGCGGGCGTTCCGTTCTCGTGCCGCCACGCCAACTGCGGAACGTGTCGAATCGAGGTCCGCGAAGGGCTCGAGCTCTGCGAGCCGCCAGGCGAGGACGAACGCGCGCTGCTCGCGCAACTCGGCGCGCGCGACGAGCGCGTTCGGCTCGGCTGTCAGCTACGAGTGCGCGGCGTCGACGGGATCGTGCGCCTCTGGGTCACGCTCTAGTACTCGCCCATCGCCCCGCGAAACGCGGCCCTGCCCCGAAGCCAATCGGTGATCGCGTCGACCAGTCGCACGCGCGCCTCTGCCGTGGCCTGCTCCCGCTGATTGACGAGAAAAATGTTCGAGTCGCCCTGACGAAACCGCTCTCGCTCGGCTTGCTCGACCTGCGTCGCGACGTCGACCTCTCGACGCGCGATCTCGACGCGGTCCAGCGCGGCGCGAAGCTGCGTCGCCGCGTCACGCACGTCCGCGACGACGCGATCGCGCGCGAACGTCCGCTGCGCTTCGATGCGCGAGAGCGCGGCTTCTGCCGAGCGAAGTCGGCCGATCTGCTGGCGCATCACGAGCGGAACCTCGATCACGACGCCCGCCGACACCTCGGTGCGACCGCGCGTGTCGCTCCCTGAGTACGACGCTCCGATGTCCTGCGACACCTGCCCGACCACGTCCAACGTCGGGAGCATTTGGTTGCGCGCGACGTCGACTTCGACCTGCGCTTGCGCCCGTTGCGCGCCGAATCGAGCCATCTCCGGCCGACGCGCGACAGCCTCGTCTTCGCGCGCGGGCTGCCCGGCAAACACCGTAAGGGTGACGTCCGGCGCGGGCAGCGCCGATGGCAGTTGCGCGTCGGACGCGACGATCGGCCGGCCCTCCGAGTCGCGGTAGTACAGCGCGAGCTCGATCGCGGCCCGCTGCAAGAGCTGCTGCGCGTTGACGACTCCGGACTCGCGCGAGAGCACCGTGCGCTGGTTGTCCTGCCATTCGTACCTGGGCAGATCGCCCGCTTCGGCGCGGGTCCGCAAGCCGACGTCGCGCTCGCGAGCGACGCGAAGGAGGTCTCGCGCGATGATGACCTTTCGACCCGCCGCGACCCACTCCCAGAATCGCAGGGTCGTCACGCGCGTCGCGTCGATGCGCGCGCGAAGGAGGTCTGCCTCTGCGATCTGTCGGCCCTGGCTGCGAACTTGAATGTTGGCTCGGCGACGGTCGATCAGGCCGTTTCGCAGGATCGGAATGGTAACGCCAGCGCGCACCTCGCCCATCGTGTTGGTCTCTTGACCTCCGGAGTACGACGGGATGCCCGGCGACCCATTGACTCCGGGCGAGCCGGGAAACAGCGGCGCGCCGAGCCGGTAGCCAGCGAACACCGAAAGGCCCCACAGCGGGGTGGGCTGCTCGACGCTGACGTCGAACGTGCCGAAGCGGTAGTACCCGAGGGGAACGATCGTTCCACGAGCGCGCAGCTGCGGGTCGAAGCCGCCCTCAGCCGCGAGCAGCTCGGCGCTCGCTGCGTCGCGATCGCGCTCGGCAGCGATGAGCGTCGGCAGCACGCGTTGCAGCGAATCGACCACCGATCGCAGCTCGAGCGTCGCGCCCGAGTCGCTGCTCTGCGCGGCCTGCGCCGTCGGCGTGGCCTGCGTTGTTTGCGTGGCCTGCGTTGTTTGCGTTGTTTGCGTGCTCTGCGCCGCCTGAGCGCCCTGCGGAGTCTGCGAACCTTGCGCAGCCGGGGTGCTCTGGGGGGTCTGCGTGCTCTGCGCCAGCGATGCGGGCGCCGTCAGCACGAGCGCGACGGCGACTCGAATTCGTGGGTCTCGCTGCGGCCTGGCCATCACTTGCCTCCGGCCGGGCGGGCGCCTGGCGACGAGGTCTGCGGCGCGGTGCTGGGCGGCGTCGACATCGCCGGCGGAAAGCCGTTGAACTGACGCCACAGCTCCCAGCCGATGCGAACGCGGTCCAGAAGAAACCAGCCGTTGGCGCGGACGCCCTGGCGCAGGTATCGCGGGTGAGGCCACGGCTCGCGGCCGTCGGGGACGACCACGACGCGAAACTTTCCGCGGCCGTCATCGGTGGCGTCGACCAGGGCGACGCGACCGCCGAACGTTCCGACGGAGACCGAAGGCCATCCGCCGAACTGAACCGCGGGCCATCCTTCGAACTGCAGTCGCACGTGGCGTCCTTCGTAGACGAGCGGAACATCGTTGCCGTCGACCCACAGCTCGACCGCGCGATCGTTGGTGTCCGGGACGAGCACGGCGATCGGATCGCCGGCCTTGACCATCTCGCTGCCTTGCGCGGCGACGAGGCGAAGGATCGTGCCGTCTCGCGGGGCGATGATCTGCTGAGCGGCCTGTCGAGCGAGACGAACGTCGATCTGCGCGATCGCGGCGGTCGCAGAGGCGACCTCCCCTTCGGCCGACGCCCTCGTCGCGCGTGCGTCGTTGATGGACGCGAGCCCGTCGGTGCCAGCGCGGGATCGGTCCGCGCTGAGCGCCGCGCGCTCCGAACGGGCGGCGTCGAGCGCGTTCTGCGCACGAAGCGTCTCGAGTCGCGTGCGGGCCGCTTCGAGCTCGGCGAGCTCGACGTTGCGCTGCGACGTGAGCCCTTGCGCGATCAACCCGCGCTGACGATCGACGTTGAGACGCGCCGTGTGTTCGGCCGCCTGGGTGGCCTCGAGGCCTCGCTCGGCGGCGCGGAGTCGATCGCCGGCCATGCGCGCGCGGAGGTCGGCCGCGCTCATCGCGTTCGAACGCGACGCCTCGAGCGCGCCCACTCGAGCTTCGACTCCCGCGACGCGAGAGCGCGCGGCGTCGAGCCTGGCGAGCGCCGCAGAGCGCTCCTGCCGCAGTCGATTCATGAGCTCCGGATCGTTGTCGGAGATGTCCGCGATCCGATCGCCGCGGCCGACGTGCGAACCTTCTCGGACGAACCAGCGCACGATCCGTCCCTCGATCGGCGCCTCGATCGACTGCTGACGCTCGAGCGGCGCGTACGCGATGACCCGGCCGCTGCCGTTCACGTTTTGCACCCACGGAACGAAGTAGAGGATCAACGGCACCATGAGGATCGCGACAAGAATGATCCTCGTGAACGTCCGGATGGAGTGCGGCGTCTGCACGAGGAGCATCGAGCTGGGCAGAGGATCACGCGTCGGATCGCGCTTGGCATCGGAGTGCATGGTCGTGTTCCTCACTGTGCGCTTGGGCTGCGGGGCATTTCGGGGCGAACTTCTTCGATGTGGCCGTCGACGACGCGCCAGACCTGGTCGCATCGCCACATCAGGTCCGCGCGGTGCGTGATCAGAACCAGCGTCCACGGCGCGGTCCGCGAGAAGAGGGTCTGCACCGCGTCCGCGCGGGGGCCTTCATCGAACCCGTCGAGCAATTCATCGACGACGATCAACGACGGTCCTCCGACGATCGCGCGGGCCAACATGAGCCTGCGCAGCTGCCCGAGCGTCATCGGGTCGCCCTCGCTGTCGAGCACCGTCGCGATTCCTTCGGGAAACGACCGCACAACATCGAGGAGCCCGACTTGCGCGAGCGCGTGACGAACGTCCTCGGCGCTCAGCTCGTCGCGGCCGACGCGGATGTTGTCCTCGATCGTGCCTTCGAACACTTCGACGCCGCGAACGAGCGCGACGCGCGCGCGCCACGCAGACGGAGCGACCTCGCGAACGTCCACTCCGTCGACGAGAACTCCGCCGCTCTCGGGGTCACGCAGCGCGTAGATCGCCTCGGCAAGGACGCTCTTGCCGCTGCCGTGCGAGCCGACGAGCGCGATTCGCTCGCCGCTCTGCGCTCGGGCGGACGCTCCCTTGAGGACAGGCTTGGACGCGACGGACACATGAAGGTCGCGCAGCTCGAGCTCTGCGGGGCCGAGGCCGTCGGGCGGCGATCCGCCGTCAGCGCGCTCGGCTTCGAGGTCTTGGAGGTAGCCGATCTTGTCGGCCGCGGCGAGCAGGTCGTAGTAGCTCTCGAGGTGCTTTCCAAACTTGGCGAGCCCCGCGACGACCGTGGTGACGACGATCTCGCTGGCGACGAGCTGTCCGAGGGTGAGCTGGCGGTTGATCACCAGCCACCCGCCGACGCCGAGCAGCGATGCGCTGGCGAACGCTTGAAGCGCCACGGAGCCGACGATCTGCCGAACGAGCACGCGAAAGTGGTTCTTGCGCGCGTGGATGTAGTCGCCCACGAGCGCATCGACGCGATCGAGCGCGAGCGCCGCGCCGGCATCGGTGCGAAAGGTCCCGCGATTGCGCGCGAGGTCTTGCAGAAATGAAGCGACCGCGTGCTTCGCGTACGACTCGTCGATCGACGTGCGAACGGCGCCCTGCCCGAGCCCGAACACGATGATCGCCACAGATACGAGCAGCATCGCGTCGAACGCGAGCAACAGCGGGTGATAGAACCCGAGCAGCACCATGCCGACGATCGCTTGGAGCACGATCGAGAGACCGTCGAGCAACAGAGACGCGCCGGCCTTCTGCACCGTGAGCACGTCGAAGAACTTGTTGACCACCGAAGGGCCGAGCGCGCCGTCGAACTGCGACTCCTTCGAGCGCGGGAGCCGATCGGCGAGGTCGAGGGCGAGCCTCGCGAACACGCGTTGTTGAATGAGCTCGACGAGGCGCGCCTGCAGGACCTTGAGCAGACCCACGAAGGCGAGCCCCAAGAAGACCAGCGAGGTGAGCACCACCAGCGGCTGCAGCAGCGTCCCGAAGGCGACGTTGTTGACGAGCGTCTGGATCGCGACCGGCATCGCGAGCGAGAGCGTTCCGATCGCGATCGCATACAGCGCGACCGCCCACACGTCCTCTCGCTCGAGATGCAGAAGCGCGCTCAGCCGCTGAGCCGCGGTGCGCGTCGGAGCGCCTGCGTGACTTGCCATGGTGCGCGCAACCAAGCACTGACCGTGCCGCAGCGAGACTCCAGCGAATCCGTTGAATTCACTGATGATTGTGAGCGATCAACGCGAATCGATCCCCAGCGCGGGGTGCGACGCGCGGTCGCACTGCGACTCGATGTCGCACCGCGAAAAATAATCGACGACCACCGCGCAACGCGCAGGCGAAACGAGCATCACGCGTCGCCGTCGGGGTCCTCTTTGTCCTCCGCGGACTCGCCCATCCATCGCTGAATCGTGCGCCGGTTGATGCCCAGCATCGCCGCAGCGCGCTTCTTGTTCCCGGCGCAGCGCTCGAGGACGTGCGCGACGTAGCCGCGCTGGAGTTCGTCGAGCGTCAACAGCCGCTCTGCGGCGCGCTCGAAGAGCTGAACGCTCGAGTCGGGCTGCACGTGGCGGGGTAGATCCGCGGCGGCGATCCACTCGTCCCGCGTGAGCGCGACCGCGCGCTCGATGACATTTTCGAGCTCCCGCGCGTTGCCGGGCCACGAGTACGCGACGAGCAGCTGCGAGGCTTCGCGCGACAGGCCCCGAACGTTCGTGCCTGCGCGATCGACGGCTCGCCGAAGAAAGTGCTCCGCGAGCGGCAAGATGTCTTCGGGCCGGTCGCGCAGCGGCGGAACGTGCACCTCGATGACCGCGAGACGGTAGAACAGATCCTGTCGAAACCGCCCTTCTTGCACCGCCGCGCGAAGGTCGTGATGCGTCGCCGCGACCACACGGACGTCGAAGCGCGTCGATCGCGTCGCGCCCACCGGTCGCACCTCGCGCTCGGCGAGCACTCGAAGGAGCTTGGCCTGGAGCGAGAGCGGCAGATCGCCGATTTCGTCGAGGAGCAGCGTGCCTCCTTCGGCTTGCACGAACAGCCCGTCCTTGTCCGCTCGCGCGTCGGTGAAGGCCCCCTTCGCGTGCCCGAAGAGCTCGCTCTCGAGCAGCGTGTCCGGCACCGCGGCCATGTTGATCGCGATAAACGGCTTGCGCGCTCGACGTGACGCTTGATGAAGCGCGCGCGCGACGCGCTCTTTTCCGCTTCCGCTCGGGCCGGTGACGAGCACCGTTGAAGGGCTGTCCGCGACGCGCCGGACGAGGTCGACGATGTCCGCGAGGGCGCTGGATCTTCCGACGATTCCCTCGATGCTGGCGCTGCTCGCGACCTCTCGGCGGAGCCGCTCGACCTCACCGCGCAGCGAGCGCGCTTCGATCGCGCGGGACAGCGCAGCGCGGACGGCGCTCGGGTCGACCGGCTTGGTGAGCACGTCGTACGCTCCGGCGCGGACGAGCTTGACCGCGAGATCGACCGTTCCGTACGCGGTCATCGCGACCGTCGCGATGCGGGGGTCTGTCTTGCGGGCGTGCTCGATGATGCTCATGCCCGTTCCGTCCGGGAGCTGATAGTCCGTGAGAACGACGTCGACCGCGCCTTCGTCGAGCTTCGCGATCGCCTCGGCCATGGTGGGCACGAGCGTCGCGTCGTAGCCGTCGCGCGCGGCGAGCCCTTCGAGCGCGCTCCGCAGCGCAGGGTCGTCTTCGACGATCAAGAGCCGCGACGCGGCGTCGACGAGAGGTTTCCGCATCGCCTTACCGGCAGTCTACGGCAGAACTCGACCGCTGTTTTCGGGCATGCTTCGTCGGTGATGAACAACGCGCAAAAAAAGCTCGCGACGCGCCTTCACGGCTTGCTCGTGCTTCCGGTCGTGCTGGGGACGGCGGCGCTCGTGTTGTTGTCGACGTTGCGGCAGCGCGGCGCGCTCCGTGTGCAGAGCGGGACACACGGAAGCGACCTCGTCGGGCGAGCGGTGTCCGAACAGGCGATCTTCGCGGCGATCGAGGGCGCGCTCGTCACGATCGTCATCGTGCTCTCGATTTCGTGGGTCGCTCGGCAGCTCGCGCGCGAGCTCGGCGCGGTCGTGGACGCGTCCGAACAGATCGGAAAGAAGCACTTTGCCACGCGCGTCTCGGTCGAGAGTCGCTTGGGGTTGGAGCGCGTTCCCGAGGCGTTCAACGCGATGGCAGCGGCCCTCGAAGAGACCGAAGAGAGCCTCGCGCGCGCGAACGAACGCGCGAGGGAATTTGGCGAGCGGCTCGCCCACGCCCAGTCGCTGGCCGCGGTGGGGCAGGTCGCCGCGTCGATCGCGCACGAGGTCGGCTCTCCGCTCAACGCGATCCTCGTCAACGCGAGGCTCGCTGCAGAGGACGAACAACTCCCAGAGCACGCCAAGAAGTCGCTCGAGGCGATCGCCACGCAAAGCGAGCGGATCGGAACGATCCTTCGACGAATGCTGCAGCTCTCGCAGCCGCCCGCAGAACAGGCGGGGCGATGCGACGTCACGCTCGTCGCTCGCGATGTCCTCTCGTTCCTCGACGGGGTTTTGCGTCGCGCGAAGATCACGAGCACGACGGAGCTTCCTTCGACGGCGCTCTTCGCGTCGATCCGCGCGGATCAGCTGCAGCAAGTGCTGTTCAACCTGGTGAACAACGCCGTGCAGGCGCAGCCGAGCGGAGGCGCGATCGTGATCGCCGCGCGCGCCGATGGCGATCGCGTGTGCGTCGAAGTGCGCGACGCGGGGCCGGGCGTCGCCGAGGCGGACCTCCCGCGGTTGTGGGAGCCCTTCTTCACGAGATTTCGTGAGCGAGGCGGAACGGGGCTGGGCCTCGCGGTCGTCAAGCACCTCATCGAGCGCGCGAGCGGCGAGATCACCGTCGGTCGCGCGCCCGAGGGCGGATGCCTCTTCTCGATCTCGCTCCCCGCTGCGATCGAGCCCCGCGCGGGCGCTCAGCCGCCTGCTTGAATGGCGATCCCGAGCTTCTGTCGGAGGTAGAAATACTCGTCGCTCACGGCGAAGGCGATCAGCTCTCGCGTACGGTCCTTGGCGGGCAACGGGGCCTGATCCTCGGGCGTAGCGCGGATCACCGCCAACGCGCGCGGAAGGTCGTTCGCGAGGACGAAGCCGACACGATCCGCCGAGAGGTCCACGGCGGTCGTCCATCGCTTCAGATCGAGTGCGTTGTCGACGTTGAGCAGCTTTGTGACGAGCGACGTCAGGTGATCAAACGATGGCCCCGTCACGTGCTGCTTGATCGCCGCGCCGTTCTCTTGCACCGCGCCCATCAGCTCGGGAGCGACCGGAAACGCAGAGTTCACCGAGCGAATCGCGGCGAAGAGCCACGCGCGAAGACCCGTTCCCGTCGGAACGAGCTGGCGCACGAAATGCCCGCCGCGAAAGTGAGCGATCTTGCTGCCGACGATGAACGCCAGCGCTTGCGCAGGTCCTCCGCCGAGCGCCGCGCGACCCAGCATGAATCCAGGCGGGCTCGTGAGCATCACGTTGAGGCCCGAGTCGTCGCCCTCGTTGACGAACACAGGAGGCGGCTTGAGTCCCAGCGTTCCCGCGGCGTAGTGGATCGTGCGAGCCATCGCGCTGCCGTGCGACGCCGCGTCGATGACGTTGGCCTCGCTCACGCCATAGGACTCGCGCTTCTCGGCGCGCGTCGCGAGCAGCGCCGGCGTGATCGTGGCGAAGATCCCCGTGAGCAGCGGATCTTGCGTCGGGTGCGACAGCGAGCGGACCCACAGGTCGTCGCTGACCTTGTCGGTCGCAGCCGCGGCCGCGTCGGTCCTGAACTTCTTGAAGAAGCCCTCCTCATCGGGCTCTGCGGCCTTGAGCGCCGCGAGCGCCTGACACAAGCACCAGGCCTCATCGGGCTTGCGCGCGGTCGTGTAGAGCTTGCGAAGCACGCGATAGTGATCGCCGCGCGTCGGATCCTTGCTCACGACGGCCTTCTGCGCGCGGATCGCCTTCTCGATGTGCTTCTTCGGCTCGCGCAGGTACAGCGTCGCGAGCTTGTCGGTGAGATCGATCGACGCGTCGAGCTCTTGCGCCTTCTCGTAGGAGGCGATCGCATCGTCGGTCTTGTCCGCCTGCGAGGCGATCGCGTCGCCGAGCGCCGCGTAGCCGCGAGCCTGCGAAGCCTTCGCGCCGTCGCCGGTGAGCTTCGAGAGCGCCTTCTTCACGGCGGACTCGAGCAAGGAGAACTCCTTGCGCGCGACGCGAACTTCGGCGAGCCCTTCGAGCGCTCGGATCGAGCTGGGATCGTACTCGAGCGCGCGCTCGTAGTACGTCGCGCCCTCGTCGGGGCGGCTCAATTGCTGCGCGCAGAGCTGCGCCGCGGTGAGGTAGTACTTCGCGAGCTGCGAGCGATCGTCGACGAGGTCGGCGAGGCGCAGGATCACCTCGACGAGGCGGCTCCAGTCCTGGCCCTCGCTGTAGAGCTGCACGAGCTTCATCAGCAAGCGGCGGTCGTCCGGTCGCGCTTCGAGCGCGCTCATGAACGAGCGGGCCGCCTGCACCTTGTCCGACAGCTTGCTTGCGTAGAGCTCGCCGAGCTCGATGAAGAAGTCGTAGCGCTTGTCCGACGGCGCCTGCTCGGCCTTGTGGCGCTTGACCCGCGCCACTTCCTCCCACTTGCCTTGCTGACCATACGCGTCCGCGAGCGCGTCGGCAGCCTCCATCGAGCTCGGCTCGAGCTCTGTCGCCTCGCTCAAGAAGCGCACTGCGGCCGCCGCGTCGCCGAGCTTGCTCGCCGATCGTCCGAGGTTGGTCAGCACCAGCGCGCGCTCGGGACGCTCCATCTCCTTGCCGTGCGCTTGCAAGAGCGCGTCGTAGTCCTTGCGCGCCTGCTCGTAGCGCCCGATCGCAAACGCCGCGTCCGCCGCGGACTTTTGCACCGAGCGATCGCCGGGAGCGAGCTCTCGCGCCTTGGCAAACGCCTCGAGCGCCGCGGCTTCATCGCCGCTCTTGGCGAGCGCCTGCCCGTACTTCAGGGCGATGCGGACACCTTCGTCCTTGCCGAGGTCCTTCGCTCGACCCGCGCGTTGCGCGAGCAGCTTGGCGGCCTCCGCGAACTCGCCCACGTCGAACTTGAGCTCGCCGAGCATCGTCGAGGCGTCTTCGTTGGTCGAGTCGAGCAGCACCGCCTTCTGCGCGGCCTCCATGGCCTTCGCCGGGCTCTCGACGTTGTCGCGGTAGATCTTGGCGACGTCGGTCCACAGCTTGGCGCGCTGATTGGTTCCGTCCGCAGCCTCGATCTCGCGCTGCAAGATCTCGATCGCACCCTGCGAGTCGCCGCGCGCTGCGTAGAGGTCCCGCAGTCGGGCGGTCGCCGGACCGTAGTCATCCACGGCGTCGAGCGCGCGCTTGTAGCGCTCGACCGCGCCGTCGAGGTCGTGCTTCTCCTCGAGGATCTTGCCCGCGCGAACGAAGGCTTCGGCCTTCTCTTGCGGGGTCTTGGCCTGAGCCGCGAGCGCGTCGAGCGCCTCCGCAGCAGCCTTCACGTCGCCCTTCAACGCGCGCACCTTCGCGGCGCCTTCGAGGGCGGCGCTGTTTGCGCTGTCGGACTCGAGCGCTTTTTCGAACGCCTCGCGGGCGCGATCGATGCTCCCGATCGGGTCGAGCAGCACCCGGCCGCGCTGCGCGTGCAGGTCCGCCTTGCGCGCGGACGACTCGACGATCTGCGCGTGGCGCTCGAGCAGGTCGACGAGGTTGTCCCAGTGCCGGGTCACGCGATACAGCCGCGCGAGCCCGGTCAGCGCGGGGTCGTTGGACTGATCGATCGCGATCACGCTCTCGAACGCTGCCGTGGCCTTGGCGTGGTCGACGAACTCTTCTTCGTAGATCGCGGCGACGCGGTTGTAGAGCTCGATCTTCTGTCGCGGCGTCGCGGCCACGATGATCTGCGCCTCGAGCACGTGCAGCAGCTTCTCGTTTTGACCCGAGCGCGCGTAGAGCCGCTCGAGGCCCTTGAGCGCTGTGATGTTCCTGGCGTCTTCTCCGCGAGCCTTCTCGTAGAAGTCTGCCGCCTTCGTGTCGTCCTTGAGGCGGTCCTCCCACGTCTCGGCGATCTCGCAGAGCGCTTCGCTTCGCGCTGCGCCGGTGAGCGCCTCGGCCTTCTTGTCGAGCAGGGCGACGAGGCTCTTGTAGTCGTCTTGCGAGATGTAGATCCGCTCGAGGACCTGCAGCGCCTTGGCCTGCGCCGGATCTTCGGCGAGCACCTTCTCGGCGATCTCTCGGGCGCGCTTGTCGTCGCCCACCCTCGCCTCGAGGATGTCCGCTGCTTCCGCGCGAAAGTCCCGCGCTTTGATGGGGCTGCCTTGGGCGTCGGCGCGCTTGGTGAGCACTGCGACGAGCTCGGGCCACTGCTGTGCCTTGCGGTAGATGTTTGCTGCGCCCTCGAGCGCGTGGTCGTTGTTGGGCTGCAGCGAGAGCGCCTGCGAGTAGCAGTTCGCCGCGTAGTCTGGACGCGAGAGCTTCTCTGCGTACCAGCCGCCGAGCAGCACATAGAGCCGCGAGCCCTCGGAGGGATCCCGTCCTTGCGCGTTTTGCGAGAGCGACGAGAGCACCTCGTTCCATCGAGTGACGTCGTTGCCCGCGAGCCGCTCGATCTCGCGGCTGTACTCGTCGACGTGCGGAGCGCTCGAGACCGCTTCGCTCGCGGCGACGAGCGCGTTCTCGGCGTCCTTCAGCTCGGTCTCGTAGACCTTGGCGAGCTCGTGATAGAGCTCTGCCTTCTTGTCTGCGAGCTTCTCTTGATCGGCCTCTTCGAGAAGCAGCTCGGCCTTCTCTTCGGGCGTCGCCATCGCGCGTCGGATCTCGACGATCTTCGCGACGACGATCTCGTCCTTGGCGTCGATCTTGTGGATCGCTTCGTAGTGAGCGCGCGCCTTGCCGAGCTCTTTGGTCTCGATCTGCGACACGCGCGCCGCGCGAAAGAGAAGCCCCTTCTGCGCGCTGGGGCTGTCGGCTTTTTCGATGGCCTCTTCGAGCGCCGACAAGACGTCGCTCCACGGAACGCCGCGACCGCCGCACGCCTCGAGCGCGAGCGCTTTTTCGTCGTCGCCAGGGGCCGCGAGGACCGCAGCCTTGCGCGCGTCGAACTCGTCGCGCGTCACGTCGGCCAGTCGCTTGCCAGCAGCGGCGTCGGCGAGCGCCTTCACGAACTCGCCCGCGCTCGCGAACCGCTCGGCAGGCGTCTTCGAGAGCACCTGCGCGAACACCGGGTCGAGGTCCTTGGTGACCCACCCTCGCGGAGCGATCTTCGACGGGGCCTCAGCGGTCGTCGAGATGTGCGCGACGATCTGATCGATCGGCGTCGAGCCAGAGAACGGCGGCTTGCCCGTGAGCACCTCGTACGCGAGGCAGCCAAACGCGTACACGTCCGAGCGCACGTCCGCTGCGGCGCCAGACCGCGCGCGCTCGGGCGCGATGTTGCGCGCTGAGCCCACGAGCACGAGCAGCGACGAGGAGTCGAGCCCGCCCTCGCGCGAGCTGGTCATGCGATCGACCGCGAAGTCGACCAGCACGCCGTTGAGCTGCCCCTCGCGGCGGACGATCATGACGTGCTCGGGACGCAGGTCCGAGTGCATGATTCCAGCGGCGTGGGCGGCGTCGAGGCCGGCCGCGATCGACTCGAGCAACGATCGCGCCTCGTTCAAGTGCATCGCGCCCGTGCGACCGATGCGGACGCTGAGCAACTGGCCATCGATGTACTCGCTGGCGAGGTACGGTCGACCGTCGGGCAGCACGCCGGCCGCCAGGATCTTGACGACCGCCGGGTGATCGACGCGCTTGAGCGCGCGCTGCGCGAGCAAGAACCGCTGCAGCCCCTTGCGATCGCGAACCTTCGTCTCGCGCAGGATCTTCAGGGTGACCTGCTTGCCGTCGGCGTTGGCCATGAAGACCGAGCCGAATCCCTCGTCGTTGATCTTCTTCTGGATGCGAAAGCCCGCGACGGCCGCGCCGGGCTGCAGATCGTCTCCGCGCCCGTCGTACACGACGCGCACGCGCGACGCGGCATCGCGATCCTTCAGAACGATGGCGTCGGCGAGGGCCTCGAGCATCTCTTCGCGCGCAGATCGCTCGACGAGGGCTCTTGCGAAGGCCGCCTTGCTCGTCGTCCCACCAACGTCATTGGGGTCCAGGTCGAGCAGCTCGGACGAGAGCTTCTGCAGCGATTCGAGGTCGAACAGGCGCTCGAGTTCGGCGCGCAGCACGTCAGACGGGGCAGAGGACATCGCGAGAGACGCTCCCTTGTAGGTTCGTGGGATCGTTGAAGTTCACGCCCTCAGCGTCGCTGGCTTCGGTCACGGTCGATTCGCCGACCATCCACTCGAAACAGCACACCCTGTGGGCGCGCGAAGCCTATACCGTGTGCCCCTCGCGATAGAATCCCTATCCGGCAGGGCAGACGCGCGGGATTGCTTTTCTCGCGGGCGCCACGGTCGCCCTGCGCGGCCTCCCTCACGAGCGGCGATGCCTGGCGCTCGCGCCGCGGCTCGACAGCGCGCCCGCCCGGGAAAATACAGCCGTTTCACCACGGGAGCGCCCCATATCCGCGCGTCGCGCTGCATCGAAGCGCCGCGGGATGGTATCGTCCCGCCCGGTGCCTGGCGTGCTTCGTTCTTGTCGGTTGGCCGCGAGCGCCACCGCGTTGCTCGTGGCGACCGTCGTGGCGACTCCTGCCGCGGCCAATGGGCGGTTTCCAGCCGCGCAGCTCGTGCAGCTGTCACCCGATGGTCAGACCGTCGCGCTGCGCTTGACCTTCGGCTTTGCCCTCAGCGAGGACCGCGGGCAGAGCTGGCGTTGGCTCTGCGAAGAGCTGCTCAACTACGGGTCTGGCTCGTTCGATCCTGCGTTTACGCTCGACGCGACACGCAGGCTGCACGTCGGCGCGCCCGACGGGCTCGCGAGAGTCTCGTCCGATCGCTGCTCGCACGACCGAGTTCCCAACCTCGAGCGAGAGTTCGTGATCGACCTCGACCGATCGCGCGACGGCCGCACGGTGCTGGCGATCACGTCGTCCGGCGCGGAGCTCGCGCGAAACCGCGTCTGGCGCTCGGATGACGGCGGCCAGACGTTCGCGCCGCTCGGCGCAGGGTTCGGCCCCGAGACACTCTTCGAGACCGTAGAGGTCGCCCGCTCGAACGTTCAGCGCGTGTACGCGACAGCCGTGCGCAACAGCCCGAGGCGCGTGCTCTTCTTTCGCAGCGATGACGGCGGGGCGACGCTGCGCGAGAGTTCGCTCGACATGTTTGGCGTCGACGACGGCTTCATCGCTGGCGTCGACAGCACCAACGCCGACGTCGTGTACGTCCGCGCGCGACTCCAAGGCTCCGCGTCGCTCGACGCGGGGGCCGGCGCGTCGCCGACGGTCTTGCTCCGAAGCGACGACGGCGGCGCGAGCTTTCGCGAAATCGCGAGAAGCACCGGCGCGATGAACGGCTTTGCGCTGTCGGACGACGGTCGAACGGTCTGGTACGGCACCACTCACCCCGATGATGGGCTTCGCCGTTCGGCCGGAGGCGGGCCGTTCGAGCGGGTGAACACCGCGCGAATCACAGGCCTTCGCTTTCACGACGGAACGCTTTGGGTCGCCGCCAACTGGGTGCTGGACTCGTTCGCCCTCGCTCGAAGCACCGACGAAGGACGGACGCTCGAGCCGGTGCTGCGGTCGTTTTGTGAAATCGGCGGCGTCCCGACGTGCGGTCCTTCAACGGACGTCACCGCGCTCTGCGGCGCGCGCTGGACGGTGTACCGCTCCTCGACGCTCGCCTGCCCCGCAGCTTCGCCGGACGCCGGCATGGACGCAGCGCGACCGCCGTCGATGGACGCGTCCGCCGAGCCCCCGACGATGATGCCCGGCTGTCGCTGCGCTGCTGTCGCCCTCCCCCGCGCGCAAACTGGCCGGCTCTTGTGCGGCGCCCTCGCTGCCTTCGCGCTCGTCGGGCGTCGGCGTCGTGCTCAGCGACCCGCGGGCCGCTGAGCCTGATCGACCTGCTCCCACTCGAGCTCGAACGAGCCGAGCTGGGACCGAACGATCTCGAGGTTCTTGTCGTTGGTGTCGTTCTTCACGCCGCGCGCGAGCAGCGCCATCTGTCGCTCGACCTCACCGAGCAAATCGCACATCACCGAGAGCCGGTCGCGGTCGACCGTTCGGCGGTCCTTGCTCGCGTAGCGGTTGCGATACTCGTCGAAGACTTCGTTCGCGGCGCCGCCGAGGTTTCCCGCGAGGTCTTCGATCGAGGCGCTCTCCTTGGCCTTGCGGATCTCCTCGATCTCCTTGCGGTAGGTGTCGAGGTTTCCGTCGATGATGCCGATGTTGTCCTTGTTGACCTGAGCCACCGTGCTCTCGCGCGCGAGGTCGGACATGCGCGTCTTGATGCGCTCGAGGTTGCGAACCATGCGCTCGAGCAGCTCGACGCGCCGCGAGGTGCGGCTCTTGCCCGCGAAGTGATCGCGGTAGATGTCGAACTGCGCGTTGGCGAGGGACGCGAGGTTGCCCGACTGCTCCTCTTGCGTGCCCGCGCCGTGCGAGCGGGAGATCTCGTCGCGCTCGGTGCGGTACATCGAGAGCGATTGCGTCACCGCCTCGAGGTCCCGTCGAAACGGCGGCGCGCTGTTCTTCGCGATGATCGTGCTCATCTGCGCCGAGATCGACGAGAGATCCTCGATCATCTCTTCCATCAGGCCGAGGTCGCGCGTCGAGCGGCTCTTGCCGGCGTAGTGCCTGCGATAGCGCGCCATCACGAAATTCGCCGTCTGCGCGAGGGGCGCGAAGAGCTCGAAATCGGGGCCTGCCGACTTCGCCTCGACGATCGCGGCCTTCTCGCTCTCGAGCATCTTGAGCTGCTCTTGGGCGTCGCCCTTGATCGACGACAGCTCGGTGTCACGCGAGGCGTTCGGCGTCGCGTCGATCTGCATGAGCACGTTCTTCACGCGCCGAACGAGGCCGTCCATCTCCGCGACGTCGCGCGTGCCGCGCGACTGTCCCGCGAACTTGCTGTCGTACACCTTCGAGATGGCCTCGAGTTCTTGTTTCATTCGGGTCGCGATGAAGCTCGCCATGCGCTGCTACTCCGTCGAATTGTCTGGAATGGTCGGGGCCTGCGCAGGCAGGCCCGAGGCGCGCGGAGTATGGCGCGATTCGCTCAAGTGAGAAGGGTTAAGCGGCGCTTGTCCCCTCTCTGTTCGCGCAAATCCCCCCTTTCGCTGCGGAGCAAGGCCCCCTTTGCCCGCCCGTCGATCGCTCAGTCTTCGGCGCGCAGGACGACGACCGAAATGTTATCGGGTCCGCCCCGCTCGTTGGCTTCCGTGATCAGGCGGCGGCAGATCTCGTCGAGTGAGCCGCCCTCTGCGAGCAGTCGCTGCAGCGCCGCGTCGTCGACCGGCCCGCACAGGCCGTCGGAGCACAAGACGAACAAGTCGCCGGTCTTCACGGCTTCGCGGCGAACGTCCGGCGCGGTGTCCGGCGCCGTGCCGAGAGCGCGGGTGATCACGTTGGAGTAGCTCGCGAGCGCGGCCATCACCGCCGGATCGTCGCCGCCGAGCTCTTCGATCAACGAGTGGTCTCGAGTCATTCGCTGCAGCGTGCCGTCGCGAAAGCGATAGCAGCGCGAGTCGCCCGCGTGCGCGATGCCGAGCGCGTCGCCGTCGGTGATCAGCGCGACGATCGTCGTGCCCATCCCCTTGTGCGCGCGGTTGGCCTGGCCCTCTTTGACGACGCGCTGATTGGCGCGACGGATGGCCTGGTCGAGCGCGTCGAGCCGCGACGAACTGGCGCTGTCACGAATGATCTCGTGCACCGTGTCCCGCGCGATCGCGCTCGCGACCTCGCCCGCTCGATGACCACCCATCCCGTCCGCGACGAGAAATAGGCCGAGCGCCTCATCGACGAGGAAGGTGTCTTCGTTGTGGTCTCGCTCACGACCCACGTCGGTAAGCCCAGCTGCGACGTACTTCATCCCCGTACTCGACCCTTCGAACGAGATCATCCGCGAGATCAGCGATTCTAAGACCAAGATGACCGCGGCGTGAACCTCGAAATCACCTTGCTCGAGCGCATTTCACAGGGTGACTCGGAGTGTGAAACTGTCTTTCGGTAGCCCGACAAATCGTGCGAAACTAAGCATTTTTGCTCCCCCTCGAAGTCGCACTCACTCGCCGCCGCGGTTGCGGAGGAACGTCGGGATGTCGAGGTCTGTCTCGTTGGGAATCAGGCTGACGCGCTCGCCGTGTCGCGCTTCCCGTGCTGCGGGGGGCGCCGACTGGGCCGGCATCGAGCGACGAGGAGCAGCCTCGGGCGTCGTCGGGCGGGTGCGAACCTCAGCGGGCTGCGTCACGATGGGCGCCTGCTGGGCCGCGCGCGGACGGTGCTCGGCGAGAGGCGGAGTGACGATGCGCGAGGCGAACGTCGGCTTCATCTCCTCCTGGCGGATGCTGCGGCCGAAGCCCGTCGCGATGACCGTGACCTTGATCACGTCGCGCATCTCGGGGTTTACGACGGAGCCGAAGATGATGTTCGCGTCTTCGTGCGCCGTGTCCATGATCATGGTCGCGGCTTCGTTGATCTCGCCGAGGCGCATGTCCGGGCCGCCCGTGAAGTTGATCAGGATGCCCGTCGCGCCCTCGACCGACATGTTGTCGAGCAGCGGCGAGTTGATCGCTGCCATCGCGGCGTCGTAGGCGCGTCGCTCGCCGCGTCCGTAGCCGATCCCCATGAGGGCCATGCCCATCTGGGTCATCACGGCCTTCACGTCCGCGAAGTCGACGTTGACGATGCCCGTCTGCTGGATCAGGTCCGAGATGCCCTGCACGGCGTGCACGAGCACTTCGTCTGCTTTGCGAAAGGCGTCCATCAACGTCAGGTCCGGATCGTTGAGGTTGACGAGCTTCTGGTTGGGGATCGTGATGAGCGTATCGACGT
Organism: Deltaproteobacteria bacterium Ga0077539; assembly: GCA_001465015.1. GTDB lineage: Bacteria > Myxococcota_A > Polyangia > Polyangiales. Next base: position 25,643 of record LNEO01000172.1, on the reverse strand, counting down.
GGCCCTCGAGCTCGGCGAGCCCGGCCTCGGCGAACTTCGCCCTGCGCTTGCCCTCGAACATGAACGGCTTGGTCACGACGCCCACCGTGAGCGCGCCGAGGTCACGAGCGACCTGCGCGATCACCGACGCCGCGCCGGTTCCCGTTCCGCCGCCCATGCCGGCGGTGATGAAGACCATGTCCGCGCCCTGCAGGTGATCCTGCAAGAGCTGGATGTCCTCCATCGCGGCCTTCTTGCCGATGTCGGGGTTCGCGCCCGCGCCGAGGCCCTTGGTGAGAGAACGCCCGAGCTGAATGCGCACGCCCGCAGGGTTCGCCGTCAGCGCTTGGATGTCCGTGTTTGCAACGATGAACTCGACGTCCTGTACGTTGGACTCGATCATCGTGCGAATCGCGTTTCCACCTGCACCACCGACGCCAACGACCTTGATGCGCGCCGCCGGGGTGTTTCCTTCATCAGCCAGATCGAACGAGAGACCCATCACCGCCTCCTACCCGCTTCCACAACACTATCTACCGCTCGTCGCGATCCTCGAGACTCGAACCTCGCGGGGGGTCCATCGCTCTACACCGAACATCGTCACGTTGCATCCCCCCAGTGAGGTCGATCTCACTTCGCCGCATCGCGCACAACCAGTGCCAACGACTTCTCCGCTTCGCCGGTAACCGTGACCGTGAGCCGCCGCGCTCGGGAGACAACCTCGGAAAGAATCTCCGAACCCGAGCGCCACGGCCCACGGTCGCGATCACCGACGCGACCGCGCATTCGAATCCTGTCAGAACACTTCTCGCACCCAGTTCCAGAGCTTGTTTCCGAAGCCCTTGTCTCCGTCCGCCGCAGCCGCGGCTTCGGGAGCATCGTTCTTGACCGCCGCGACGCGTCCGGTCGCGCCCTGCGCAACCGCCGTCGCCGCGCCGTAGTTCAGCGTCTGCGGGACAGCTGCCGGCCTGTGAACGCCGTACTTGAGCAGCCCCACCGCCGTCGCGTGCGCGGGGCTCTTCACCATCTCCGCCATGCCGCCGACGCCGATCGGCGTGCCGCGGCGCACGGGCAGCGCGAGCACTTCTTCTGAGAGCGCCTCGCAGCCGTCGAGCAGCGTCGCGCCGCCGCAGAGCACCACGCCCGCGCCGAGCAGCTCGCCGTAGCCCGACTGAGCGATCGCATGCTTGACCAGCATGAAGATCTCTTCCATCCGCGGCTCGATGATCTCTGCGAGCACGTGGCGGGGAATCGAGCGGCCCGCTCGCCCTCCGACGCTCGGAATCTCGATCGACTCGCTCGGGTCCACCATCGAGTTCATCGCGCAACCATGGCGAACCTTGATGCGCTCGGCCTCTCCGAGCGGCGTCCGCAAGCCCGTCGCGATATCGTTGGTCAGGTTCTGCCCGCCGAGCGGGATCACCGACGTGTGCACGAGCGAGCCGTCCACGTAGATCACTACGTCCGTCGTGCCGCCGCCGATGTCCACCAACGCGACGCCGATCTCTTTCTCGTCCTCGGTGAGCACCGCTTCGGCGCTCGCGAGAGGCTGCAGCACCAGCTCGGCGACCTCGAGGCCGCACCGCTGCGCGCACTTCGTCAGGTTCGTGATCGCCGTCGTCGCCGCCGTCACCAGGTGAACGCGAGCCTCGAGGCGCATGCCGCTCATGCCGACCGGCTCGCGGACGCCCTCTTGCTGATCGACCACGAAATCCTGCGGCAGAACGTGGATCACCTGCCGATCGAGCGGCAGCTTGATGTGCTTCGCTTGATCGAGCACGCGCACGACGTCCTCGGCGGTCACCTCGTGATTGCCGACCGTCACCAGCCCGTTCGAGTTCATGCCCTGCACGTGGCTGCCGGCGATCCCCGCGTACACGGTCGCGATCTCGACGCCGGCCATCGAGCTAGCACGCTCGATCGCCTCGTTGATCGACGCGACCGTCGACTCGATGTTCACCACCACCCCTTTTCGCAGTCCGCTGCACTTCGACTCGCCTACGCCCGTGATGTCGACACCTTCGGCGCCGACTTCGCCCACGACAGCGAGCACCTTGGTGGTGCCGATATCGAGTCCGACGATGATGTCTCCTGGCTTCGCCATGTGGTCCGACCCGTCCATTGCCACACTGCCCAGGCCGACGTGAAAAAAGCGACGCGCTTTTGTAGGTGTGAATGACCGCTGCCGCGCGTCGCGCGACCCTTCGATCGACGCCGTCTCTGCGCGACGTGACGACGCGCACGACGACGAACGACCGCTCCGAACCCGAGCGACACGCTCGCCCAGCACAGGCCCGGTCGCTTCGCCGCGAGCGCGCAACAGCCCCACCGATCGCGCGAAGAAGCGCTCAGCGAACGCGCAGTCGCACCGCAGCGCGCTCGGGGTGCCGATCGCTCTCGAGGTGGATCTCTGCAGCGTCGAGGTGATTGCGCTCGAGCTCGGTGAGGATCGCGCTCAACCGCGCCATCTTCGCGCGATACGGACCGCGCCCGAGCCACACGTATGTTCCCCGGCCCGCGAGCGTCATCGACAGGTCGCCCGTCGACGCGTGGTGCACTTCGTCCACGCGCACGCGGCCCGCGAGCGAGCTTCCGGCGAGATCCGACAACAGCGCCAGCGCGTCGCGCAGCTGCTCTTTCGCGAGCTCCGGATCCCGCGCGAACAGCGCGCGCTCGATGCCCGTGATCACCGGCAAGTCCACTGGATCGCCGTCCACGATGCGCTTGAAGATCGTTCCGTCCGATGCGCAGAGGTACAGGCCGCCCGTGCTCACGACGGCGACCGCCTCTCGCTCTTCGATCTCGACGCGCACGTGTCCGGGGAGCCTTCGACTGACCTTCGCGCGCGCGACCCACGGCAGCGCGCTGATCGCCCGCTCGCTCTTGAGCAGGTCGATCGCCAGGACGTTGCGCCCCTCCACGATGTCTGCCGCCTCGAGCACCGCCGTGCGACCCGTGCGCTGCGCGCCGACGACCTCGATGTCGCGCGCGCCGAAGCGCGGCGTCGTGGTCGCCCAACGGTGCGTGACTCGCCCAGCGACGAGCGAGCCCGCGACCAGCGCGACCATCGAAAACGTCGAAAGGGCCGAGGAGAGCTGAGCCTTCAAGCGCGCTCTGCGCTCAGCCTTCTCCGCCGCGCGGGCCTCAGCGTCTTCGTCTACCAGTTGCAGCTCGGCCGCAGGAATCGGCCGCCCCGCCGCCGTATCGTCCTCCATCGAGTCCAGCTCGACGGGAGGCGGCGGTGTCGATCGACGACGATTTGGGGGCAGCGGGCTCGAAGTCACAGGACTCGTCGATAGGCCTACATGGACGAGGCCCGACGCCGCCAATTTTCAACGCACTGCGCGGCCGCCGCTGCGCGTGCGGCTCACGGCAGAAGGTCCAGAATTCGACGACGAACCGCCGTTTCGCTGATCGGAACGTCGGGACGCAGCGGGTTGTTCATCGCGTACGGGATCAACACCGCCGGTCGCGGGTCGCTGTTTCGCTCGACGTTGACGTACTGCCAGCCGGGCTTGAGCAGTCGAAACGGCGTCTGGTCGAACATCGCGTCCGGCGTTCCGTCGAGGCGCACTCCGATGCCGATCGGAGACACACCGCGGAGGATGTCAGGGCCCGTTCCCCCAGCCATCGACGAGTTGAACCGTCCGGATCGATCGACGTCGTCGTACACGACGATGTGCGCCCACGCGACGCGAACGCCGTTCACGATCGTGATCGCGCCCGTCGGTATCGGTCCTGCGGCGATCGCTGGCCCAGGAACGTCGAGCACATACGTCGCTTGTACCCCGCCGCCTCCAAACGACAGGTCGGCCGAAATCGATTCGAACGGCACAGACGTGGACGGCAGGTCCCACAACAGCGCGGCGCGCGCGCGCACGAACGGGTCGCTCGTCCCTGCAGAAATCTGCAACCCCTGCCCGTCGATGCGCGTCACCATCGTCACGGGATACGTCGTCCGCGGCTCGCGACGAAACAGCGCAACCCATCCCTCGCGATCGGAGCTGAGCCGCAGGATATCCGGCGTTTCGAAGGCGAAATCCAAGCCGATCGCGCCAGTGGTGAAGCGCCGAGCCATGTTGTCGAGCCGCCCGTTCCAGAAGAACGCCGTCGCCGAGTAGCCCTCGTCGATGTCGACCGTCGGGTCCGAGATCAGCGCGTGATCGTTGCGGAGCACAGCCCACGCGAACGCCAGTCGATCGTCGCGAATGTCGAGCGTCCCGTTGACGCGGTAGCGCCCGACTGGGTCGCCCGGCAGCGATCGATTCATGTCCGTGAGCTGCGCAGGCGCGCCCATCAAATTGAATCGGAAGGTGGTCAGACGCCACTCGCCTCGCGCGTCGCCGTTGATCATGACGTCGGGCACGATCACGTCGGGCGGACGAGGAACGTCCGCTCCAATCGGCACATCGAAGGGCGGAATGACGACGTCTACGGGAACGACCGGGACGTCGACAGGCTGCGGTGCATCGAAGGGCGGCGCGATCACGTCCGGCCGCGACCCATCGAAGCGGACCCCCGTGTCGACGACGCTGCCGTCTCCGCCTTGCGCGCGAACCGACGCGCCGCAGCCGACCAACGTCGAGAGCGCGATCGAAGCAAAGATTCCGAAACGCATGGGGCGACGATAGCACCTTCCCCGTCGCGTCCGCGCTTGGCCGCGAAGCATCATCGGCTACACTTTCGCCTGTGCAATCACCAAGCCCGGCGCCGCTCGCTCGCTTCGCTCTCTCCATGGTCGGCGCCGCTGTCGACCGCGCGATGACCAGCACGGTGATCGCTCGCGCACGACGCGGACAGGGTCGATTGCCCGAGACCGATCATCACTGGCGCATTCGACACCTGAACGAGATCGCCGAACGGTACGCGACCGAGGAGTACATCAACCGCGCCGAGGCGTTCTTTCCCGTCGGCGCGCTGCGTCTGGTCCGCGAGGTCGCCGTGCCTCGAAGGCACGCCGGCGTGCCGATGGTGGATCTTCGTTGGACCACCGGAGCACGAGCGATCGACCCGGCCGTGCAGTCGTCGTTCGAACGCGACACACATAATCGAGAAGCGCGCGTTCGATGGGTCGGCGCGCCCGAGAGCGGGCGACCCGTGATGATCCTCGTGCACGGCTATCTCGGCGGGCATCCCGATTGGGAGCTCCGGTTCATGCCGGTGGACCTCTTGCGCTCGTGGGGCTTCGACGTCGCGATCGTGAGCCTGCCGTTTCATGGGCCGCGAAAGGACCCCGCGCGCAAGGGCGCGCCCAGGTTTCCGTCCGTCGACCCCGCGTGGAACATCGAGACGTTTCGACTCGCGATCATCGAGCTCCGTGAGCTCATCGCGATCGCGAGGGAGCGCGGCGCTCCCTCCGTCGGCGTGCTCGGAATGAGCCTCGGCGGGTACACCTCGGCGTTGCTCGCGGCTGCAGAGCCGTCGCTGTCGATCTGCGTTCCGATGATCCCGCTCGCGTCGCTGGCGGACTTCTCGCTCGCGCACAAGCGGCTGCCCGGCAACGAGCAAGAGCGCCACGAGCTTCACGCGGCCTTGGATCGAGCGATGGCCGCGGTCTCGCCAGTGCATCGTCGTCCGGTCATCGATCGAGAGCGCATCGTCATCGTCTCCGCAGAGGGCGACCGAATCACGCATCCCTCTCACGCGCGCAGGCTCGAAGCGCACACTGGCGCGAAGCACGTGACCTTCGCCGGCGGTCATCTTCTGCAGTTCGGTCGGCGCGGCGCGCTCGCCGTCGTCGAAGAGCGGCTGCGTGAGCTCGCCGGTCGCTGAGGTGCCGTCGTCGCACTGCGCCCTCGACGTCCGCCGATCGAACGGTGTAGTCACCCTCCCCTCTTCACACCATGTTTCGCGGACGCGTCAGGCAGATTCACTTTATTGGCATCGGCGGCATCGGCATGTCCGGCATCGCGGAGGTGCTCTTGTCGCTCAACTACGCGGTGTCCGGCAGCGACGCCAAGGCCAGCGAGAGCACGCGCAGGCTCGAGAAGCTCGGCGCGCGCTGCTACGTCGGGCACGCCGCGAGCAACATCGCTGGCGCCGATGTCGTCGTGTATTCGTCCGCAGTGCAGCAGGACAACCCCGAGATCGTCGAGGCGCGCTCGCTCGGGATTCCCGTCATTCGACGGGCCGAAATGCTCGCTGAGCTCATGCGGCTCAAGCAAGGGATCGCCATCGCGGGCTCGCACGGAAAGACCACCACCACGTCGCTCGTCGCGACGGTGCTGCAACACGCGAAGCTCGACCCCACCGTCGTGATCGGGGGAAAGCTCAACGCCCTCGGCACCAATGCGCGCGCAGGCGAAGGCGACCTGCTCGTGGCCGAAGCCGACGAGAGCGACGGCAGCTTTCTCAAGCTCAGCCCCGTGATCGCGGTCGTCACCAACATCGACCCCGAGCACCTCGACCACTACAAGACCCACGACGCAATCAAGACGGCCTTCGTCGACTTCGTCGAGAAGGTTCCGTTCTACGGGCTCGCGGTGCTCTGCCTCGACCACCCGCACGTTCAAGAGATCATCCCACGCATCGATCGTCGCATCGTCACGTACGGCACGAGCGCGCAGGCCGACTACCGCGCCGATGCGATCGCGCTCAAGGGACCTGTGACCGAGTTCGACCTCGTGCGCCGCGGAGAGCGCGTCGGACGGTTCGCCGTTCGCCTCACGGGGCGACACAACGTGCTCAACACGCTCGCGGTCATCGCGATCGCCGACGAGCTCGAGGTTCCGATCGAGACGACGCGCGAGGCGCTCGCGAGCTTCGCCGGCGTTCAGCGACGCTTCACCATCGTCGATGACGTCGCGAGCGTGACGCTCGTCGACGACTACGGCCATCACCCTGCGGAGATCGAGGCGACCCTCGAGGCCGCGTACGCAGGCTTCGGTCGGCGCCTCGTCGTCGCGTTTCAGCCGCACCGATACACACGGACGCGCGATCTGTTCGAAGCGTTTACGAGGGCGTTCAACCGCGCAGACGTGCTTGTCGTCACCGACGTGTACGCCGCAGGCGAAGCGCGCATCGACGGGGCGACCGGCGAGCGGCTCGCAGACGCGATCCGAAAGCACGGCCACCACCGGGTCTACTTCGAGGCCGACAAGAGCAAGCTGCCCGACGTCCTCGAGCGCATCATCAAGCCCGGCGACATGGTGATCGCGCTCGGAGCGGGCGACGTCAACCAGTGCCTGAAGGTGCTGTCTGAGCGACTTCGCGCCAAGAATCCCAGCGCGAATTGATTGTGTGTGTCATCGCTTGACGAGGTTCAAGATCTCCTCTGCGACGAGGTCTGCCGCGCTCGGTGAGCCGACGTTCTTGGCGCGCTCACCCATCGCTCGAAGCGCCGCGCGGTCGCTGAGCAGCGCGCGCAGCCGAGCGGCCAGCGAGTCCGCCGTGAGCTCTCGTTGGAGCAGGCACTCGCCCGCGCCGCGCGAGGACACGGCTTCGGCGTTCTTTCGTTGATGGTCGTCCGCGGCGGTCGGCAAGGGAACGAAGATCGCGGGCCGCCCGATGACGCACAGCTCGCTGACCGTCCCGGCGCCAGACCGACACACCACGATGTCCGCCGCAGCCATCGCGCTCGCGACGTCGTCGATGAAGGCTGTGACCTCGACCGACCCGCGTTGGTCCGACAAGAGTGAGTCGTACTCCGCGCGAACCGCCTCGAGTGATCGTTCGCCGGTCTGGTGCACGACCCGCACGCGCAGCCCCTCGGCGGCGAGCTTCGCGATCGCTTGGGGAACGCTCTCGTTGAGCGCCTTGGCCCCTTGCGATCCGCCGATGACCAGCACCATCGGCGTCTCTTGGCGCGTGTCCTTCGCGGACGCTGCGCGCTCGAGAAAGGCCCGGCGCACCGGCGTGCCCGTGAGTCGAACGGACTCGGGACGAAAGAATCTCCCCGTCTCTTCCCAGGCGACGCACGCGCGAGACACCCGTCTTCCGAGCAGTCGATTCGTGAAGCCAGCGACCGCGTTGGGCTCGACGACCACCGACGGAACTCCACGCGCGATCGCCGCGAGGGTCACCGGTCCCGACGCGTATCCGCCGACGCTCAAGAGCGCGTCTGGAGCGAAGCGCTTCACGGCGCTCCACGCGGCGAAGCCTGCGCGGGGTAGGCGAACGAGGCCCGCGAGCTTCTTGCCGAGGCTCATCCCGTTGAGCGGCGTGATGTCGAACGTCGCGAGGTTCTCGCCCATCGCTGGGACCTTCTTCGCTTCGATGCCGCGAGGCGTTCCGACGAAGAGCGCCTCGACCTCGCATCGTTCTCGAAGCGCCTCGAGCACGGCGACGCCTGGATAAAAGTGCCCGCCTGTTCCCCCGGCGGCGATCACGAGGCGGAGCGTCACGAAGCGACCTCGAGCTCGCCGAGCTTCTTGTTGACCGCCGGTGCTCGAGCGGTCTCGGGTCGCACGCAGGCGCGAGAGATCGAGAGCAGGATGCCCACGGCGCAGAGGTTGATCACCAGCGACGAGCCTCCGTAGGACACCATCGGAAGCGTCAGGCCCTTGGTGGGCAACAGCCCCATCGCGACGCCGAGGTTGATCAGCACCTGAAGCGCGAACAGCATGCTGATGCCGAACGCGACGTACGTGCCGTAGTCGTCCCTCGCCCGAAGCGCGATCGAGATCCCGCGATACAGCAGAAACGAGTAGCCAAACAGCAGCGCGATCATCCCGACGAAGCCGAGCTCTTCACCGACGATCGCCGAGATGAAGTCCGTGTGCGCCTCGGGGAGGAAGAACAGCTTCTGTCGCGAATCGCCGAGGCCGAGCCCGGTGGTTCCGCCCGCTCCGAAGCCGAGCAACGACTCGACGAGCTGATACGAAATGTCGTGGCGGTGCGCCCACGGATCGACGAACGCCTCCCAGCGTCGTCGGCGATACGCCGTGCCCATCACGAGGTGATAGGCGACCGGAAGCGCCGCCACGATCGCGCCGAGGATGTAGCCGCTCTTGGCGCCGGCGACGAACATCAGCCCGAAGGTCAGGAGAAGCAGCACCATGCTCGAGCCGAAATCCGGCTGCTTGAGGCACAGGATCATCAAGAACCCTGTCATCAGCAGGTGCGGCAAGAACCCCACCGAGAAGGTCTTGATCTTCTCTTGCTTCTTGCTGAGCGAGTGAGCGAGCCAGAGGATGATGACGACCTTCGCCAGCTCTGCGGGCTGCAGCGTCACCGGCCCCACCTTCAGCCACCGCGCCGCGCCTCCGCCCGCGCGTCCGAAGCCGGCGATCACGAGCATCAGCAAGAACACCGTCCCGCCCAGCATCGGGTAGGTGAGCTTTCGAAGAAATCGATAGTCGATGCGCGAAGCCACGGTCATTCCCGTGATTCCGACGATCGCGAAGCTCGCCTGCCGGAGCAGGTAGTACTGCGCCGAGCCGTGCGAACGCGCGGCGAACACGGCGCTCGCCGAGTAGACCATCACGATCCCGAACGAGACGAGCAGGAGCGTGACGGCCAGCAACGGGACGTCGATCGGGCCGCGGTAGAGCGCGCGATCTGCGGCGCGCGCGTCCTTGGACTCGACGGGGCCGCTCGCCTCGACGGGGCCAGGCTCGCTGCTGGGGCGCTCTCCGGACGGGATCCTGCGGTTCGACGGGGCGGTCGCGCTCATGGCACGACTGCCGTTACACCAAAGGACTTCTACAAATCCTCTTCTTGACGAGAAGTGCCGACGAGCGCCCGGACCGCGGCGCTGAACACGCGACCACGCTCCTCGTAGTTTTCGAACATGTCGAGCGACGAGCACGCCGGAGCCAGGAGCACGACGTCGCCCTTTCGCGCGCAACCTCTGGCGATGCGGACCGCGTCGAACATGTCGTCGGCGTGACGTACAGGAACGAGGTCTTCGAGCTGCGCCTTCATGAGCTCGGTGGCCTCGCCGACGAGCACGAGCGCCCTGCCCTTCTTCTCGAGCAGCGGACGGAGCGGGCCGTAGCTTCCGCCCTTGTCGCGCCCGCCGGCGACGAGCACCACGCGGCGGCCCTGCTCGACGCCCTCGAGCGCCTTCACCGACGCCGCGACGTTGGTCGCCTTGGAGTCGTTGAAGTACGAAATCCCCTCTTCTTCGGCGACGAACTGCATTCGGTGCGGCAGGCCCTCGAAGCCCTCGAGCCCTTCGCGCACGGCGCTCTCACCGACGCCGAGCAACCGCGCGGCCAAGATCGCGGCCATCGCGTTCTCGAGGTTGTGACCGCCGCGGATCTTCAAGAGCGAGCGCGGAAACCGACCGCCCCAGCGATCAACAATGAAGTCGCCGTCCAAGCGGACGTCGGCCTGCGGCCCTGCGTAGGTCTGCACGACGGCGGAGCCGGCGGCGGCCATCGCGACCATCGCAGGGTCCATCGCGGGGACGACCGCAAAATCTCTCGTCGATTGCGAGAGAAAGATGCGCTGCTTCGCCGCGGCGTACGCGGCCAGCGAGCCGTACCGATCGAGGTGATCCGGCGTCACGTTGAGCAGGACGCTCACGCGAAACGGCACCGATCGTGTGCGCTCGAGCTGGTAGCTCGAGAGCTCGACGACGAGCGCGCCGCCTGGCTGCGCGGCGGGCGTTCCGACTGCTTCGCTGAGCGGAGCGCCGAGGTTGCCTCCGACGAACGTCGGCACGCCGGAGGCCGCGACGATCGCGCCGGCGAGCGTCGTGACTGTGCTCTTGCCGTTCGTTCCCGTGATCGCGATGTACTCGCCGTGGATGAACCACGACGCGAACTCGATCTCGCTGATCACGTCGATGCCAGCGTTCTCCGCGGCGGATACCGCTTCGAGCTTGGGTACGCCCGGCGAGAGCACGACCACGTCGCTCTCGAGGAGCGTCTGGACCTTGTGGCCGCCGAGCTCGGGGCGAATTCCATCGCGCGCGAGCTCGAGGACCTTGTCGTCGCCGAGCTCGACGGCGTCGCGTTTGTCCTGCATCACGGCTTCGCGTGCGCCCATCTTCAGCGCCAGCTTCGCGGCGGCCGCCCCCGAGCGACCGAAGCCCACGACCGTGACGCGCTTTCCATCGACTGACCGTTCCATGGAGGGTTACGACGTGTACCGCGAAACCCGGGGTCCGGTCAGCGTTTACCGCAACTTCAAAGAGCTCAAGGCCACGAGCGCCAGGATGATCTGAACGACCCAGAACCGGACGATCACCCTCGGTTCGGGCCATCCCTTCTTCTCGAAGTGATGGTGGATCGGCGCCATCAAGAACACTCGTTTTCTGCCCTTGGTGATCTTGAACACAGACACCTGCACGATCACCGAGACCATTTCGACCACGAAAATGCCGCCCAACAGGATGGACAGGAGCTCGTTCTTCGTCAGGACGGCGAGGGTCCCGATCCCGCCCCCGAGCGAGAGCGAGCCGACGTCCCCCATGAACAGCTGCGCAGGGTACGTGTTGAACCACAGGAACCCAACGCCGGCTCCGATCATCGCTCCGCAGAAAATAGACAGCTCGCCGGTGCTCATCAGCGGCGGTAGGTCCAGGTACTCGCTGAGTCGAAACACCGCCGTCGGCCTCGAGAGCTCCGCCGCGATCGCCGGCGAGACGTGCAGGTACTTCGCGAGCACCGAGCCCGCGATCGCCAGGCCCGTGATGTACGCAAACACGAGGTAGGTTCCGGCGTTGATCATCACCGGGCCGATCGCCAGCCCGTCGAGCCCGTCGGTGAAGTTCACGGCGTTGGCGATCGCGACCACGGCGAGCACCGCGAAGACGACGTACAGCCACGGCGGGAGGTTGATGTGGTGCTTGCTGAACGCAGCGAACGGAAGCGCCAGCTTGTGGCGAACCGCCAACCAATCCGCCGGAAGCCCCGCGCGGCCAGCGAACAGATAGCCGAACACGCCGCCCGAAATGCCGAACTCGAGCAACAGTCGTGCGCGGGCGCTCAGGCCACCGGAGGCGTTTTGCTTGAATTTCGCGTAGTCGTCCGCGAAGCCCACGCACCCGAAGAGCACGGTGATCGTCACGACGGCCCAGACGAACGCGTTGTTCGGGTCCGCCCAGAGCACCGTGGACGTGATCATCGCCAGAAGAATCAGGGAGCCGCCCATCGTCGGCGTCCCGCGCTTTTGCAAATGGGACTCGGGGCCGTCGTTGCGAACGACCTGACCGAACTTGTTCTTTTGCAGCGTGCGGATGAACCACGGGCCGAGAAAGAACGCGATCACCATCGCGGTGATGGTCGCGGCGATCACCCGAAACGGGATGTATCGAACGACGTTGAGAAACCCGAGCCACGAGGCTTTGGTCCGAAGACCGAAGAGCAACTGGTAGAGCAAGCTGTCCTCCGTAGAGATCTTTCGTTCGCCGACCGATCGCCCGTCAGCACATCATCGTCGTGGTGTTGGCGCAGAGCGCGGCCACGGCGCGCTCCATGCGAATTCCGCGCGAGCCCTTCACGAGCACGACGTCCCTCGCGTCGATTCTTGGATGCGCCCACTCCGCGGCGTCTTCCGGCGCGCGCACGCAGCGCACGTCGTCGCTCGCGATCTTCGCAAACGCCCCGGAGAAGAGCGGACCGACGGCCGCGACGCTCTTGGGCATTCGCGCGGAGAGGTAGTCGCGCACCTCGCCGTGCAACGACGGCGCGAGCTCTCCGAGCTCGAGCATGTCGCCGATGAGCACGTGCAGCGAGCCGCCTCGCAGCGCAGCGAGCTCTGCCGCGGCGTCGATCGAGGCCTTCACCGACCGAGGATTCGCGTTGTACGTGTCGTCGATCACCATCGCGCCCGAGCTCAGCGTGACCGGCACGAGGCGACCGGCGACCGGCGCGGCCTGAGCGAACGCCTTCGCCGCGCGCTCGATCTCGTCGGCGTCAACGGGACGTGCGCGCAGCGCGAGCGTCGCAGCCAACGCGGCGGCGGCGTCGATCGCGGGGCCGGGCCCGAGCAACCCGAGCGTCACCGAGCACTCGACGGCGCGACCCGAGCTCGTGAGCGCGCCGCTCACACGCAGCCGCAACGCGCTTCGTCCGTCCGCCGTCGCGACGCGCGACAAGAGCCTCACGTCCGCGCCCTCGCCCTCGCCGAAGCTGAGCCGTCGCGCCCGCTTCGGCCCGCGCTCGATCTGCGAGTACGAGTACGGCTCCTCGAGGTTGCCGACGACCGTGGACGTCCCGAGGTCGCGCGTCCCAGCGAAGAGCGCGCCCTCTTCTTCTGCGACAGCCTCCAATGATTTGAGCCCCTCGGTGTGTTCGTTGTCGACGTTGAGCACGAGCGCCACGTCGGGCTCGACGATGGCGGCGAGCTTCGCGATCTCTCCCGGAGCGTTGGTGCCGACCTCGATCACCAGCGCGCGGTGCGCCGGCGCGACGGTGAGGAGCGTCATCGGGGCGCCGACGAGGTTGTTGAGGTTTCCTCGAGTCGAGAGCGTGTCGCCGAAGAGCGCCGCGACCGAGAGGGCGGCGAGCTCCTTCGTTGTTGTCTTTCCCGCCGCGCCGCCGATCGCGAGCACCGGCAGGACTCGCGAGGTTCTCTCCCGTCGAAGGGCCGTTCGCGCGAGCAGACCGAGCGCCGTGATGGTGTCCTCGACGCGCACGCAGGGCCCTTGGACTGCGCTGTCGCGGGCGACCAACGCCGCCGATGCGCCGCGTTCGAGGGCGGCGGCGACGAACGCGTGCCCGTCGACGCGCTCACCCCGCAGCGCCACGAAGAGCGAGCCCTTCGTGATCGTCCGAGTATCGGTGCTCACGCCGCGAACGACCTGCGTCGGCTCTGCGCCGTGCAGCGAACCGCCACAGACCTCGGCGATCAGGCCTAACGTGAATTCGCATTCGTTCGTGGGAATCGCGGTCGCCATCGAAGCTGTCGTCTCCTGCCACGGCGCGGTCCACGAGTGGACGAAACGCCGCACCGACTCCCATGCTCTACCCGAGGGCAAAAGTGCAAGTACGCAGCGAACTTGCACAACGGCCGCGAGCATGCAGGGTATTCCCGCAGGAGCTCCGTAGTGAAGAGCGCGAGCTGCTGCGGAGTCCCGCGCTCGACACGACTGCGCGTCCTCGAGCAAGAAGCTTCGTCGCGCTTGCACCCTCGCGACACGAGCGTCAGCGCGCGTCGCGCAGCCGGTAGCCGACGCCTGGCTCGGTCACGATCAGCTTGGGCCGCGCGGGGTCGCGCTCGATCTTCTTGCGCAGCTCCGCCATGTGAACGCGAACGTAGTGCGTGCGCGTCGCGTACGCGGGGCCCCACACGTCCTTGAGAATCTGCTGGTGCGTGAGCACTCGACCCGCGTTGCGCGCGAGCAAGAGCAAGAGCTTGTACTCGATCGGCGTCAGGTGCAGCTCGTCTTCGCCCAGCCGAACCTCGCGGCGCACGATGTCGATCACCAGGTCGCCGAACGTGTACGCGCGCTCGACCGTGGGCTCGTCGGCGCTCGGCCTGTGACGAAGCGCGACGCGCATGCGCGCGAGCAGCTCGTTCATCCCGAAGGGCTTGGTGAGGTAGTCGTCCGCGCCCGCGTCGAGCGCGGCGACCTTGTCCTCTTCGCGTCCCCGCGCCGAGAGCACCACGATGGGAACCGTCGTCCACTCGCGCAGCGCGCGCGTGAGATCGATCCCGTCTCCGTCGGGTAGCCCCAGGTCGAGCAACACCAGCGCCGGGTTGTGACTGGTGATCAAGGCGACCACCTCGCTCGCTCGGGACGCTTCGAGCACTCGGTAGCCGTTTGCGTCGAGCGCCGCGCGGATGAACCGCCGCAGCTGCGGCTCGTCTTCGACCACCAGCACGCTGTCCTTCACGTCGGTCACGGTTGCGCCTCGCTCGTGAGCGATGGTGGCTCGCCCACGACAGGGAGGCGAACACGAAAGATCGCTCCGCCGTCGGGCGCGTTGCGCGCGTCGATCGCGCCGCCGTGGGCCAGGACGATGGCCCTGCAGATGGCCAGCCCGAGACCGGCGCCGAGCGCGTCGCCCGCCGCTCCGCGGTAGAACTTCTCGAACACTCGCAGCTCGTCTCCCTCGCGGATTCCAGGGCCGTGATCGATCACTTCGAGCGTGACCGACGAGCGATCCCCGCTCGCGACGAGCTCGATGAGCGTCCCTGCGAGCGTGTACTTCAGGGCGTTGTCGACGAGGTTGATGAGCACCTGCTCGAAGAGCACCGGGTCGATGAAGACCCAGCGAATCTCCTCGCCGAGCCGCACGGACACCGGCCTCGTCCCGATCTTCGCCTCGAGTCGCCCGAGCGCCGAGCCCACCACTTCGTCGAGCGGAATCCAGTCGCGCTTGAGCGCCACCGCCCCCGACTCGAGCCGCGTCATGTCGAGCAGGTTGCCGACGAGCCGCGCGAGCCGATCGGCCTCGTCGCAAATCGACTCGACCAGCTCGTCGCGCGTGTTCGCGCTGAGCTCTGGCTCGTCGCGCAGCGTCGTGGCCGCGCCGGTGATCGTCGCGAGGGGCGTGCGCAAATCGTGCGACACCGTCGAGAGCAAAGACGAGCGCATCTCTTCGGTCTCGGCCTTCAGCACCGCCGCCCGCGCCAGCTCGGCGAGCCGCACGCGGTCGAGCGCGGCCGCGACCTGCCCGGTAAACACGTCGAGCAACGCGCGCTGCTCAGCGCGGAGCGGCGCCGGCGCGGACGGAGCGAGCGCCAACACGCCCAGCGCGAGCCCCTGCGCGCGCAGCGGAGCGCAGAGCGAGCGCGCTCCGGGCAGCGTGTCGGTCCCGTGCCCCGCGAGCGCGCGGTGATCGAAGGCCCAGCGCGCGACGCCCTCTTCTTTGTCCGCGAGCGAGGCGTGCGACGGCGTGGCCGCGACCACGCGCAGCGCGCCGGTGGCGTTGACGTCGGGCAAGAGCACCATCGCGGCGGCGTCGAAGAGCACCGCGGCGTGCCTCGTCGCAGCGGCGGTGACGGCCCCCTCGTCGTGCGCCGCGGCGAGCTCTCGCGTGAGCGCGTAGAGCGCGTTGGTTCTCTCTTCGCGGGCGGTGGCCTCGCGCTCTTGACGGCGCAGCCTCGCGGCCAGCTCGCTCAGCAAAAATCCAATGCCGAACATCATTGCGAAGGTCAGGACGTACCGTCGATCCGTGACCGAAAACGTGAAGTACGGCGGGACGAAGAAGAAGTCGTAGCACCCCACGCCGAGCGCCGCGGCCAGCAGCGACGGGCCGCGCCCGAGCCAGACAGCGCACAGCATCACCGCCAACAAGAAGAGCATTTCGGGGTCGGGCAACCGGAGCGCAGCGCGCAGCGCGAGGGCGATCCCCAACGTCGCGGCGACCACGAGCGTCGCGAGCGCGTAGCTCTTCACCGGAGCGCGCTCTTCGCTGGCACGCGAGCGCTGCGCGTCCTTGCTCGTCTCTTCGTCGCCGCGGATCACATGAACGTCGATCGCGCCGCTGCCGCGCACGACGGCGTCGAGCATCGAGCCGCGCAGGCGGTCCGAGAGCCAGGGGTGCGTGGGCTTTCCCAACACGATGCGCGTGACGTTGTGCTTGCGGGCGTACGAGAGCAGGGCCGCTGCGACGCTCGCGCCCGACAGACGCGCCACCGTCGCGCCGAGCGACTCGGCGAGCCGCAGGTGCGCTTCGAGCCGCTCGCGATCGGCCCCGCTCGAGACCGTCGAGGCATCGACGTAGGCCGCGATCCACGGGCACCTGAGCCCCGCGGCCATGCGCGCGGACGCTCGGATGAGCCGGTCCGAGCTCGGCGCGGGCCCCACCGCCACGAGGATGCGCTCGCCCGAGGGCCACGTCGCGGACACCCCGTGCTGCGCGCGGTACTCGAGCACGTCGTCGTCCACGCGCTGCGCGGTGCGACGGAGGGCGAGCTCGCGAAGCGCGAGGAGATTTCCTCGGCGAAAGAAGTTGTCCGCCGCGCGCTGGGCCTGCTCGCCGAGGTACACCTTGCCCTCTGCGAGCCGCTCGAGCAGCTCTTCGGGAGAGATGTCCACGAGCTCGACGCTGTCTGCGCCGTCGAGCACCGCGTCGGGAACCGTCTCGCGAACCCGCACCTGCGTGATCTGCGCCACCACGTCGTTGAGGCTCTCGACGTGCTGAACGTTGAGCGTCGTAAACACGTCCACCCCCGCGTCGAGCAGCTCTTCGACGTCTTGCCAGCGCTTGGGGTGGCGCGAGCCCGGCGCGTTGCTGTGCGCCAGCTCGTCGACGAGCAGCACCTGCGGCTTGCGCGCGAGGGCTGCGTCGAGGTCGAACTCTTCGATTCGCTGCCCGCGATGCTCGATCGATCGCCGCGCGAGCAGCTCGAGCCCCAACACCAGCGAGGCGGTGTCGTACCGCTTGTGGGTCTCGACGACGCCCACGACCACGTCCGCGCGCTGCGTCGACACGAGCTCGCGGGCGACCTGGAGCATGCGAAAGGTCTTTCCGACGCCGGGCGCAAAGCCGAAGAAGACCCGGAGTTTTCCTCGTCGTTCGCGAGACTGCTCGCGCTGCACGCGGCGCAACAGCTCGTCTGGATCGGGCCTCGCCGGCGCTTCTCTCATGCTCGCTCGCCACCCGTCACGCTACCGCGCCTCGTCGAGCGCGAGGTTGAGCAAGAGCACGTTGACCCTCGGCTCGCCCAGCACGCCCCACGTGCGCCCTTCGATGTGCCGCTCGATCAACGCACCGACGCGCTGCTCGCTCATCGCGCGCGCGCGGGCCACGCGCCTCGCCTGGTACATCGCCGCGGCCGGCGAGATGTGCGGGTCGAGCCCGCTTCCCGACGCCGTCACGAGGTCGGCCGGCACCGTCGCGCTCGCCGTCGGGTCCGCCGCACGAAGCGCGGCGATCCGCGCGCGCGCAGCGTCGATCAGCGCCGGGTTGCTCGGCCCGAGGTTCGACCCGCTCGACGCCGCTGCGTTGTACCGGTGCGGGCTCGTCGCAGACGGACGCGACCAGAAGTACCGTGGATCGTCGAAGGGCTGACCGATCAGCGACGAGCCCACCACGCGGCCTTCGCGCACGAGCGCAGAGCCCTCGGCCCGGCGCGCGAAGAGCAGCCGCGCCGCGCCCGTGACCGCAAGCGGGTACACGACGCCCGTGAGAATCGTGAAGATCACCAGCAGCGAGAGCGCAGGACGAACGAGAGAACGCATCGCAAACTCCACTTCACTGAGCGCGCTCAGCGAACGCCCATCGCCGCGAGCCCCGCGTCGATGAGCTTGATGAACGGAAAAGGGACGAGCACGCCGCCCAGGCCGAACACGAGAAGGTTGCGGCGAAGCAGCGCCGGCGCCGTCGCGGGTCGATAGCGAATCCCTCGAAGCGCCAGCGGGATCAACGCCACGATCACCAGCGCGTTGAAGATCACCGCCGAGAGCACCGCCGTCGTGGGCGTGCGAAGCCGCAGGACGTTGAGCGCCGCGAGCTGCGGGTGCGTCGCGACGAAGGCCGCCGGGATGATCGCGAAGTACTTGGCCAGATCGTTGGCGATGCTGAAGGTGGTCAGCGCGCCGCGGGTCATCAGCATCTGCTTTCCGATCTCGACGATGGTGAGCAGCTTCGTGGGATTGGAGTCGAGGTCGACCATGTTTCCCGCTTCTTTCGCTGCTTGCGTGCCGGTGTTCATCGCGACGGCGACGTCTGCTTGCGCGAGCGCGGGCGCGTCGTTGGTCCCGTCGCCGGTCATCGCGACGAGGTGCCCTTTGCCCTGGTACTCGCGGATCATCGCGAGCTTCGCTTCGGGCGTCGCCTCTGCGAGGAAGTCGTCGACGCCCGCCTCCGCCGCGATCGCCGCAGCGGTCACTGGGTTGTCCCCGGTGATCATCACCGTGCGGATCCCGATGCGACGAAGCTCGCCGAAGCGCTCGCGGATCCCGCCCTTCACGACGTCCTTCAAGCGGATCACCCCGAGCACGCGCCCGCCCTCCGCGACCACCAGCGGCGTGGCGCCGTCCTGCGCGACGCGCTCGACCGCCGCGCGCACTTCCGCGGGGATCGTCCCGCCCTGCTCGGTCACGAAGCGCGTGATCGCGTCGCTGGCGCCCTTGCGCACGCGGCGCGCTCCGATGTCGACTCCGCTCATCCGCGTCTGCGCGGTGAACGGGACGAACGTCGCGTCGAGCTCCGCGAGCTCTCGGCCGCGCAGGCCGTGCGCGCTCTTGGCGAGCACGACGATGCTGCGGCCCTCTGGGGTCTCGTCGATCAACGACGAGAGCTGCGCGGCTTCGGCCAGCGCCAGGGGCGTCACGCCGGGGGCCGCGATGAACTCCGTCGCTTGACGGTTTCCCAGGGTGATCGTCCCGGTCTTGTCGAGCAAGAGCACGTCGACGTCACCCGCTGCTTCGACGGCGCGGCCCGAGGTCGCGATCACGTTGGCTTGAACCATGCGATCCATGCCCGCGATCCCGATCGCCGAGAGCAGCCCGCCGATGGTCGTCGGGATGAGGCACACCAAGAGCGCGACCAGAACCGTGAGCGACGGGACCGCGCCGTGCCCGGTGCTCGTCACGGCGAAGCGCGCGAACGGCATGAGCGTCACCGTGGCCAGGACGAACACGATGGTGAGCGCGGCGAGCAGGATATCCAGGGCGATTTCGTTGGGTGTCTTTTGTCTGCGCGCGCCCTCGACCATCGAGATCATCCGGTCGAGAAAGGTCTCTCCGGGGTTGGTCGTGACGCGCACGAGCAGCCAGTCGGACAAAACGCGCGTCCCGCCGGTGACCGCGCTGCGATCGCCGCCGCTCTCGCGGATCACGGGGGCGCTCTCACCGGTGATCGCGCTCTCGTCCACGGAGGCGACGCCTTCGATCACTTCTCCGTCCGCCGGGATGATCGCGCTCGACTCGACGAACACGACGTCGCCGACCCGAAGGGACGAAGACGAGACGCTGACGAGCTGCTGTTTGCGCTGCTCGGGGCTGCTGGACAGCGCTTGCTCGACCGAGCCGCTGAAGCGCTGCGCTGCGATGTCTTGCCGGGCCTTGCGGAGGGTGTCGGCTTGCGCCTTTCCGCGGCCCTCGGCCATGGCCTCGGCGAAGTTGGCGAAGAGCACCGTGAACCAGAGCCAGAGCGAGACGGCGAGGATAAACGCAGGGTGCGCGTCGCCGTGGCCCGTGAGCGCGGCGTGGACGAAGAGCACCGACGTGAACGCGCTGCCGACCTCGACGACGAACATCACAGGGTTCTTCACCATGCGACGCGGGTCGAGCTTCTTGAACGCGTCGACGATCGCGGCGCGGACGATGGCGCGCTCGAAGAGCGGGCGCTGCTCGGCGTGAACGGAGGACATGGATGGGCCTTTCGATTCAGCGCCCGGCGAGCGAGAGGTGCTCGACGACGGGGCCCAGCGCGAGCGCTGGCAAGAACGTGAGCGCGCCCACGAGGACGATCGTGGCGACGAGCAGCCCGACGAAGAGGGGGGTGTGCGTCGGGAGGGTTCCGCTCGACGGGGGGATGCTCTTTTTCTTCGCGAGCGAGCCGGCGATCGCGAGCACCGGGACGATCACCCAATAGCGGCCGATGAGCATGCACAGGCCGATCGCGGTCGAATAGAAGCGCCCGTTCACCGTGAGCCCGCCGAACGCCGAGCCGTTGTTGTTGGCCCCCGACGAGAACGCGTAAAGGATCTCGGTGAAGCCATGGGGGCCTGGGTTCGCGACAGCGCGCGCGCCCTCGGGCACGAGACACGCGATGGCGGTCCCGATGAGCACCGCGGCGGACGGCAACAAGATCACCAGGGAGGCCATCTTCATCTCGTAGGCCTCGATCTTCTTGCCGAGAAACTCCGGCGTTCGGCCGACCATCAGCCCGGCGATGAAGACCGCGATGATCGCGTAGACGAGCATCCCGTAGAGGCCCGAGCCGACGCCGCCGAACACGATCTCGCCGAGCTGCATGAGCCAAAGCGGCGCCACTCCGCCGAGCGGAGTGAAGCTGTCGTGCATAGCGTTGACCGAGCCGTTGGACGCCGCTGTAGTCGCCGTCGCCCAGAGGGCGCTCTGGGTGATCCCGAAGCGCGTCTCTTTGCCTTCCATGTTTCCGCCCGACGACATCGCGCTCGCGCTCGGGTCGACGCCGAGGGCGGTGAGGTTCGGGTTGCCTGCTTGCTCTGCGGCGATCGTCGCGAACACCAGCGGAACGAAGATCACCAGCATCGCGCCCAACAGCGCCCACCCCTGGCGACGGTCCTTCACCTGGCGCCCGAACGTGAAGCACAACGAAGCGGGGATCAGCACGATCGCCAGCAGCTGAACGAAGTTCGACAAGGGCGTCGGGTTCTCGAACGGATGCGCGGCGTTGGCGTTGAAGAAGCCTCCGCCGTTGGTCCCGAGCTGCTTGATCGCGATCTGCGACGCTGCGGGCCCGAGCGCGATCGATTGCGCGCGCGCTCCTGTCGCGCCGGCCTCGATCCACGTCGCGCTCACCGAGGGGGTGAACGTTTGTACGACGCCTTCGCTCACCAACACCAACGCGAGGGCGAACGACAGCGGGACGAGCACGTAAAGAGTGGCCTTCGTGAGGTCTACCCAGAAGCTCCCGAGGCCTGTCGCTTCGCGTCGCGTAAACCCTCGCATGAGCGCGATGAGCACCGCGATGCCCGTCGCGGCCGAGACGAAGTTCTGCACCGTGAGCGCGAGCATCTGCGTGAGAAAGCTCATGCTCGTCTCGCCGCTGTACGCCTGCCAATTGGTGTTGGTCGCGAAGCTCACCGCGGTGTTGAACGAGACCTCTGGCGAGACCGCCCCCATGTTCGCCGGGTTGAGCGGGAGCCAACGCTGCGCGCGCTGCAGCCCGTACACAACCAGCGCGCCCGCGAGGTTGAACACCAGCACCGCGCCCGCGTACCGATGCCACGGCATGTCTTCGTCTTCGCGCACGCCCGCGAGGCGATAGATCCCGCGCTCGATGGGGCCGAGCACGCGCTGCGCGAGCGTGGCCTCACCGCTGAACACGCGGGCCATGTACGCGCCGAGCGGCAGCGCCAGCGCGAGCAGCGCGACGAGAAAGATCAGCACCTGCAGTCCAGCGTTCGAACTCACGATAGCCTCTCAGGGAGCAGCAGCGCGAAGCCCAGGTATCCGAGCAGCGCGAGCGAGAGCAGCAGCGAGATCCACAACAGCAGCGTCATCGCGATCACACCCTCTGGCAGAGCCGCACGAAGCCCCAGCTCAGGGCGAAGAACCCCACCAGAAGCAGCAGAAATCCCGCGTCGTACATGACCGACAGCGGTGTAGCCCCGCGCGCATCAGGGCGACGTCAACGCCGCGCGCTCGCGCATCAAGATCCCATCAAGATCGCTACAGCCTCACCATGAGCGCGGCGGTAATCCTGTCCTCGATGGGCACGAGGTCGGGCCTCCATCCAGGCACCATCGATCCTTGGGGACCCTGGTTTCCGCCTGGCGGAGTGATTCCGCCGGGTCCAGAGAAGTACGGGACGCTCGCCGCGCGGTGCGTAAACTCGAAGAGCAACGTGATGTTGCGCGTCGGCATGAAGTCGAGCGTCGTCTGCATGTCCCAAGCGTCGAAGGGATCTCGCGGATTCGCGGTGAAATACGGCGTCCCAGAGAACGCGGTCGCGCCGTTGATGGGCGGCACCAGCACCAGGTAGCGGCCCGGATTGCGGATGGCTCCGCCGCCCACCGTGAGACCGACCAGGTTGCGTACGAAATTCACGCGCAAGTACGCCATGAACCCGACGAAGAACTGCTCGTCACAGGAGACGGCCGGGGTTGTGCCCGCGCCCGGACCGAACTCGCAGCCAGCGTCTACGGTCAGCGAGGCGGACACCCGGCTGAGCGCTGCGGACGGACGGTTGTGCATCCGCACCATCACGCTGTTGTCCGTGTGCACGCGAAAGCGGCCGGGCAGGCCCAGCGTGTCGGTGCCGACGTATTGGTTTCCGAGCAGCACGAACCACTCGGCGGGCGCCCAGCGGACTTGCAGTCCGAAGCCCGGAGCCTGGTTGAACTTGCCGTATGCTTGCCAGCCGTTGACGATCCACGGCTCGATCTTGAGCCGGTCGTTGACGAAGATCTGCACGCGCACGCCGTTGAAGAACCACGGCGTGTTCGAAGAGACGTACGACGGCTGATAGGTCCAGTTGTCGAAGTTGTAGTAGCTCCACAGGCCCACGTAGGACATGAAGATCCCTGCTTGGACGTTGATGCCAGCGAGGACGTTGAAGTGGTAGCCGGCGTACGCTTCCGAGAGGTAGCGGTAGGCGTCTTCGAGCCTCCACTGTCCGCGAGAGGCGCTGGGGTCGTTGCGCGGGGTTGTCTGCGAGTACATGCCGAACTGCGTCATCAGTCGGGCGTGCACGCCCTTGTAGTAGAAGTCTCCGCCGATGCCGAGCTGCGTGAGCTGCAGCTCGTTGTGCCGAAAGACCTCGCTCGACCCGCCGATGGTGTTATCCGCGGGGTTGTTGAAGCTGTAGTGAAACGGGACGTCGACGCGCAGCTCGCCGGTGAAGGCGCCAGAGCGAAGCGTCGGCGTCGCTGGAGCGTAGCTTCCGGGCGCCCAGGAGAAATCCTCGTTGAACGGCGTGACCGCCGGCGCGTAGTCGAGCGGGTTGACCGCGGCCTGCGCGGGTTGCGTGGGTTGCGCGGGCGGAGTTTGCGCGAAGGCTGCATAGGGGGTGAGCGTGAGCGTCGCGCTCGCGAGCAGCGCGAGCGACATCCTGCGGATGGGCGTCATGGGATCCGCCGCCCTTGCTACGCCTGCGCTTGTCAAGCGGCCGTCAACGCGCCTCGGCGGCGCGTCAAGAAATCGTCAGAACGCGTCGACGAGCCCTGCTCACCGCTCGCGCGCGGCGAGCGCGCTGCGTAGAACCTGCGCTCTCGAATGAGTGCATCAACGACAGACTCCGCGCACGGCGGAGCGCACAGCGCGTCGCACACGGCGCTGCTGCTCGGGGCGATCGGCGTGGTGTTCGGCGACATCGGGACGTCGCCGCTCTACACGATCCAAGAGTGTTTTCACGGGACGCACGGCGTGCGAGCGACGCCGGACAACGTCCTCGGCGTGCTGTCGCTGGTCTTCTGGTCGCTGACGATGGTGGTGACCGTGAAGTACCTGCTGTTCGTCATGCGCGCGGACAACAAGGGTGAGGGAGGCATCCTCGCGCTGCTGGCGCTCGTCCCAGAGCCGCTGCGCGCGGCGAAGGCCGGCCGCGTCGGAGCGCTCTCGCTGCTGGTAATCGCGGGCGCGGCGCTCTTGTTCGGTGACGGGATCATCACGCCGGCCATCTCTGTGCTGAGCGCGATCGAAGGGCTCGGCGTAGCCACGACCGCGCTGACGCCCGCGATCGTCCCGATCACGTGCGCGATCCTCGCGGGGCTCTTCGCGATTCAGCGCTTCGGAACGGGCTCGGTCGGTCGGTTCTTCGGGCCGATCATGGTGCTGTGGTTCTTGGTGATCGCGGCGCTGGGCGGCTACCATGTGTCGAAGAATCCCGCTGTTTTTGCTGCACTTTCTCCGGTGTACGGCGTGCGGTTCTTCGCCAACAACGGGTGGCACGGGTTCACGTTGCTCGGGTCCGTCGTGCTCGCGGTCACCGGCGGGGAGGCCCTCTACGCAGACATGGGGCACTTCGGGCGCAGGCCGATTCGGCTGGCGTGGCTCGGGCTGATCTTTCCTGCGTTGGTGCTGTGCTACTTCGGGCAGGGCGCCCTGTTGCTGGCGCGCCCCGAGGCCGCCGCGCAGCCGTTCTTCTCGATGGTGCCGCGCGGAGCGCCGACGTTCGCGCTCGTCGCGATCGCCGCGCCGGCCACGGTGATCGCGTCGCAGGCGCTCATCTCGGGGGTGTTCTCGCTCACGCATCAGGCCGTGCAGCTCGGGTACTTTCCTCGCGTCGAGGTGAGGCACACGGCGCGCGAGGCCGAGGGGCAGATCTATATCCCCGTGATCAACTGGATGCTCGCGATCTTGTGCATCCTGCTCGTCCTGGTCTTTCGACAGTCGACGAAGCTCGCCGCCGCCTTCGGCCTCGCCGTGAGCGGAACGATGGCCATCACCTCCATCGTCTTCTTCGTCGTCGCGCGCCGCACCTGGGGCTGGAGCGCAGTCAAAGCGACCGCGATCCTCCTGCTGTTTCTCTCGTTCGACCTCCCCTTCTTCGTCGCCAACCTGCTCAAGTTCTTCGACGGCGGCTACCTCCCGCTCGTCGTCGGCGCCGTGTTCTTCGCAGCGATGGTGATCTGGCGCCGAGGCCGCTCGCTCTTGGGCGAGCACTACGCCGACCGCGTCTCCGAGCTGCCTCCCTTCATCGCGTCGCTCTCGGGTCAGGGCGGCGACCGTCCGGACGCGCCATCGCCGTCGAGCGTGCAGCGCATCGACGGCGTCGGCGTGTTCATGACCTCGTCGAGCCGCGGTGTCCCGCCGGTGCTCGATCACCTCGTGCGACGGATGCGGTCGCTGCACAGCACGGTCGTGCTCGTCACGATTCAAACTGATCACGTCCCCGTCGTCGTCGGCGCCGACCGTGTGACCGTCGAATCGCTGGGCGGCGGCTTCTATCGCGTCGTCGTTCGTGTCGGCTTCGTCGAGACCCCAGACGTCCCACGGGAGCTCGCGATCGCCGTCGAGAAGGGCCTGCCGATCGACCCGAAGACCGCTACGTACTTTCTCGGGCGAGAGACCTTCATCGCGAGTTCGAAGGGCCGGATGGGGCGCGTCGCCGAGAGCGTGTTCGCGCGGCTCTCGCGCAACGCCCGCAACGCGACGCTCTACTTCAACATCCCGACAGAGCAGGTCGTCGAAGTAGGCATGCAGATCGACCTGTGATCGCTCGGCG
>LNEO01000171.1 GCA_001465015.1 Deltaproteobacteria bacterium Ga0077539 | reverse complement strand
GATTCGGAGAGGTTGTATGAACGGGGCGTCGCGCACCTGTACTTCGGTGGACCCGCGGGCGTCTCGACCGCGCCTGCATGGTCGGTGACGGGCGCGGCGGCGGCCGAGAAGCTCGGGACGTCGGTGAGCAGCGCAGGCGACGTGGATCGAGATGGGTACGGCGACGTGATCGTCGGGATTCCAGGGCGCGCCGTTGGGGACTCGTGGAGCGCCGGGGCATGGCAGCTGTTTCGTGGATCCCCCAGCGGTCTGCTCGCGGATGCGATCGTGCTCGGAGGGGGCCCGGTGCTCGAGCTCGGCTATAGCGTCGCGAGCGCGGGCGACGTGAACGGCGACGGATTCAACGACGTGATCGTCGGCGCGCGATCGACCGTGGTGCGCGACCGCACGAATAGCGGCGCGGCGTTTGTGCACCACGGGAGCGCGGCCGGGATCGAGGCGACTCCGCGGACGCGGCTCCCGACGCGTGGTTCGGTAACACCGTTCAGCTCGCCGGCGACGTCAACAACGACGGGTACAGCGACGTCATGGTGTCGGCCCCCGACCACAGTCCATTCCTTCGAACGAACGCGGGTTCTGTCTTCGTGTATCACGGCGGAGCGTCGGGACTGTCCGCCGCTGTCCAGCGCCAGTTCGACGGGGAGGCGCTCGATCGGCTGGGAGAGACCATGGTCGGCGCTGCGGACTTCGACGCGGACGGGTTCGCCGACGTGGCCTTGGGAAATAGCTACCCGTCTGAGAGTCCGACTGGCCGTCCGCCGGTCGTTCGCGTCGTGCGAGGCTCGGCCACGGGGCTCGCCCCGACCCCCGCACGGACGCTTTCGATCGCCGATCGCAGGCGCTACTTCGGACAAGCGCTGCTGGGCGGCGACGTGAACGGCGATGGCGTGTCCGACCTGGTCGTGGGCGCGCGGGACTTCGGAGACAACGCTGGAGCGGCCTTCGTGTTTCACGGCTCAGCGTCGGGGATCGGGGCTTCGGAGACCCTTCGAATCAACGGCGCCCCGCGGGAGGCGTTCGCGACGAGGATCGCGCACTGAGTTCGCCTGCAAATTCAGGGGCGATTGTCACCAGACGCTCTCCTGGGCGATCATGGCTTCAAGAGCAGCCTCTGCATGAGCAGCAGAGCGTGGAGCAGACGGTGTCAGCGCATCGGTTGGTGCGCGTTGTTGATTGTGTGTGTGCTGCTTGCGGCGACGCAGGCGCACGCGCAGTGCCGGACCGTGTGCATGCCCGATGAGACGCCGGGCGTCGACGGCTGCTGCAGCATCGTCAGCGTCGATGCGAGCGCAGGAGACGCGGCGCTCTCGTCCGTCGGATGCGCGGAAGGGCAGGCGACGACCGCGTCGACCGCAGGCAACTGCTGCTGGTCGAACCAGGTGTGGGACCGCGAGGCAGGGCGCTGCGTCGGGGCCCCGCGCTGTCCGGCGTCGATGATCGCCCGCGACGAGACGTGCGGTCCGCCGGTATGCACGTCCGAAGCGATGATGAGCCAACAGCGCCGCGGCGCGTGCTGTTGGCCCGGTCAGGGTTGGAGCGAGGAGCGAAGGGCCTGCGAGGGACTGCGCACGAGCTGTCCAGACGAGTAAGCGCTCGTCAACGGAGAGTGCCACTACCAACCGCGAGTTCGATACGAGTGGCGCCCAACGCCGCTCTATGGGTGGCTCGTCCCCGCAGCGCTCGGCGCAGCAACGCTCGGAGGCGTTCCGCCTGCCCCCGGTGAGCAACTACGACGTGCGCACCGACCCACAATTTCTCGCGCCGAGCCCGAGCAAGAAGCACTTCCTGGTGACGGCGCAATTCGCCGCAAACGAACGGAGCCACTTCGTCGCGGATCGTTCTCTCGCGGTGCGGGCCCTCGGACGCGCGGCACGCATGATCTTCGCCGGGGTCAAGGGGATCGCCGCGCTGCCCGACGGATTCGTCGCGTTCTTCGACAAGCGCATCGAGCAGCGCAACGTCGATGGATCGGTGCGCACCACCTGGGCGGTGAGCAAACCTCCCAAGGGCTTCAAGCCCGAGGCAGTGAAAGAGATCCACGTCCAGCGCGACGGCCTCTACCTGTCTTGCAACCAGCGACTCTTCCGCTGCGACGAGGGCGTCATCACGCACCTCTTGCCGACCACCGAGAAGATCCTCGGCGCGTCCAACAGCGCATATGGAGGCGCGATCCGGTCGCTCGCGCTCGCCCCCGACCGAGTGGCCATCGCCGTCACTTCGAAGCTCGAGTCGTGGCACAGCGTGCTCGTGTGCTCGTGGGACGATCAGATCCTCGGGTGGACCGGCGCGTACGAGGAGGTTCCTGTGGCCCTCTCGTGGTCCGGCGACGATCTGCTCGTCACCGAGCGTACGGGGCGTACGCACCGGGTGATCGTCCCGCGTTGACGGTATCGAGTCCCGAGACGGCGAAGCGCCCGTCGGTGAAGCGTCGACGCGACGAGCGGTTCAGCAGCACAGCGATGCGGGATTTCTCTTCGCGGCAAACGAAAATCCCGCAATAGGGAGCGTCGAGACAGGCCTCCTGACTGTTGCTGCCCACGTCGTGCGCCTATGCCCTCAGAGAGGGGTCTCTGCGCCAGCGGAGAGAGTGCCGACTCCTGTGCTGCCACCACCGCCCGCTGCGCCCACAGCCAACAGGAACCCCGCCATGACCGGGTTGGTGTTCTCCAGCTCGATCGAGGCCGGGGTCGTTCCTCGAGTTACGACGGAGTTGATGCAGGTCGTGCTGACACAATCCGCGAGGTAGCGGAGTCGCATGTCGAGCGCGCCCGCACGCGAGAGCGAGACCGTGAGGCGCGAACGGCCGGAGACGATCACACGGTAGTAGAGAACAAGCCCCTCGGTGTCGTCGCAGCCGATCGGAGGGGCGCCGTCGATCGTGGTGTCGACGGTGCGGCGCATTCCGCTGGTGAAAAATTCGGGCGCGGCGCAGACGCGGTTGAGCGGCAGCGGCGTCGTGCCGACGTACGCGAGCCTGAAGCTTGCGGGCGTCGAGACGGCGCTCACGGCGATGACACGGTTCACGGGACGGTTCACGCGGTTGTCGACTGCGATCGACACGGATGCAGCGCTGCTCGTGGCAGCGGCAAGCTCGCAGCTCGATGCGTCACAAGAATCCAGGACGCGCGCGCGAACGTTGTTCGCTCCGACCCGGGTGAGCACGACGTTCGCCCGGGTGTTCGGCGGAACAGCCACCGAGTAGAACAGCTGGCGTCCGTCCGATCGAGCGCAAGGCGCCAGAGCGATCGCGCTGGAGCTCTCCGCAGACACGGTCGAGCCCAGCGCGATGGCGCGCGGCTCGGCGCAGCTCGTCGCGATGTGCTCGTTGCTTGCGTGCGTGATGGTGAAGCCTGCTCCACCACCGATCTCCACAACAAACCTCCGCGGCTCTGCGCTGTCGTTGGGCACCCAGAGCATCGGGTTGATCACTGGATCGGGCCCGCACATCGCAGCGGGACACCCCGTGAGCAGGCGTGCGCCGACTCGATCTCCGCGTGAATCGATGACGACGCGCCCCTTCGACTCGGGCGGCACCAGAATGGAGTAGTACAACGCACGACGAGCACAGCCCGCGGATGCACCCCCGATCGCGAGGTCCCCCGGCGTGGGGACGTTGCACGCCAACAACGCCGCGGGCGTCTCGCATCGACTGTTGAACGCCGTGAAACGTACGCGAGGCGTGATCGAGACAGTCGTGCGATCGAGCGCGAGATAGATGTTCCGAGGAGTCAGGTCGTTGTTCTCGACGGTCCGAATCGACGCGGTCGTCTGGTTTAGAAAGCGACAGCTTCGCGCGGAGCACGAGTCGTACGCGAGCACCGAAGAGAAGGGGACAGACGGAGTCGATCGCAACTGGAAGTCCACGAACGACCGCGGCGGAATGCTGAACGAGTAGTACGCGAAGCCGGGACTGGGGCCGGCGTCACAGGCGCCAGACAGCCGGGCGGTGCTTTCAACGAAATTCTCGACGTTTGCGCGCAACGGCAACGCCTGCTCGCAGCTGAGGTTGGCCGCGTCGCCGGAGACACCATCGATCGACTCGGCGTCTCCGGCGTCGAGGTCCCCGACGCTTGCATCGTCGACATCGTCGATCGACGCGTCGTCGAGCCACGGAACGTCGGTGTTGGCGTCGGGCCAACACGTGGGACTCTGCGCGTCGTCGATGTCCACATCGAACGCTTCCACGTCGAGGTCATTTCCGTCGTCCGCGCCCTCGTCGGAGAGCGTGTCTGCGACTGGCCCCGAATCGTCGCTGGCGTCCGGAGACGGGCTCGCAGGACAGCCAGCGAGCGCAGCCCCGAGCACAACCCATTGCAGTAAGCGCGGCAACTTCATCAAGATGTTCGATCGTACAACGACGCGCAGCGCTGAGCCATGCACCCCGTGCTCACCAAGCTCGTGAACACCAGCGTGGACGTGTTCGTCCGATGTCCATCGCCACGCTCCGTCGCTTCCCTCCGTGGTCGCAGGGGCGAGCTTGCTCAACGCCACGCCGCGTCACCTGCCATCGCAACGGTCGGCAGCGTGTCCGCGCCGCGTCTCGCGGAGTGGCGCCCGTTGCAGCGCAGGAGAGGGCCGCACGCTCGCCGCACACCATGCGCTCACGGTGAGGTCCGTTGAATTCGTGTGTTGCGGCAGACGATGCGCGAGCAGTGGTGGCACACCGCCACACGGCTCTCTCGGGCTCGCTCGC
Source organism: Deltaproteobacteria bacterium Ga0077539 (assembly GCA_001465015.1). Lineage (GTDB taxonomy): Bacteria > Myxococcota_A > Polyangia > Polyangiales. Next base: position 46,958 of record LNEO01000171.1, on the reverse strand, counting down.
GGTACGCGACGCCGTCGAAGCGATAGGTGATCTGCGTGGTCCTTCGTTGCGCAGGGACCCGCGGGTCGTCCTGCTCCGACCGCTCGATCGTGGTCGTGAGGTCTGGCAGTCCGTGAGAGCGCGGGGCGCTCGCGAGCAGCGCGCGAGAGAGCGTTCCGCGGATGACGCCGACGCGGTGGCCGCAAGCGCCGCGAGAGAGATACAGCGCGAAGGGATACTCGTTGTCGCCGTCGCTCGCGGACGGCTCGGGAACAAACGCGTCCAACGCCCCGTCTCCGTCCAGGTCCACCGCGCGATGCGTGCTCATCGACACTTCGCTGCGCCGTGAGTACGGGAAACTCGGGTCCGGCGGAAACGACTGCGTCGACGTGCGCGACACCAACCACGACACCGAAGGAATCGCGACGCATCGCCCCGGCGCCTGCGTGCTCGTCGGTGACGGCGCGCAGTCGGGCGGCGGCGGCGGCGCTCGCAGTGAGCGCGACGAAGCACGCGAACCACCCGAGGCGCTCTCCACGTCGAACGTCGGCCCGCGGAGCGCTCAACGCGTGCGCCGTGAGCGTGGGTGTGGCCGACGCGCCGTCGTCGGCTCGTGCTCGACAACGGGCGCGGGTCCGCCTGTCACCGACGTCGGTTCTCGCTCATGGGGAGCAATCATCATCGCGCCGGGCGGGAGCTGCACGCCGTTCTGGGGACCGCTCGTGCTGGTGGTGTTGGTGCTGGGCTCTGTCTGCGTGCCGTGCGCGCGCGTGCTGTCACAGCGCTGCTCACGAGATCGATTCGCGAAGGCGTACCCCGCCGCGGCCGCGGCCGTCGCCGCGAGCACGCCCGCGATCGCCCCGCGCCGACGGGCGCGCTTCTTCTTCGCGACGCCGACAGGGCAGTCCGCGGTGAGCACCGTTCCGTCGAAGCGCCGAAAGATCCTCAGGCACGCGTCGGTCCCCTTCGTGCGCAAGAGCGACTCGGCCTCGGCGCGGGTCATCGCGCTCACGTCGTAGACCGTCTTGTCGCACGACGCGCAGAGCCGCTGCCGCTCGTCTCCGGTCATCGACTCCCACGGAACCGCGCCCGGCGACGCGAATTACACCCGCTCGAGCAACGGAAGCTCTCGCCGCTGCGTCCCCGCCGCGCCGTTGGCCTTGGCCTTCGTCTTGTTGAGCTTCGCGTAGGTCTCTTCGAGCTCCCGCACCGTCGCGAGCATCGCGGCCTCGACGCTCTTGCTCTCCGCGAGCTTCGCGCGCAGCTCGCGCAGCTTCGCGCTCGGCCTGGTGTCCCTCGAGCGCCTCTCGATCGTCGCGGTATGCCATACGGGGCGATTGTGGCACTGGCGCGTTCTCGAGCTTGGGACCGGGCCGTGGATTTCGCGTCGAGCTCGGTCCACCGCGCCGCACGATGCGTCTGTCGCTGTTTTCTCGGGCGATACTGCGTTGCCGATCATGGGCGGCGCCGTTGCTCGAAGACGGACGCGCGGACATCACGCGCGCTGTCACCGTGGATCCCGAGTTCCACGCTGCGGCCGAGCGCGCGAAGGAATCGCGAACGAAATCGTGCCCGCAGAAGAAGCGGGATGTCGAAGGAATCGAGATCGGGATCGCCTGGGCGCGGGGATCGGGAGTGCGGCGCTAGCGCGGCCCGCTGACGTTGCCCACGACTGCGGCCACGAGCAGCTCGTCGTCATCGCTGAGGTAGTTGGGCATTGCGCCGATCAACAGGTCTCGACTCTGCGCAGCGAGCGAGGCGATCGCATCGTCCATCGAGGCAGCATGCTCGTCGACGGCAAACGACAGCCACGGCGGTTCCCATTGGAAGCGCGGTTGGTGGCCGATGGCGACGGCGAGTACCTCCTCTGCTCCCGCTGCTTCGACGATCGCGGCGCGCTGCGCAGGATACTCGCGGACCGGGACGAACCGCGCGAGCACCCGCGGGTGAATCACGAGCACCTCGGCTCCGACCGGCGCGCGAAGAACGAACGCGCAGAGCTCGTCCTCCGAGCTCGCGACCGCCCAATCACGGGCGCCGGCAGCGCGAAGGAAACGGGCGAGCGCGAGCACCGGCCCTTGCGCGAGCCACCCGAGCAACTTCGGTTCGTTGGCCCCGAAGAGATCCGCGATGCTCGTAGCGGTGGCTCTGGTGTTCACGGTGTATGCCTTTCGCGCGCGCCACCGACGCGAACGCCGAAGCGCTGACGAAGGTCACCGTCGTAGACGGCGAACGCAGCCTCTTCTTCGTGATTGGTTGTGGGGTTCATGAACAACGCGATGGTCCCGAGCAAGATTCCGAGCCCGCCGATCGTACCGCCAGCGATCGCCACCGAAGGCTCGACGCGACCCTGAATCGCGCCGAGGCCGCCGACCGCGGTCGCATCCCGTTCGTCCCCCTCAGCGTCCCTATCGAGTGGACGTCGCGCGAACGGCCCGCCGCAGTCTTCGCGCAGCCTCGCGCAGCAGCGTCGGATCGTTGCCCGCGAAGCCGAGGCGCACCCACGGTCGGTCGCCGCCGTCGAATGCCATCGTCCGCGTCCTCTGCACGAGCACTCCCTGCGACCGCGCGCGCTCGCAGAATCCATCGGCCCCGCGTCGACCCACCAGCCTCGCCCACAACGCCAGTCCCCCGCGCGGAACCTCGAACGCGAGCTCCTCTCCGAGCTCTTTTCGGAGCGCCTCTGCCAGAGCATCGCGCCGCTCGAGGTACGCGAGCCGCGCTCGTCGCGCGTGTCGCGCGAGCTCGCCCTCTTCGATCATCTCGGCGAGCGCAGCCTCCATCACGCGATCACCTTGCCGATCGACGTACACCCTCCATCGGGCGAGCGCGTCGATGAGCGCCGCGGGCGCGACGACGAACCCGACGCGTAGCCCTGGCGCCAACATCTTCGAGAGCGTCGCGATGTACACGACGTGCCCGTCCGGATCCCCGCTGGCGAGCGGCAACACCGGCCGGCCCTCGTAGTGAAACTCGTGGTCGTAGTCGTCCTCGATGATCGCGATCGACCGTCGCTTCGCGAGGGCGAGCAGCGCCATCCTCCGCGCGGCCGAGAGCGTCACCGTCGTCGGATACTGGTGGTGCGGAGTTACGTACACCGCGCGCACCTCCGTTCGCTGGCAGAGCGCGTCGAGCTCGTCGACGTTGATTCCGTGTGCGTCGACGGTGATCGGCTCGACCGCGGCGCCCGCGCTTCGAAACGCCTGCCACGCCGGGCCGTAGCCCATCGACTCGACCGCGACGACTTGCCCCGGCGCGATCAGCGCTCGCGCGAGCAGGTCGAGCGCCTGTTGGCTGCCTCGCGTTACGAGCACGTTCTCTTCTCGCGCCGCGACCGCGCGCAAGGACGACAACATCTGCGCGACCGCGCGGCGAAGGGCTGGGTGCCCGACGGGCGATCCGTAATCGAGCAGCGTCTTCTGCCGCATCTTCAGCGCGCGTCGAAAGGCCCTCGCGTAGGCGTCGACGGGAAACAAGCCGAGGTCCGGCTGCCCTCCGAACAGCGCGATCGCGCCTGGCTCCTCCTCGCGCTCTCGCGGCGGCGGAGACGGTGTCAGCGAGAACCCGGGCTGCTCGGGGAGCGCCGCTCGCGGCTCGGCCCGCGCGCTGAATCTCTTTGCGCGCGCTTCGGGCAACGCCGCAGCCACCCGCGTCTCGCGGGCGGACTCCGCTTCGATCCAGCCCTCGGCGCGAAGGGCGTCGAACGCAGCCAACACGGTGTTTCGATGGACGCCCAGCGACGACGCCAGCGTGCGCGAGCCAGGCAAGGCGTCTCCGGGTCGAAGCCTGCCGCGACGGATCTCTTGCACGATCGCGTGGGCGATGCGGGTGGTGAGCGGCTGCGGATGATCGTCCTCGATCGGGACATGAAGCGTCCAGCGGGCCATCGTACGGCCAACCATACTGGTCTACGGGAAATCTCGAAACTGGTACGAGACGATGGACCATCCCTGGCGCATGGTCTCTCTCGACGGAGGTCGAACAGAGAACCATGCGTAGAGAGATGCTTCGTTCGTCACGAGAGGATGCGCTGCGACTGCTCGCCAGCGCGCCGTACGTCCACCTCGCCAGCACCACGCCCGAGGGCGCGCCGGTCTTGCGCGCTGTGCACGGGGTGATCGTCGATGACGCGCTGTGCTTTCACGGATCTCCGGTCGGCGAGAAGACCACCCTCGTCGGCCGCGAGGCGGTCGTCGCGTACGAAGAGCTCCTCGCAGACATCCCGAGCTACTGGACCGACGCGACGATGGCGTGCCCTGCGACGTCGTTGTTCGTGAGCGTTCAGGCGCACGGGACGCTGCGAGTGCTGCACGAACCCGAGCGAAAAGCGCGGGCGCTCCAGGCGCTGATGGAGAAGTTTCAGCCCGAGGGCGGCCACGCGCCGATCACCCACGGCGACGATCGCTATCGAAAGCCTGTCGCGGGCGTCGCGGTCTGGGCCCTCGCGCTCGACGCGCTCGACGGCAAGTGGAAGCTCGGCCAGAACCGAACCTCTGCGTACATCGAGACTGTCGTCGCCAGGCTATGGGAGCGGGGGCAGCGCGGCGACGCGCGCGCGATCGAGCTGGTGCTTCGCGCCAACCCTGCCGTCGATCGTCCCGCGGTTCTGCGCGGACCCGAAGGGATCACCCTGCATCCCTACGCCGACCCCAGCGAGCTCGACGAGACCCTCGCGCTCTTGCGCGACGAGTACTGGAACAAAGACCGCTTCGACGACGCCTCCATTCGAACTGCACACCACCGCTCGAGCGCTTGGATGCTCGCCCGCGACGTGTCTGGCGCTGTCGTCGGGACCGCTCGCGCCGTGAGCGACGGCGAAAAGTACGCGTACATCGGCGACGTCGCGGTGCGAGCGGACCATCGAGCTCGCGGCGTCGGCGCAGCGCTCATGAAGGCGCTGCTCGCTCACCCCTCGCTGCGCAGGGCCCGGCGCGTCGAGCTCGCGACGCGCGACGCGATGTCCTTCTACGAGCGCCTTGGATTTCGCGTCGTGTCGGCCGAGTCGTTGCCGACGATGGTGCGAACGACGATGGCGTTGCTTCGACCGGCCCCTTCAGAACGTCGCGGCGGCGAACAGGTTGATCACGGGACCGCCTGTTTGACGTAGCAGCGGACCGATGCCGCCCTCGAAGGACAGCCCGAGGTCCCAGCGCGTAGCGACCCGAACGTCCGCTTCGAGCGCGAGGCCCCAATAGCGGGTGCCGTTCCCCATTCCGCTGGGGCTCTCGTGACGGGGAGCGGAGCCCACAGGGAGCGAGAGAAACGCGTTGACGCGTCCGCGCAGACCGACCCGTCCTCGCGCGAGTCGGCCGCCGCCCTCGACGCTGAAGGTCCCAGCAGGGTCGAAGCCGTTCGAGCGAAACATCGCGCCGAATGAGCCCGCGACGAAGAACCGCTCCGTCGCGTACCCCATCGAGAACGCCAGCGCCGCGTCGGTCGACCCGTTGCCGATCCGCAAGGCTCCCACCGGTCGAAAGTCCGGTCCCATCGACGAGTACACGGGCTGGACCTCTTGGCCGGGAGCCACCGCGCCTCGCAGGCTCGCGTCGAGCGCAAACGACGCTCGCCCCGCCTGCGCGACGCGCAACCGAAGACCCACCGTCGGATCGCCAGGGGTCGTGTGCCAGCGCATCATCCGCGCCCTCGTGTCTTCGAGGCCGAACGCCTGGACGACCGGGGCGTGCACCCAGAGCGCGAGCCCGTCGACGAGCCCCACCTCGACGTACGCGTTGGCAGAGAGCTCGTGATACGAGCCGTAGTCGTAGCGCTGCCCGTCTCCCGCGGTGAACCAGAAGCCAGGGAGATATCGAACCCACAGTTTCAAGTAGCCGCTGCCTGGCGCAGGGACCCACGCGCCAGCGTTCGCCTCGGGCGCGGCGACGCCGAGCGCTGCGACAAACGAGAGGACGGCCATGGTTCGACGGGCGAAGCTTCGGGCTACGCTCGAGCTCATGGAGCGACGGTACCGCCGTCTGCCCCTGCCACGACGGGCAACGTCGCGGCGCTGCTTGCGGGCAGCGCGTCGCCGGGCATGCAGCCGATCCGGCGAAACACGTACGGCGCGTTCTGGTCGCGGCCGCCGTCGTTGTTCACCGACTGAAACTCTTGCCGCGCCTCGTCGATGTCGCCCGAGAACGCGTCGGGGTTGTACGCGAAGTACGCCGACGCGCAGAACGCCCGCTCGACTTGATACGTGATGGCCGAGAACGTGACGTGACGCCCCAGCGTGAACGCTCCCTGCGCTGGCATTCGCACGAGGTAGTCGAAGTCGTGGAGCATCCCGCTGCAGCGTCCGGGCGGACGCGACGTGAACGACAAACCCGACCACAGCCGCGAAGAGATCGATCCCTGCAGACGGTTGTCGGGCAGTCGGTTGATGCGGAGCGTGAAGATCACCCAGTCGCGATCGACGGGATTGTACTTGTGAGCTCGCCAGCTCCCTGCCACGGGATCACGACACCGCGCGGCGGTCGGGAGCATCGCGCGTTGCTCGCCGACGCTTCCGTTGCGCTGCCCGGTCGAGGCGGGAGACGGCGGCTCGCTCGGTTCCGATGGCGGAGCGGTCGTCGGGACCGTCGATGGGGTGGGCGGCGTCGAAGGGGTCGGCGTCGACGGCTGGGGAGGGGGGCGCCGCGGAGGAGGCGGCCGATTCTGTCGAACCACCACTGGAGCCTCCGCAGGGGCGACCGGCGGCGTCTGCGGCGCGGGCTCAGCGGGTGTCTGTGGGGCCTGTGGTGCTGGTCGCGGAGGCGGCGTTTCGACAGAGAACTCGGCGGTCGCGCCCCCGGCGCCGCTGCGACCATTTTCGCCGTCCTGGCCGCGAAAGACGAAGTCCCGCGTCGGGAGATTCCTCACGCCGATCACGACGAGGCCCATCGAATGCAGCGCGAGCGAGGCGGTGAGCACCGACGCCAGCTCGATGGCTCGTCGGGTCCGTCGTCCTCTGCGGTCGCTGGTCATGGTGTGTGGTCGCTCCGGGTTCGGGGCTGTGACAACGACAGCGTACGTCGGTTCTCACGACGCGTGGAGTACACTCGCGCGCTCCTTTGAAGACCGGTTGGGTCAAAAGAAACCTCGCGCCTGTTTGGATCGCGCTCACCCGAAGACCTTTGGCGACGCTCGGGTTCGCGTTGTTCTTGCTCGCGCCGTTCGTCGCGCTCAAGCAGCCCGCGGTGCAGCGCGGGCTCATGGCCTTGATCGAGTACATGCGCGCGAGCGGCGCGCGGGGCGTCGCGCTGTATCTGCTCGTGTTCGGCCTCGGCGGCGCGCTGGCCGTCCCGAAGGCGCCGTTTCACATCCTCGCAGGGTTCGTGTACGGCCCCATCGTCGGCGCGCTCGTCGCATCGCCTGCAGGGACGCTCGCGGCCTCCGCGGCCTTCGCTCTCGGGCGCACGGTCTTGCGCAACGTCGTTCGCCGTCGCGTCGAAGGAAACCCGACGTGGGACGCCCTCGGAGACCTGTTGCGCGACGACGGGCTTCGCGCGGTGTGGCTCGCGCGAATGACGCCAGTGATCCCTCAGAACATCTTCTCGTTCGCCGCGGCGACGACGCCTGTTCGCTACACGCACTTCGCGCTCGGGACGTGGCTCGGCCTGCTCCCGATCACCTGTTTTCATGCGTATCTCGGGAGCATCATTCAGAGCGCGGCCGCGGTCGTGCGCGGCGAGACGTCCCCGTCGCTCGCGGCGAAGACCGGCTCTGTCGTGATCGTCGTCGCCAGCGTGGTGGGCGTCGGCGCGATGACTCGCTTTGCCAAGAAGCGACTCGCCGAGATCCTCGCTCAGCGTGAAGGCTCGAAGGACGAGGCGCCAGCTACCAGCGCGCCGACAGGTTGATGCCGAACAGGTCCATCGAGGCCTCGTAACGAGCGGCGTTCACGCGACACGAGCCTTCGACGCCAGAGGACCGAGGGCAAGGATCGGCCATCGGGTTGAGCGCCCGTGTGGTGATGATCGAGCGAGAACCCCTGGGGTCATCGAGCGGGAAGAAGAAGTAGTGCGCGTAGGCGATGTTCGCGGTGAACCAGCCGAACCGAAGCCCCGCGCCGATGCTCGCGGTCATGCTGTCGAACGTCGGAAGGTGAATCTGCGAGAGGCCTGGGTTGGTCGCGCCCGACTCTGCGCTGAATCCCATCCGAAGCGCGAGGCGGTCTGGGATCACGTTCCAATCCGAGCCGATACGCACGCCATAGGTGTTGTTGAAATCCGATTGGATCACGATGGGACGCATCGGGTTCAACGGAACCATGATGCCGCCCGCCGCGACGATCGTCCCGTTGAGGGCGACCGAGGTCACGCCGAGCGTGCTGGTGAACTCGTAGTTGAAGTCCACCTCGATGTCGAACACATCGTCGCGCATCGGGTCGTACGTGTCCGCGATGTTGCGGCCGTTCGCCAGGGTGTTGTTGCGAGCGAGGGTGTGCGCGGACTCCCACGCGTTGGGCCGACCCGCGCGCGGCATCGCGAAGCGGACGCCCGCGCGAACGTGCGAGGCGGGCTGCGCGCGCAGCGCGGATACGTCGAACGTTCGTGTGCGAGCCGCGACGGCGGCCGGCGATTGATCTGCGGCGTAGTACTGGTCGACCGCGCTGCCCGCTCCGATACCCGAGAGGCTCAGCTCGGGGACGTACTGACCCTTGACGCCGAACGTGAAGTACTGCGGGAGAAGCACCTGGGCGCCGAAGACGCCCGCGACGAACACGCCGCTCGCGCGAAGCGTCAGCTTGATGTCACCGTCCGGTGACTGCGCTCCGTCCGACATGTCGTTGGCGTTGAGCATCGTCGAGTACTCGAAGCTCGCGATTCCGACTTGTAGTGTCGCTCCCAAGCGCAGCCACGGAAGTGGCGCGAAGGCCACAGTCGCCGCCGGGTAGAACAACAGAAGGCGCTTCTCGTAGAGCAGATGGCGCGCGGGCGAGGGCGCCAGGCCGTTGGCCGTCGTCACCGCGTCAGGAAAGATTCCCTCGCGTCCCACGCTGTGAGGCGGCACGGCGTTGATGCCCACCGCGAGGTTCGGGAGGATTCGATAGGTGAATCCCAGGTTCGGCGCGAGCGACAGCGCTGGGTTGCTGCACGTGCGCGGGTACGGCGTGGTCATGCCGCTCGCGGCGTACATGCTGTTCTGAAAGCGCGTCCCGGCGAGGTTGATGTTGGTCGTGTCCTCGGTCGCGTAGTTGCCGTACCGCTGAAAACACTGGCCGAACGACCCGAGGTTGGACCCGAGCGTCAGCTGCGCGCCGGGCAGACCGAGGATGCCTGCAGGGTTGTACTGGATCGCTGACGGGTCAGACGGCCGCGCCACGACCGCGCCCGCGCGGGCGAGTCCGATCGCGCCGTTTTCGGGAATCTCGAGGCCGCTCGCGCGCGCGTCTCCTGCGCGAGCGAGGACCGCCATCGCGGCCGCGCAAACGAGAAATGTTCCTGCTGTTCGCATCGTCATCGTGCCCCGGGCTCCCTGAGTCATGGCCCACGAATGGGGCAACGGCGGCGCGGTCGCCGTCAAGGACGATTTCTGCGAACGTGACGGACTGTCGCTCGCGGTCACCCCCTCTTCGAGAAAAGCCGCTGGCAGGGACTATCGCATCGCGGCGCCGTTGGCTCTATGACTGTCGGGCGCCCCCTGCACCGCTCGGAGGCCGCGCCCCCGCAGTGTTCACAGCTCGAACTGTCCCATGACCGACCAACCTTCCCCCGGTTCTTCGCCCGCCCGCGCCCCAGGTCTCCCCGAAATCGACGTCTCCGAGCGCGGGGGCAAGCGCGACGGCGTTCAACAGACCCTCGATCGACGGCTGTTCGTTCAATTTCTGGCGTTCTCAGTGGATCGACAGGGCTCGATCGACGACGTCGCTCGGGCGTTGGTCGAGCGCCTCGTGACCGCGGGCGTCGGCTCGGTCGTGTACGAAGACGTCAATGATCCGCGCGGCCTCGCGCTGGTCACCTGGTCCGAGGATCCCGCGCATTTCGTCCGACGCGTCCGTCCGCTGTTTCACGACGAGCGCCTGCGCTCGCTCGCGCAGCGGCACGAGCTCACGATGCTCGGTCGCAGCTATTCGCTCGGCCACGAGCCGCAACTCGAAGACTCGCTGCTGCACCGCCCTCGTCGCGTGATGAACGACCCGCACGCGCACTGGGCGGTCTGGTATCCGCTTCGTCGCACCGGCGCGTTCGCGAAGCTCGAGCCGCTCGAGCAGGGAACGATCCTGCGCGAGCACGCCTCGATCGGAATGGCCTACGGCCAGAAAGAGCTCGCGCACGACGTGCGCCTCGCGTGCCACGGGATGGACCAAAACGACAACGAGTTCATCGTCGGCCTCTTCGGCCGCGATCTGCACCCGCTCTCGCACTGCGTCCAGGCGATGCGAAAGACCCGTCAAACGGCGGAGTTCATCGCGCAGATGGGCCCGTTCTTCGTGGGCCACGTGCTCGCGCGCACCCCCGAAAATGTCGCCAGCGACGAGCCGCGCTGACTCAACGCCGTCCGAGATCGAGCGTCATGCTGAGGTCCGTGATTCGAACATCACGCACCCGAAACGCGTCTCGTCGCTCGCCCACCAGCACGAACCCAGCGCGCTCGTAGAGCGCGCGGGCGCGGTGGTTTCCGTCGAACACTCCGAGGTCGACCCACGCGAGCGTCTCGACCGAGCGCGCCCACTCGAGCGCCGTAGTGACCATCGCTGTCCCGTTGCGACGCCCGCGATGCTCTGGCTCGATGCCCATCCCGAGCCCGCATCGGTGCAGCTCGGACGCGAGCCGACCGCCATACAGCGAGAGCGAGCCGAGCACGAGCTCGGGCTTGTCCGTTCGACGCAGCACCCACACGCGTTGCCACAGCGGCTCGGTCAGCGGTCGTTGGATGGCCGCGGTGATGTGCGCGATGCGCTCGTCCGAGACGGGCCTCGCGTCCTCGTTGGGGTCGTAGGGCGAAAACCACAGACCGTCGCGGCCGTTGTCGACAACCTCGCGGCGCCAGTGCTCTGCCAGTGCGCGGACATCTGCAACCGTCGCGGAAACAATCGTGTACTCAGCGGCGCTCACGACGAGTCGACCGAGTGTGCCACGCGCTGGGAGTCCACGAAATGACCCTTGAACCGCACCCTCTGCGTCTCGATGCACACACCGCCCCGGTGTGGGTGCTGTCCCGCTCAACCGGCGAGCTTCTCGGCGTCGGCCCAGCTGTGCAGACAGAGGACCTGTCCCTTTTGTGAACCGCGCGCGACCCCGAGAAAAGCAGGCGCGAGTCGCAGCGTGTCGCCCTCGGCGGCCATCCCGAATTGGTTCTTGTCTCCGCCGATCGGCGCCACGCCAAAGTGAATGCTCACGCAGTTCACGCGCACCTTGTCGCCTGCCGTCTCCGCCGCGAGCGCCAGCGTGAGCGCGTTGAGCGCGGCGTTCTTCACGGTGCCGAGCCACAGCGCTGGATTGGGAGGAGGGATGTGCGCGAGGCCCCCGCTCACCAGCGTGAAGCTCGAGCCGTCGCGGCTCTTGAGCGCGGCGAGCAGCGACTGCGCTGCGTACAGGTTGTTGTAGAGCCCGCTGTCGAGCGCGCCCTTGAGCTCGGTCATCGGTGATTGCGTCGGGGGTTTAGCGAAATTCACGAAGCCCTGGACGGACACAGCGTGATCGATCGCCGCCCCAGCGAGCGCCGAGAAGATCGCCTCCTTCGCCCGCGCCGCGCTCTCGTCGTCGGCGAAGTCACCGACCACGCCGCGCAGTCGATCGCCAGGCTGCGCGCCGATGGTGCTGCGCAGTCGCTCGACGCTCTCGGCGCTGCGCGACACGGCGAACACCGTCGCTCCCGCGTCGAGGTACTTGCGGACCACGCCGCTGCCTACGACGCCCGAGGCGCCGACAACGACCACAGTCTTCCCTGAAAAACTCATCGATCACTCCTTCGAATCGCGACTCGGTCGGCACAGCCCGACGGCCGTCCTGCGCAGCCCGCGCAGCGCGAGACACACCAACACACTTCAGCGAAACGGGCCGGTATCTCGGCGACCTTGCAGCACGCGAGCGGCCGCGACGATGCGCTCGATCCATCGCTCGGCCTCCCTCGGCGCGGCGACAGGGGCGACGCGAAGCTCGAGCGTGGAGCTCGTCGCGATCCACCGCGCTCCGCTCGACTCGAGGCCCGCGAGCTGCTCTCGCCACTCGGCGCGGATCGAATCGGGGCGCTCGCGATCGGGCGGCGCTTGCATGGGCGGATCGAGCGGGACCCGAAGGATGGTCTCGCGCACCGTCGCGCGATCGAACGCGTGCTCGAGGCTCGCTCGCTCGGTGAGGAGCTGGAGCTGAAGCAGCGCACCGTCGCCGGGCCGAAAGCGACCCTGGTGCCGCTCGGCGAGGGCGCGCCACTCGTCGTGATGGGGCGCGACGAAGCTCGCGGGCACGATCGACTCGCACGCCGCGCGCATCCGCTCGGCGAGCTTCAACGCGCTGTACGCGAGGTGCGTGAGCGACTCTTCGTCGTACACGGACGGCGCGGACAACGAAGCGCCGTCGTCGCGAATCGTGAGGTCATCCAGGGTCCTGATGAAATCGTGTGCCTCGACGAACGGGGCGATCGCCGCGACGACCTGCGATGGCTCGCGCCCGCGGACCTGAAAGCGCTCGTCGAAGGCCGCGTGGCCGACGGTGATTTCTTCTGGCGAGAGCGCGTCGCTCCATCGGGACGCGCCGACCGAGAGGCCGATCGCGAGCGGCCTCCAGCGCAGCTCGATGCGGTTTCGGCCGGTCGCGTGCTCGCGCTCGAGCGAGACCGAGACGGCGCCGAGCTCGCCGAGCAGGCGGTCGGTGTCGACGTCGTGGTGAAGCCCCGTTCTGCGAGCGATGCGCGAGAGCATCCGTCCGCGGCGCTGATCGCCGATCAACGGGAGCTTCGAGAAGAACTCGAGTCCGGCGCTCTCTTTGGCAACGACGTTGAGGGGAAAGGCGAGCAGCGTCGCCTCGCCGAGGCGCGTCTTCGCCTCGACGTCCAGGCGCCACCGAGTCGAGCCGAACGTGCAATGAAACGCTGGGACAGCGCTCTCGGGGATCTTCATTCGAAACGTGTGAGCCTCGCCGTCGATGTGTCGCGGCAGGGGAAGCTCGACGATGAAGTTCGCCCCGTCGATCGCGCCGAAGGGCGTCTCCTCGACGCATCGGAGCCGGAGCTTGACCGCGCCGAGCTCGCTCGCTCGGGTGCGCCAGAACGCGACGCGACCAGCGACGACCCCTCCGGGCGCGAGCACGCTTCGGTCGAGCGCACACTCGACGCGAACGCCCGAGTCGTGGTCGGCGATGAGCGACGAGGGTCCAGGCGCCGCTGCGGGCGCGGGCGGCGCGATGACAGGAATCACGAACTGGCTCTCGCGATCGAACCACCAGGGAACGTCGACGCTCACGCTCAGCAGGTATTCGATCCGAAGCGAGGTTCCGCTGTACGCGGGCGGCGCGTTCGCTGGGACCGCAAAGCGCACGCGGAGCTCCCACGGTCCAGCGGGCAGGTGCTTCGGCGTCGCCTCGGCGCGCAAATCGACGATCCTTCGATCCTCGTAGGCGCGACCGTTGAGGACCGTCGACGCGGTGCCCCAGAAGCGGCAGTCGATGGTCTCGACCGGGATCTTTCTTCGAGATTCGAGTCGGATGATCGAATCGAAGGCGGTTCCTGCAGTGATCGTCCCTGGCTGGAGGTGGACCGTCACTTTGGGGCGCGCGAATGCCATCGCGCCACTCTACGACAGGGTGAAGTGCCTCGTGTTGGCGAGAGACCGCCCGAGCTCGGCGCGAAAATCGGGATGCGCGATGGAGATCAGCCGCTCTCCGCGCTCTCGCAGCGTGCAGCCGTGAAGGTTGACCGCGCCGTACTCGGTCACGACCCAGTGCACGTGCCCGCGAGTCGTGACCACGCCGGCGCCTTCGCTGAGCGCGATCGCGATGCGCGAGGCCTGACCGCTCTTGGCGGTCGCGGGCAGCGCGATGATCGGCTTTCCTCCCTTGGAGAGCGCTGCTCCGTGGATGAAGTCCATCTGCCCACCGATGCCCGAGTAGATCTGATAGCCAAGTGAATCGGCGCAGACCTGGCCAGAGAGATCCACCTGCAGCGCGCTGTTGATCGCGACGACCGAGGGGTTTCTGCGAATGTGAGCAGAGTCGTTGGTTCGATCACAGCCGTGAAACTCGACGAGGGGGTTGTCGTCGATGAAGTCGTAGAGCTTCTGCGAACCCCACACGAACGCGGTCGTCGTCCGTCCCGCATGCACTTCTTTGCGGCGGTTGGTGATGACACCGTTGGCGATGAGCGGGAGCAGACCGTCGGAGAACATCTCGGTGTGCACGCCGAGGTCGCGCTTGTTGCCGAGGTTCGCGAGCACCGCGTCCGGGATCGCGCCGATGCCCATTTGCAGCGTGCTTCCGTCTTCGACGAGCCCAGCGATGATCTCACCGATGCGAGCTTCGACGGGCCCGATGTCATTGGGCTCGGACTGGTAGAGCGGGTGGTTGGTCGAGACAAACGCGGCGACCTTCGAGATGGGCACGGTCGTGTTTCCGTGGGTGCGCGGGACCTGTTCGTTGATCTCGGCGATCACGATCTTCGCGGAGTCGACCGCGGCGCGAGCGGCGTCGCACGAGGTGCCCAACGTGCACAGCCCGTGCTTGTCCGGCGGCGAGAGCTGCACCATCGCCACGTCGAGCGGAACTACGCCGTTGCGAAACAGCCCGGGAATATCCGACAGAAACACCGGAACGAAGTCCGCGTGGCCCGCGTTTACGGCCTTGCGCATCGCCGGTCCCGTGAACAGCGACACCGATCGAATTCGCTGCGCCACCACGGGGTCCGCGAACGGCGCCGGCCCCGCGGTGTGCAGGTGGTAGAGCCGCACGCGTTCGAGGTCGGTGCGGGCGCAGAGCGCCTCGATGAGGGGCGTCGGCGTCGCGGCCGCCGCGTGTACGAAAACGTTGTTCGCCGAGCGCACGAGCGCGACGACTTCGGCCGCCGTCGTTGCACGGCTGCGCCAGGCAGCATCAGATGATCCCATCAGTTCGTCCTTTGTCAGGGGCCTTGCAATTGCTCAGCCGCGTCGCGGTCGCTCGAAGCAAACGTCGCGCGCGTCGCGGAGGCTTATGGCGCGCAAATCCCGCGCTCGTGGCGCAATCTACTGCGGCGCTGCGCAACCCATGGAACGCGCGGCGCGAAGCAGCTCGTCGAACACCGCGACGCGCACCTCGTCGGGGATCGAGTGGTCGACGCCAGCAAACGTACGAATCGTCGCGTCGAGGCCTCGCGTGCGCAGCTGTTGGACCGCGAGCCGACCGCCGCCGATCGGCACCCTCGTGTCGGCTTCGCCGTGCATCGCCCGTACTTCGACGTCGCTGCGCACGAAGGGTGCGACATCGAGCGCTCCTGCGACGAGCCTCCCCGCGATCGGAACGATGATTCGCCAGGGAATTTCCCGGCGACCCGCGATCGAGAACGCGACCATCGCTCCCTGTGAAAACCCGACGAGCATCGGCTGCCCGCAGGACGACTGTCCCGCCGTCGCTCGGGCGAGCTTCTCGCGAACGTGCCTCGCCGCTCGGTCCATGGTGCTCGCCACGTACGCGTCCTCTCCGCGAGGCTGCCACCACGCGCTGCCATCGCCGTAGCGCTCGGGTGCACGAATCGCCACGACTCGCGCAGAGACGGGCGAGGCGCGAAGCCAGAGCGCGAAGTTCTCCGGCCTGTCTCCGAGCCCGTGAAGCGCGACGATCGTGACGCGACCGGCGCTCGTGGGATTCGGACCGACGGTGCTGACGACGACGTCCGAGTCTGGCTGCGGAGGATCGATCCGAGCGACTGGCGGGCGGGCGGCTGCTCGCGAATCGCGGATCGGTCTGTCGTTGGAGGGCGCGGCGACGCGGACCTCGGGAGATCGGGCGCTCGTGGCTCGCGGCTCGGGCTGCCGACAGCTGGTCGAGAGCACGGCGATCGTGAGCGATGCAAGGTAGTGCTTCACGAGGCGCGATTGAAGCAGGTACGTTGACGATCGACGAGACGATCGTCCGGCAAGACTGCGGTTGATCTCGTGATCCGGCGCCCCGACCTGTGCGAACATGGCAGCGCGTGGTCTCGAGGCAGTTTCCGTTGAGCGCGGTCGTCGCCCTCGCTGCGTGTGCGTGCGTCGGACAGATTCGCGACACGCAACGCGACGCCTCGCGCGATGCTGCGATCGACGCTCGCTTGGACGGGGCGATCGACGCTCGGTCGGACGGGGCGGTCGACACCGTCGCCGACGTCGGTCGCGGTGATGTCGCCGCGGATCGGCCCGCGGTCGCGACCGATGTCTCCTCGGACGGTGATTCCGCGCGCCCCGACGGCGGTTGTCCGAGCGGCACACTGCGCTGTCAGGGCCGCTGTCTCGACGTGTCGTCGGACATCCTGAACTGCGGCGAGTGCGGCCGGATCTGCGCGGTTCCGCGCGCGACCGCGCGTTGCACCGTCGGCGCGTGCGCGATCGCGACCTGCGAGCCCGGCTTCGGCGACTGCAACGCTCGCGCAGAGGATGGGTGCGAGTCGAACCTCGCCTCGAGCGCCAACTGCGGCCGCTGCGGCATCACCTGCGATTCGACGCGGCCCTTCTGCGACGAGTCCACGCTCCGGTGCAGCGCGAACTGTCCGGCCGCTCAGGTGCGCTGCGGGGCTCGCTGCGCGGAGCTCACCAGCGACGTCGAGCACTGTGGAGCGTGCGGGACCCGCTGCTCCTTCGCCAACGCCGTGGCGCTGTGCGTCGCGGGACGATGCCAACGCGGCGCGTGCGCCGCCGGCTACGGCGACTGCGACGGCGATCCGTCCAATGGCTGCGAAGCGTCGTTGGCGAGCGCCGCTCACTGCGGAGGGTGCGGCGCCGCGTGTGCGGGCGCGACTCCTGTTTGCGACGTCGCATTGCGACGGTGCAGCGCGGGTTGCAACGCGAGCTCCGTTCGCTGCGGTCCGCTCTGCGTCGACACCGCAACGGACACGGCCCACTGCGGAGCGTGCGGCAATCGGTGCGCCTTCGCGAACGCCAACGCGCTGTGCAGCGCCGGCCGCTGTCGTATCGGTGTGTGCCAGGCAGGCTTCGCCAACTGCGACGGCGACGACAGCAACGGCTGCGAGGTCAACATCGGCGCGTCGCTCTCGCACTGCGGGCGATGCGATCAACGCTGCGCGCCCGCCAACGCGACGGCGGTGTGCTCCTCGGGGTCCTGCGCGTACTCGCGATGCGAGTTGAATTTCGGGGACTGCGACCGCACCAGCGCGAACGGCTGCGAGGTCTCACTCACTTCGAGCGCCGCCCACTGCGGCGCCTGCGGAAACACCTGCCGCCCCTTCAACGCCACGCCCGCGTGCGTCGGCGGAAGCTGTGATTACACGGCATGCGCTCTGGGCTTCGGCGACTGCGACTCGATCCGAGCCAACGGCTGCGAGACCAACATCCAAGCGTCGTTGAGTCACTGCGGACGCTGCGCCGCGCCGTGCTCGTTGCCCAACGCAACGGCCGAGTGCGCGTCCGGCGCGTGCTCGATCCAAGACTGTCAGCCGCCGTTCGCCAACTGCGACGGGGTCGTGTCCAACGGCTGCGAGGTGGACACGTCCTCGTCCTCTGCCAACTGCGGCCGGTGCGGGCTGCGCTGCTCGGCCGGACAGAGCTGCGTGTCAGGCACCTGCGGTTGAGCGCGACGCCGCCGCGGGGATTCGTCGAGAATCGTCGTGGTTCGGCGGACATTCGCGACGTTCGCGCGCAGCACGACGCGCTGACGGCTCAGCGCGTCGATCGTGCAATGATCGTTGGACCAACGAGCGCGAGGCGAAGTCGACCGGCGATTGAGCGTTTGGCGACAGGCGGCTATCGTGTCGCCGTGCTTCGTATTTGGCTGGGTGCATCTGCGTTGGCGATCGGACTTTCGGCGGCGGGCTGCGCGCTGCCGCACGCGTCTCTTCGTCGAGACGACGCCGCGGCGATCGACGGCGACGCGGGGCTCGATGCAGGATGCGGCGATGGCGAGACGCGCTGCGGCGCCGAATGCGTATCGACCGCGACGAGCGTCGCGCATTGCGGGGCGTGCAATCGCCGGTGCGCTCTGCCCAACGCCGTCGCGAGTTGCTCTGCGGGCTCGTGCGCGATCGATCGATGCAACGACGGCTTCGGCGACTGTGATTCGATCGCGAACAACGGCTGCGAATCGCGCCTCGACGCCGTCGCCAACTGCGGGGCGTGCGGCGTTCGATGCGCTTCGCCGACGCCGGTGTGCGACGGGGCGACGCGACGATGCAGCACGGGCTGCTCCGATGGGTTGACCAACTGCGACGGCTCGTGCGTCGACGTCAACACAAACGCTTCGCACTGCGGCGCGTGCGCCCGACCGTGCGCCCTTCAGGACGCGGTGGCGGCGTGCACCGCGGGGCGGTGCACGATCTCACGGTGCGCAGACAATTTTGGCGACTGCGACACGGACCCGTCCAACGGCTGCGAGACGCCGCTCGGGACCAGCGACAACTGCGGCCGCTGCGGGGATCGATGCACCGGCGCGACGCCGGCGTGCGATGGCGCGACGCGCGCGTGCAACTCTGGCTGCAGCGGCGGGGCCGTGCGATGCGGCGGCGTGTGCATCGACACGCGCGCCAACGCGAACCACTGCGGTGGCTGCGGAAGGGTCTGCAATCTCGCGAGCGCGACCGCGCGGTGCGAGATGGGCACGTGCGTGATCGACTCGTGCGCGCCGGGCTTCGCCGACTGCGACCGCAACCCCGCGAACGGGTGCGAGGTCAACATTCGCACGAGCCTCACTCACTGCGGAACGTGCGGGCGAGGATGCGCTCCCCCCAACGCTGCGGCGGTGTGCGCCAACGGGATCTGCTCGTACGCGATGTGCTCGACTGGCTTCGCGGACTGCGATGGCATTCCTGCGAACGGCTGCGAGGTGGACACTCGGACGAGCCTGCCGAACTGCGGCATGTGCCGAGCGGCGTGCATGCCGTTCAACGCCACCGCGTCGTGTGTGAGCGGCGCCTGCGGGTACACAGCGTGCGCTGCGTCCTTCGCCGACTGCGATGGCAACCGCGCCAACGGCTGCGAGGTGGACACGCGCGTGGCCCCGGCGCACTGCGGCGGGTGTCGGCGGAGCTGCACGCGCAACAACGCGACGACCGACTGTCGCGCGTCGAGCTGCGTCCTGCTCGCCTGCGCCGCTGGCTTCGACAACTGCGACACGATGGAGATCAACGGGTGCGAGGCGTCGCTGCGCGACGACGTCGCACACTGCGGATCCTGCGCCAATCGCTGCCCCGCTCGCGCGAACGCGACGCCGCTCTGCCGCGCGGGCACCTGCGAATTCACCTGCAACCCAGCGTTCGGCGACTGCAACATGAGCGCGATGGACGGCTGCGAGCAGAGCTTGCGCGACCTCGCTCACTGCGGCGCGTGCAACCGCGCCTGCTCGCCTTCGCGCGCGTCCGCGACGTGCGCGGCCGGCGTGTGCGCGATCGGAGCCTGCAACGCGGGCTGGGCAAACTGCGACGGCATGGTGAGCACGGGCTGCGAGACGGAGACGAGCGCCAACGCCGCGCACTGCGGTCGTTGCGGCAATCGATGCAGCCCGATGCAAACGTGCGTCGCTGGCGTATGCACCTGAGCGAGGTTCGTCCGCGAGAAGCGGGTTTGCGCGAACGCCGCTCGGGTGTAGACCTTCGCGCGTGCAGCCACCGTTTCGTTGCTTGTTTCGCGTGCGATTCGCCGAGGTCGACGCGCAGGGAATCGTGTTCAACTCACGCTATGGCGAGTTTACCGACCTCGCGGTGGGCGAGTACTTCTGCGCGGTCTTCGGGGTCGAGCGCGGGTTGGACACGATCGACACGCGCCTTGTGAAGCAGACAACGCAGTGGCGGTCGCCGGCGCGCTTCGATGACGTGCTCGAGGCGCGGGTGTGGACCATCGCGGTGGGGACGAGCTCGATGACCGTTCGAACGGAGTTTCGCCGAGAGGGCGAGGACGAGCTGCTCGTCGACGTCGAGACGGTCTACGTCGCGATGCTCCGCGACGGCAGCGCGAAGCGAGCGATCCTCGAGGACGAACGCCGACGCCTGGAGGTCTCGGCTCGCGGAATCGAGGTCGATCTCGCTGGCGCGCGAGGCAGGAGGCGCTGAGCGCTCAGAGGAGCGCGACGATGTCCTTCTCGATTTCCGCAGGCGTCGTGTTCGGCGCGTACCGCCGAAGCACCTTGCCGTTGCGGTCGACGAGGAACTTCGTGAAGTTCCATTTGATGGCCTTCGATCCGAGCAGACCAGGCGCCTCGTCCTTCAGATGCTCGTACAGAGGCGCGGTGTCGCTTCCGTTGACGTCGATCTTCTCGAACATCGTGAAGCTCACGCCGTAGTTTCGCTCGCAGAACGTCGCGATCTCTTCGCCCGAGCCGGGCTCCTGCTTTCCGAACTGATTGCACGGAAAGCCGAGCACCTCGAGGCCGCGCCCTTGGAGCTTCTTGTGAAGCTCTTCGAGCCCTTGGTACTGCGGCGTGAACCCGCACTTGCTCGCGGTGTTCACGATCAGCAGGACCTTGCCCTTGAACTGACCAAACGCGACAGGCTTCCCAGTGAGGTCAGCCATCGTGAAATCGTAGATTTGAGCCATTGCGTCTCTACCGGTACGCCGGTGGCGCCGTTTGGGTTTCTCGGCTCAGGTCGAACGCTTCAGCCGGCCTTCTTGCGAGCCTTCTCGAGCAGGTCGCGGACGAGGTCCGAGCGCGTGTACGCCGCGGCTTCTCCGGACTTGTCCTTCGCACCTGCTGCCTTCTTCGCCTGAGCGTCCAGCCACTTTACGAGCGCGCTCGGCAGCGTGACGTGCACTCGCATCGGGGCGTCGATCTTCGCGGGGCGGCCAGCGCCGGGTCGGGCGCCGCCGTGCTTCTTCTTGGGGGTCTTGGCCTTCATGCGGGCCCGATTGTGGCCGCTTCTGTTGATTGATGCACACGAAAACGATGCGCCCGTCATTTTGTTGGAGGCGCGAGGTTCAGCGTAAACAGAACTCGGCTTCGCCTCTCCAAGACCGCCGCAATCCTTTCGTATAGCGGGACGACCTGCAAATCGACCCACGGAACCACAACCTTGTCGAAGCCTCGCCTGGCGAGGTCTGCGATCGCGGCCGCCGCGACCCGCCCGCCCAGGCCCTTGCCGCGCGCCGCGGGCGCCGTTCCGAGGGGACCGAACGTTCCTCGAGCGGCCCCGTGGCCCGAGTGCCCGGCGAACGCCGCGATGGCTCCGTCGACTCGACACACAAAAAGCCCGCTTCGCCCGCCGGCCGCTCGGGCCTCTGCCTCCCAATCCCTCGAGAACTCATCGCCGACCCACCGTGCCACCGCGTCGACTTCGTCCGCCGACACGCGCTCGACGCCGACGCTTTCGCCCGCGAGACGAAGCGCTCGTGGGTCGACGATGAGGTCGAAGTGCCGGCTTGCGATCGTCGCGCCCGCGTCGATCCACGCGGCGGCTTCGAGAGGATCCGAAACGCCAGAGCGCAAATACCATCGCGGCGGACCCGCGGACCAAAGCCGCGTCGCGCCGCGATCGCGCGTTGCCTCTGCCAGCGCGCGCAAGAGCGCTCCCTCGCGCCCCGACCGCGGCGCGAACTCGAGGCAACACGCTCGTCCATTGGGCTCGAGGACCGCGGCGCACACCCCGTCGTCGTCCGAGGCGCCAGTGACGACCACGAAATCATCCGCGCGAAACGCCGCGAGCACTTCGTCGACGAGCGCCGCGGCCACCCGCTCGTCGAGGACCTCGCGCCCGGCGTTGCGCTCGAGCAGCAGTTGAAGCCACGTTCGATCATCGGTCATCGCGTTGACGATATCGCTGCAGTGAGCCTTCGTGCTGACGGGCGCTTCTCCGCCGTGCAACGCTCGAGCGCATGAAGAGCCACCGAAAGGTCCTGACGCTCGACGTCCCGTCGCGGACAGGGTTCGTCAACATCACCTCGGACGTCCAGCGAGCCGTCGCCGAGAGCGGCGTGCGAGAGGGGCTGTGCCTGGTCAACTCGATGCACATCACCTCGAGCGTCTTCATCAACGACGAAGAGTCCGGCCTCAAGCGCGATTACCTCCGTTGGCTCGAGAAGCTCGCTCCCTTCAACGCGGGCGCAGACCCCAGGGTCGGCGGCTACGAGCACAACGCGACCGGTGAGGACAACGCCGACGCCCACATGAAGCGGCAGATCATGGGTCGCGAGGTGGTCGTCGCGATCACCGCTGGCTCGCTCGATTTCGGAACGTGGGAGCAGATCTTCTACGGCGAGTTCGACGGTCGTCGCGAAAAGCGCGTGCTGATCAAGATCATCGGGGACTGAGCCGCGCCGACTCCAGCGCAGCATCGTCGATGCTCGAGTGGGGTCCGCGAGGCTCGAGCGCCTCGAACGCGAGCCGAGCCGCCTCGATCGAGACGGCGACGACGATCGCGTGAGCGGCTCAGCGCGCGAATCGAGTCGGAGAAACACAACGACCCTGGTGGGTCGCTCTCGGAGAGAGCGTCACCAGGGTCTCTGTGTTGCCCGAAGTTCTCACTCCTTCGGGGCCTTTGCTTGCGATCCCAACGGGATTTGAAGCCGGAGAATCGCGCCGCTTCCGCGCGCTCGCGTGCGGTTGCGAACGATCCGCCCGACGGCGCCAAACTGGAACGCCCCGAAACGCCCACTATGGAGGGGGTGGTGTATCGCGCCCGTGTCACCCCGCGTGGCGCACTGGCGGGAGCTCTGGCCGAAGCGGTCCGCGCCGGACTCGAGGCCGACGACGCCGAGCTCGTTGCGATCGCGGCTCGAGCGCTCGGTGAGCTCGTCGGGGGGAGGGGGAGCGTGTGACTGTCACCTGCGAAACATCGCTCCGAATGGCCGCCCCACGGTGGAGCGGTCATTCAGCGCCCGCGCAAAATTCGCGAGATCATCGAGCGTCACGTTTCCGCGGGAAACATCGGTCCGCACTGCCGCTCCACCGTGGAGCGGCAGTCGACGGGCAATGGCGCAACGCGCCAGTACACCGTCACCGAGTACTGGCTCACGCTCGAAGAAGCGCTGTTCGTGGCGACGCGAATCGAGCGCGGTTGCGCTTCCTCCGACGGGCTCGACGTTTCACCGCGCGACGCACGAGCTCGGCCGCGACGTCCGCCGCGCTGAACGGGCGCGATCGCTCGTCGCTCCACTCGTCGGCGATCGCTTCCAGGTCCTCGACGTCCGCGCGAGCGATCGTGATGCGCAGCTCCGCGCAGCTCGAGCCCCCATCCGCTTCGACGCCCTTCTTCACGTGTGCGCCCCACTGGCCGAGTGTTCAGCGGTTGCGCAAGACTGGCCCGCGCATTCGGCAGCGGGTACCCCTGTCGGCGGGGGAGGTGCGCCCGCTGCGCGCGCGGCCTTCACGGCGACTCGCCCTTTTCGGCGCGCTTCACTGCCCGGTGTAGCAGCTCTCGAACGACGTCCGCGCGGGTGACTTTCGTCCCTCGCTCTTCGGTCCACTCGGCCGCCCATCGGTCGATCGCTTCCGCGACGTGGGGAGGAATGTTGCGAACGAAGAGCTCCGAGGGCGGCTCTGCAGCTGGTGACTCTGGCGTTGGGCGCTTCGCGCCGCGCTTCGGCGATGCCATGTCATGACCATACCGTACAAAATCGTATCCGTCGATATCAGGGACTTGCGTGCGCCGTATCCTGTGATATCAGTACGTACGAAACGATACGTCGCTCCTCTCGCTCTGTGTCTCGAAGGGACATCGGGCCCCAGCGCGAGCGGAGCGACGCCCGTGATTCGAGAGCAGCGCCCGACGACCGCCGACAAGCGCGGGCGCTGCTCTCGCACCATGGCGACACCAACCCCCGACTTCATCGCATGGCTCGAAGCTGTCGAGCGCTTCGCCGTGCGCGTAGACGATGCGCCCCTCGCGCTGTGTGCTCTGTCAGCGAAGCACAACCGCGGCGTGCTCGGTCATCTTGCCGCGTTGCTTCGCGAGCTCTCGCGCTTTGCGGGCGAGCGTGCGGGCGATGTGATCGCGATCGGAACGCCGCTCGCGCGATGCCAGTACGAGCGCGCGATCGAGTGCTCGAAGCTGACTGCGCAGGGGTGGGACTTCCTCGCGCTCGAAGCGGAGCGCCGACGAGGTGCGCACACGTAATCGACACCACGCGCGGGTGTTGCCCACGTCGGCGCATCGGCCCCGAGCTGGTGTGTCGACGCGGGCGCCACGAGGCGACTCGGAACGACGCGCGAGCGATGGGGCTCGACGCGAGCGACGGCGCACGGCTCGACGGAGCGGTGCGCGACACGGGAAGCGTGCGCCCGATGGGCGCGCAACGACGAGGTGTTGTGATGGGTGACCGAGCTGCGAAGATCGACAATGCGAAGCGAACGGCGGCCGATGCCGTGCTCTGGTACGCAACTGAGACGGCGATCGCCAACCGGCCGCGCGTCGCGCTCGCCGGCGCGTACCTACTGCACGACACGGAGCCCGGTCACAGCGCCATCGGCGCCGCCGTCGCGACGCTCGAGGGGGCGCTTGCCCTCGTTGCCGACAACTACGCGGCGAGTCCGTCACCCAAGCTCGCGCTCGCGGCCCTCGAAGACGCGGAGCGTGCTCTGTCGGCGATTCGCGCGTTGCTCGCAGAGGTGTGTCGATGATCGCTCGAGAGAAAGAGCGCGCGGCGCTCGCGGTTCTTCGGTTCGCGTCGACCGCAGGGCGCCAGGGACCCGCGTATGCGGCCGCGTCGATGCTCTTCGATGCCTCGAACTCGCCCGCGTACTCCGCTGCTTTTGCGGTCGCTGAGATCGCCAACGCGCTCGGTAAGCGAGCCACGGAGGTTCAGGAACGCTGCGCGTGCATCGAGTTGTCAGTGACCGACGACGAGCTTGTGCGGTTCTTCGCTTCCGAGCTCGATGACGGGCTCGCCGCGCTCGCGGCATTGCGTCCGATGCTTCCGACCGTCGACCAGTCGAAGCGCATGGCTGCAGAGTGGCTCGACGCTGTCGAGGCGTTCGCAGTGCAAGAGGAGCTTGCGCCGCTCGCGCTCGTTGTCGCGATGGCGCGCCGCACTGGCGACCACGAGCAGCTCTCGTTCGTCGTCGACGCGCTCGAAGCGCACCGCGCGGTGATCGTGGCGCGCGAGGCTGAGCAGCCATCCGCGCCGGAGCTTTTGCGTCGCGAGCTCGCCGACATCGACGACCTCATTCGCGCGGGGCGCGGGTGAGATCACAACGCGCGAGTACGTCAACCCGGACACGTCACGCCCCCCGGACATCACATGTCCGGGGCTGACCTCGATTCGCAGCTGCTTCACAAACACGACGCGAGGTATCGAGACATGGCGAAGGGAGCAAGACCCACAGCATCCGAAGCGGCCCGCGCACGAGCGTTCGACACGCGTGTGTTGGCTGCTCGCGCCCGAGTGCACGAGCGCACCGTGCGGAACGTGAAGGCCGGGGACACAACCCACCGCGCGCACCTGTTGCTCATCCTGGCGGCGATCGATGAGCTCGAGGCGGAAGCACGCAAGCGCTCGGCGCGCGTTCAGGTGGACGCATGACGCGCTTCGAGCTCGAAGCAAGGCGCGCCATTCGCGCTGCCGTCCGCGCGTTGCTAGACGCCGAGTGCCCAGAGCTCGCGGCAACGGTCGCGACGATGGAATCGCTCGTGCCGCGCCGCAACGAAGCGCCCGCGTTCGCGTCACCGACAGTCGCGCTCGATGAGGCAACGCGACTGCTCGGGTCGAAGCGCCAGGCGCGCGACTTCTTCAACCGGGCCGAGCGCGGGGGCTTCATCGTCCACCGCAACGGTCGCGCGGTGTGGATGGACGCGGGCGAGTGGACGCGCGCCGTCGACGCCCTCTCGAAGAAGCGCCCCGCGGCGCCGAGCTCGAGCACGACGCCGAGCGCGGACGATCTACTCGACAACGTCGGCGCGATCCCAGCGCGGGGCCGCGGGCGAGGGCGAGCGGCATGACGCGCGAAGAACGTCGACACTTCGAGCTCGGGGCACTGACGGCCATCGTGCGCGCCGTGCTGCCGTACGTCGGGCCAAGTGAGCGCCGCGAGATTCGAGAGCGGCTGAAGATCCTCCGCGGGAACGAAACGGTGTTCGTTGTGATCGCGGAGGTTGCGAGCCCCGAAGTCGCGCGCGCTGCATGGCATGCCCTTGCAGCGTGGGCCGGCATGCGACGAGCACCGCAGTCGATCGCCGGTGCTCTCTCTGTCGTCGCGACTCTCGATCCGCGCGCGGCGCTGTTCGCCTCCGCGGCGCTCGCTGAGCTCGCGCTTAGGCTCACGAACTCGTGGGTAAGTCCCTGGACGGACGCGCTCGCTGTTGCTCGCGGCCGGGCGATCTACCGGGCGTCCCTTCGAGTCGCGAAACGACATGCGTACCTCGCTCGAAACACGTCGTCGCCCGCGCTGACCCTCGGGTCGTATCGCGCGACCACCGCGGTGCTCCGGTGCGCCGACTGGGCCAAGGAGCGAGCGTTCACGTGCGAGAGTGCGGGGCGACGCGCACGAAAGGTCGTGGCATGCGCATGTCTCGCGCTCGGCCCCGAGCAGACGCACGAGCTCGCCGACGCCACACAGCACGCGCTCAACGAGTGGGCGGCAACGCGTCAGTCGCTCGAGCGGCTGTACGTCAGTCTCTCTGACTTCGAGACGCCGGCCCCCGTGCGAATCGCTGAGATTCCGGACGAGGTCCGCTGATGGGACGGTCGAACGCGGCATGGTCGACAGGCCGAGGGCGCGGCCTCGTTGACGTACGCGTGCTCCGGGTCCCATGCCTGATGTGCGGCGCGCATGATCGGTGTGGTGTGCGCGTGGATCCTCCCGCGCTCGTCGTTTGCTACAAGACTCCGAGCTCCGAGCGCAGCGCGGATGATGGATTCATCCACAGGCTCAACGACGCCCAGCGCGCCACATTGCCCGACGTCCCAAGCGTCGCGCCCGGTGTCGAGCGAGCGCCGATCGATGCGCTCGATGCTGCATACCGCGCGGTGGTCGCACGGTGTGGGTTGTCGCGCGAGCATCGCGAAGCACTTCGAGATCGAGGACTTGACGCCGAGCACATCGAGCGAGCTGGATACGCCACGCTCGAGGCGTCGGGCCGGGCTGCTCTCGGGCGCGCGATGGTCGACGCCGTCGGCGCCGAGCTCGCCGCGCGTGTCCCTGGCTACGTCACGCGATCGAAGGATGGTCGCTCGTGGCCGTCGGTGGCGGGTTGGCCTGGCCTTCTAATTCCATGCCGCGACGAGCGCGGGCGCATCGCCGGCATTCAGGTTCGGCGCGACGTCCCCAACGGGGGACCGCGATACGTGTGGCTCTCGTCCAGGTCGCAAGGCGGCGCGAGCGCGTCGACGTTCGCGCACGTGCCGATCGTTCGCCCCGACGCGCGGCGCGATGAGGTCCTCGTCACCGAAGGGCCGTTGAAGGCCGATGTGGTGACAGCGCTCGATGGGCGATTGTGCATCGCCGTCCCCGGCGTGAGCGCGTGGCGCTCCGCGCTCGACGTGCTCGAAGTCCTTCGACCCTCGCGCGTGCTCGTCGCCTTCGATGTGGACCTCGCGACGAACCCCGCGGTTCGCGCTGCGCATGACTCCCTGTGCTCCGCGCTTCTCGCGCGGTCGATTACGTGTGCGTCGCTCCGCTGGCCTCCCGAGCTGGGAAAGGGCCTCGATGACGCGCTGCTCTCACACCTACGGAAGAACCGCTCATGAACGCGACCCCTCCGCGCAACACCGCCGACGAGTTCGCTACGGAAGTGCCGCCATCGTGGCAGAGCAGGTTGAATCGAACGAAGTCTGGCGACGTCCGCGCGACGCTCGACAACCTCGCGAAGATCATCGAGCACGACCCCCGGTACTTCGGGCGACTCTGGCTCAACGCGATGAACGACGAGCCGATGATCGACAGTCGCGCGATCACCGACGCCGACTACACCGACGCTCGCGTGTGGCTCTCGCGCGCCGACACGTTCGCCGTGTCGTTTGCACAGCGAGACGTGGCGGCCGCGTTCGAGCACATCGCGCGTCAGAAGACCGTGCACCCCGTTCGAGACTTCCTCAACGCCCAACGGTGGGACGGCGCAAACAGGCTCGACTCGCTGTGTGCTCGCGCGCTGGGCAACGATGGCGAGCTCGAGGCGCTCATGGTGCGCAAGTGGATGTTGTCCGCGGTCGCGCGGGCGATGAACCCCGGATGCAAGGTCGACACGATGCTCGTTCTCCAGAGCCGCGAGCAGGGGCTTTTCAAGAGCTCTTTCTTCGCAGAGCTCGGGGGCGAGTGGTTCACCGACTCTGTCCACACTCGCAATGGCCTGGACAAAGACGCGCTTTTGATCGCGCATCATCACTGGATCTGCGAGCTCGCGGAGTTCGATGGCGTGACGCGCAAGTCGGACACGGAGCACTTGAAGGCGACTCTGTCGTGCCGCGCCGACGACATTCGCAAGCCGTACGCGATGAAGTCGACCAAGCTCCGCCGGGGGTTCGTGTTCTGCGGCACGGTGAACAGCGACGACTTCCTACGCGACGACACGGGGTCTCGTCGGTTCTGGATCGTTTCGGTCAACCGATCGATCGACATCGAGCTCGTGCGCGCCGAGCGCGCGCAGCTCTGGGCCGAAGCCGTGTCGGCGTATCGCGCCGGCGAGCGCTGGTACTTCGAGCGAGACATCGCGGAGCGCATCGAGGCCGCACAGCTCGCGTTCACAGCGTCGGACTCACGCGAAGAGAAGGTGGCCGACTGGCTTCGAGGGCCAGGCGCGACGGGCGACGTCACGGTGCGGCGCGTGCTCGTGGACTGCCTTCGATACGAAGACCACCGCATCGACCGAAAGGCCGAGACCGCAGTGGGCCTCATTCTCCGCGGGCTTGGCTGGACGGCGACTCGGTCGACGACAAATGGGGCTCGCGTCCGAGTCTATCGCCCGGTCCATGGTTGAGTGGTTGGACAGGTGGGTTGGACATCGATTGCCCGCAGCGGGAATGCGGTATGTCCAACCTGTCCAACCTGTCCAACCTAGATAGAGTATACGTGATGATGACGACCCTACACGCCATCATCCCCCCGGCCGCCGTCGACGCTCACACCCCCTACAGGGTTTGTAGCAGGGGGTTGGACAGATCGTCCGATCGTCAGAAACCCTCAGCGAGAATGCGGCGAAGTGGTGTCCAACCTCCGACCCTCCGAGGTTGGACCGACCGTCCGAAACCGTCCGAAACCGTCCGCTCGACGGCGTTCGTTGCCTCCGACGCCGTCACGCCCGGTCACGGGTCCGCACGAATCGCCGTTCCCCTACGCGTGGCCCGATGCCCTGTGTTTGCGCTCGGCGGACCCGCACGCTTGCTCATCGAGCGATGCGAAAGATTCAGCCATGCCCCCCGATCGTGCCCCCGTCCTTCGAACCGAGCCCCGCGGCCCGTGACGCGCTCGCCGCGGCGGAGCGCGCGCACGAGGAGGCGAGCGAGGCAGCGCGCGCCGCCGAGGACAACGCCCGCTCGGCCAAGGTCGCGACGGCGGACGCGCAGCGCGCGTTCGGCGACGAGGACAGCGACGAGCGATGGCGGGAGCTCGAAGCGGCTCGACGCCGCGAGACCAGCGCCCAGCTCCGAGCTGAGCGATGCACCGACGCTGTCGCGACGACGGCGAGCGACATCGTGAAGGCTCGCTCGCGCATCGACGCCGAGCGACTCGAACACGCGCAGGCTCGCGCGAGCACGCTGCGCTTGGTCGAGAACATGCGCGCGCCTCTCGGCCGCATCGCGGTCGCGATGGCCGAGCTGATTTGCGCGCGAGCGGAGCTCGAAGACTGCGAGCACGAGCACATCAGAGCGGTCCAGGCGCTGAACGCGCTGACCAAGACCGTCGCCGCGCCGCCCCCGAGCCACTTCAGCGTTTGGCTGGCGCAGTACACCTGCGGGGTGGTTGCGCTCGCCATGGGTGGCGCACCGTCGCCTATTTCCGACGGCATCCACATTGGGAAGTCCGGACTTCCCGAGTTTTCGACGCTCATTGCGCCAGCAAGGCGCACGTCGTTTCCGCTCTCGCCAGAGGCGGAGGCGCTTCTTCGCGCCATCGCGCTCGAGGCGCTCAAGTGAAGTCTACACACGAAGCGGCCCCTCGAACCGCTGTCGACGAAACCCCGTCGGCGCCCACCACGCGTGCTTCTTCCTGCGCGCGCGTGGTGGGTTCGGAGGGGTGCTCCGCGTGCGCCGCTCCCCGGCGCTACCGGCGTCGGCTGTGTCGCAAGTGTTGGGAGCGCTTCTCCCGCGATGGCCTCGAGATGCCGCCGCGCGAGAGCCACGAGCAACCCGTCGAAGAGTACTTGGGTCGAGTGCTTGCGCAGCTCTCGCGCGCGCAGCTCGCCCGCGCGATCGCGATCGCGCTCGGGAGCGGACGATGACGGACGGCCACGAGCACGAAACGATGCGCCGGGCGATGCATCTCGTTGCGTGCGGGATGTCGGTGACGCTCGCCGCGAAGTCGTTGGGGGTGACGCGCGAGACGGTGTCTCGATGGAAGAACGGCCCGGGCCGCCAGCTCCTGCAGAGCGCCCGCGCGAGCGTCGACACGCAGCTGAAAGAAGAAGCTGGCGACCAGGTGCGAGCGCTCCGCGGAGCGATTGCGGCTGCCGTGCGCGAGCTGCGCAAGGGACTGAAGAGCAAGGACCCGCGCGTGCGGCTGCGCGCCGCCGAAGAGATCCTTGACCGCGTCGGCATCGGGCGAACGTCGCGCGTCGAAAACGTCGATGCCCCACCGACGCCGGACCTTTCGAGGCTCACGGATACAGAGCTCGAGGTCCTGTCGGTGTTGATGGCGAGGGCCGGGGGCGACGCGTCGCCAGACGACAGCATCAAGCACCAGCTCGCGGCCACGCTGGCCGCGGAGTGGACACCAACAGCGGGCGCGTTGCCCGCGGAAGGACAGCGGACATGACCAGAGTGATTCGTTTCGATGCGCCACCACCACGGGGCGCGGATCCGAAGATCAACGCGTACGGGAGCGGCACGCCTCGTTCGCCGAAGATCGGCACGAGCGAGCTGCTCGGAATGTCGCGCCGGTTGCTGAGCGGCAAGACGACAGCGGCCGAGCTCGCGGAGATTCAGCGACGGCTCGACGCTGCGCAGGGCATCGAGAAGCCGAAGACGACAACGGGACTCGCGCCCGTGACTGAGCACATCAAGCAAGCGGTCGCTGCCATCGACGCGTTCTTGGAAGAGCGCGGGGCGAAGCAAGACCCGCCAAAGCAGCGCGCCGAGAAGGCGCCGAGCGCCGAGCCCGACGACGTTCTCGATAGCTCGCTGGCGCGGCGCGACCGAGCCGCGAACCGCACCGAAGAGCTCGCGGCGCGGCTGCTGGCAAAGGGCCGCGCGCCGCTCCCTGCTCTGGTGACGAGCACGGGGGAGCGCACGGCGAAGCAAGACCAAGCGCAGCACTCGAGCAACAGCTCGAAGTCGACCGCGTCGCTCTTCGATCGGCTGGTCGCGAAGGGCCGGGAGCCGCTTCGATGATTCGCCCGCTCGGTCGCGCCGCGTTCGCGAAGCTCCGCGCTGCGATGCTCGCGCGTCGCTTTCCGCTCGGGGTCCCGATGCGCCGGAGGTTCGGACGATGACCAGACGACAGTGGTTCATCACGGTGGCGGTGTTCTGTGCATTTGCAGCGATGGACAGGAGCGCGGTGGCGTGAGCGAAGACAGCCCCGACATACTCGACGTGCTCGATCTGTTCGGCGAGAACCTTCTGAACAGCATCCACACCGCGATGCCTGGCCGCGTCGAACGCTACGACCCTGCGACGCAGCGCGCGGACGTCCAGCCGCTGATTCGCCGTAGGATTCCCAAGTCCGACACCGACAGGCGCGAGTGGGTCTACGAGGACTTGCCGTTGATCCCGAGCGTCCGCGTGCTGCACCCGCGCGGCGGCGGCGCGTTCGTGCACCTCCCGATCGCGACGGGAGACACGGTGCTCCTGGTGTTCTGCGAGATAGGGATTGGGCACTGGGAGGCGGGCGACGGCTCGATCAGCGACGCGGGCGACGAGCGACGGCATCACCTCGCGCACGCCGTCGCGATCCCGGGGATGTACCCGGCGTCGCGAAACATCCCGAGCGTCGACGCCAACGCGTCCGAGCTCGTGATCGGCTTCGAGTCGGGCGGCGCGCGCGTTCGAATGAAGCCGAACGGCGACGTACAGATCGACACGACGGGAACGATCACGCTCGCTGGCGCGGCCGCTGCGCAGTTCATGGCGCGCGCGGATCGCGTCGACGCAGAGCTTGCCCGTATCCGCAACGTGCTCACGGGCTGGACCCCTGTTCCGAACGATGGCGGACTGGCGCTAAAGACGACCGCGACCACCGCGTTCTCGTCGGCGCAGTCAACCGCCGCCGACCAGGTGAAAGGAACGTAGCTCATGACGTACGGACTCACCCCGACGGGGTTTGTGAAGAAGCCGCGCGAAGTCATTCGCGCCGAGCTCGAGGCGGAGCTGCGCGCTTCGCTCGGCGCCGACGTCGACACGTCGCCTGGTTCTGTGCTCG
Organism: Deltaproteobacteria bacterium Ga0077539; assembly: GCA_001465015.1. Classification (GTDB taxonomy): domain Bacteria; phylum Myxococcota_A; class Polyangia; order Polyangiales. The sequence continues at coordinate 14,457 of LNEO01000171.1, read as the reverse complement.
GAAACGTCGTCGACGTCGCGACGTCGAAGTTCGCGGAGTCGTGGGACGTGGTCGAGCGGGTCTACAACGCACGATCGCCCGACGGCGCGAGCGATGCGACGCTGAGCGCGCTTGCCGAGATCACCGGTACGCGGCGCGCCGGCCCCACGCGCGGCGTGGTTCGGCTTCGGCTTCGGCTCGCCGCGAACACCGCCGTCCCGAAGGGTGCGGAAGCGTCGGACGCGCGCGACGGCGCCAAGCGCTGGCGGACGCTGTCCGAGGCGGTGAACGCGACCGCGAGCGCCGCGGACGTCGATGTCGTGGCGGAGTCCGTCACCGCGGGGACGATCGAAGCGGCCGCGGGGACAATCACGCGCATCGCGTCACCCGTCGCGGGGTGGTTGTCCGTGACGAACATCGAAGATGCCGCGCCGGGCCGAGAGATCGAGTTGGACGCCGAGCTCCGCGCTCGTCGCGTCGTCGAAGTGTCGCAGCCCGGCCAGGCCACCGAGCCGGCCATTCGAGCGGATCTCATGACGCTCGAACGGCGGTTCGCGCCCGCGGAGCTGTTCGTCTCGGCCGACGAGCTCGCGCGCGTCGCGCAATCCATCGTCGACGTCGACGTGCGCTCGAACCGCAGCGCATGGCCCGACGCCGAGGGACGCCCGCCGCACTCCGTTGAGGTCGTCGTGCGTCTCGTGCGCGTCATCGACCCGACGTTGCTTTCGCTCACGCGCGGGGTGATCGCGCTCGCGCTCGCCACAGGCACACCGGCCGGCGTCGAGTGGTTCGGCTCGAGGTCCGCCACGGTCACCGACGCGAACGGTGTTGCCTCGACGGTGCGATGGAGCGAAACGACGGACGTTCCGGTCCGCGTCGACGTGGTGTTTCCCGCGGGCGTCGCTCGCCCGTCGAGCGATGCCATCCGCGCCGCTGTGCTCGCGTACGGGGCGAGCCTGCGCCTTGGAGGCGACGTTGTGCGGTCGAAGATCATCGCGGCCGTCTCGAAGCTCCCAGGCTTCGCCGACTTGCTCGATGTGCGCTTGGGTCGCGATCAACGGCAGGTGTTCACCGTCGACGCGGTCACCGACCTCCTCACGGCGCCGGGCCACGTGCTCACCAACGGATCCGCCGTCGAACTCTCGAACCTCGGCGGAGCGTTGCCTTCGCCGCTCGATGCTTCGTCGACGTACTTCGCGCGCGATGTGGCTGCCGAGCACCTGCAGCTCGCGCCGTCGCTCGGCGGATCCGCCGTCAACATCCTCGACGCGGGCGTCGGGACGCACTTCGTGTATGCGTCCTCGCCGACGATTTCCGCGAATCTGTCGATCGCAGCGCGCGAGTCCGCGTCGTTCGACTCGTCGCGCGTGTTCGTGCTCGAAGCCTAGTCGCGAATGCCGAACACGCAGAAGTCTCCGCGCATCGGGTGAGTGGTTCGGCCTGGTACCCCGCGAATCGCCCACAGAGCGGGACGTGCAGGGTCGAAGTTCAGCGCCGCGCTCCAACATGCGTTGAAGCGTCGAAGGCCGAGACGATCCGTGTAGCGCGGTCCCTCGCGGTACTCGACGGGCGGGTTCGATGCGCTCGATTCCGTGCAGTTCGAAAGCACGGTCGCGCCCATCGGCTCGAGCCGCACGCAAACGCTCGGCGGACCGAGGGGCGCGCCCATCGAATCCAGTAGTCGCGCGCGAAGCATCAGCTCTTCGCACCCGTCGCGAGCAATCGCGGCGCACTGCCGAAAGATCAGCCTGGACAAGTCGCCGCCGGGCCGGGGAGTCGGATCGCGCGTGAACGTGGGCCCGATCGCGCTGGACCGAATCGCGGGCGTTCCCATCCCGTCGCCGGGATACGTCTCGAACAGGACCCACACGGTTTGCTCCTGAAAGACCGTGTCGAGCGCGGGCGTGCTCGGCCCGGCATCGGTGCGAACGTCGCGCGGCTCGAGCGCGTCGGGCGAGCTTGGGACGTCGAGGGGCGCGACGACGTCGGCCGCGGCGTCGAGCTCGGGCGCGTCGGTGGGCTCTGGACGGTCGTCTGCGGCGTCCGCGGGCGTCGAGTCGGGCGCTGCGTCGGACGGGAGGCGCGGGGCTGGCGCGCAGGCGCACAGCGCGAGGGCGAGGGCAAAAGCGAGGCGCATCGCGACGAAGCTACAGCGCGCGGCGTACCCGCGCACGTGGCTAGGCACGCTCGCTGACGTTGCGGGCGTCGGCGCACGATTCGGCCATGGGAAAGCGCCGTGCTCCGGTGAGGGTTCGTCCGTCGGGATCGTGCGAGTTCTGCAGCGGCGCGCAGATGCAGCGACGGGGGCTGTGTTGGGCCTGCTACCGGAAACTCCGCGAGGCGAACGCGCCGTTGCCGCTGCGCGTGTGTGATCGCCCGAGCGACCCAATCGACGCGTGGGTGACGCTTCTTCCGCTCGACGTCATCGCGCGAATGCAGCGCGCGCTTCAGGCCCGACGAAAGCAGCTCAAAGAGGCGGTCCGCATGGCGAGGATGATCGCGCGCACGAAGACGAAGGCGGTCCCGCTCGACGCTCCATCGTCCGCAGCTGCGTAGGCGTCCCGCACGGTTGACGTGTTCACGCGGTGGCGTATGGTTCCTGGCCATGCCGCACAACCTGACCACGTTCGCCGGAAGGCTTCGGTTCGCGCGAGAGCTTCGGGGCTTCGGGGTGCGCGAGCTATCCACGCTCGCCGGGCTTTCGCACGGAACCGTGCACGCAATCGAGTCCAGGGGCGACGACGACGGTGTGAAGCTGGGGACGGCCCGAGAGCTCGCCCGCGTGCTCGATGTGCGCCCCGAATGGCTCGCATTCGGCATTGGCACTCCCCCGAAAAAAGAACCGAAGGCCGTCTAACGTTGTTGACGCAACACACAAACGGTCCTAGTGTTTGGTCATGGCAACGCGACGCGCGACGAAGAAGAGCTCGAAGAAGGCGGCGAAGCCCGCGCTCCCGCGCTGGTCGACCGGCCGTTGCCCCGACGCCACGCGCCTCGCGGTCATCGAGCGCGACGGCTTCGCGTGCGTCTACTGCCGCGCGGAGGGCGACCTTACCGTCGACCACATCGTGCCGCAGTCGGTGATGGTCGATCACCGGCCGTCGAACCTCGTCGCGTGTTGCTGGGCATGCAACCGGGCGCGGAGCGTCGTCGACGCGGACTTGTTCGCGCGCCACATCGCGCGACGCACCGGCGAGTCGTGGCGTAGTATCTGGAAGCGTGTCCTTGCGGCGCTCGAAGCGCCGATCGGAGAATGAACATGGCCCGTCCCATCGCCCGCAGTCACCGCGTACCCAACGAGCTCGCCGCGCCCGCGGTAGAGCAGCTCGCGCGCCAGCTCGGCGCCGACGACGTTGCAGCAAAGGCCGCATCGGTCGCGATCGCGTCGGGGCGCATTCGCGTAGCGGTCGCGTTCACCCGCGACGATGGCGCGCCGCTCACCGACGCGGACCTCGAGTCGCTTCGCGCGTTCGCGCCTGGTGGAGCGCCGGCGGCGGAGCGCGCACCGGCGAAGAAGAAGAAGCCCGCGGCGAGGTCGAAGAAGCGCGCCGCGTAGCGTTCTCGCGCGCTGCGATCGAACGTGCTCGTCGGGGCTACCAAACACCCGACGAGCCGCTACCCGAAACCCTGAGTGGAAGGGCGTTCGAGTGGATGAGAAGGTAGACGACGAGCGCGAAGCGGGCAAGGAAACCAGCACTCAGCAGCGGATGCAGCTCGAGTGGACTGCGCACGCACTGTCGGCCGAGGCACAACGCCTCGCGCGTCTCGCGGAGTTAATCAGGTCGAGCGTTTCGGCTGCGAACGAGCGCAATGGGGTTATCCCCGAAGAGCTCGTTCAGGCAGCGCAGGACGCGCGAGCGCGCCTTGCGGTGAACCCTCGCGCCGTCGCAATGCAGCACGTGTACGACTTCGCTGCGCGAATTGCGAATGGCGAGTTTCGACACAATGGCCTCGCGGACTCGCCGGCTCTCGTGATCGCAGGCATGCAGGCAACCGCCATGTGCACCGGATGCATCAATGGCAGCCTGATGGCTCCGGTGCCTGAGTTTCTTCACGCAGCAAAGTGCGCTGCGGCCGACACGCCCGGTAAACAAAGCTCAAAGTACACAGCGTTTCTTCGGCTGTTTGCTGCGCTGAGAATCGAAGGATGCAGCGCAAGCGATGAGCGGGACGAGACGAAGATTCAGTCGCTCGAGAAACAGCACCGGCGGTGGCGGAAAGACGGCACGCTTTCGATTCCCTCTGCGCTGCGCTTGGATGGATCATGACCTCCGCCGGCAACGTGCAGTGGACGGGCGCACGATGGCGCGCGCTCGTGCGCTACGCCGACGGATCGCGCGGATGGGTCCCGCTCCCCGACACGATCACCGCGGAGCAACGCGACCAGGCGAAGGCCCTCGCGGTGGACGTCGCGGCGCGCGCGATCCTTCGCCTTCCCCCGAGCGCTCGCGGCGCGCACGCGCCGAGTACTTCGGGCGGCGAGTCGGTCGCGGAGTACGCCGAGCGATGGCTCGTTGAGCGCGAGCGTCGAGGCCTTCGCGCGGTGAAGGACGATCGCAGCCGCATGCAGAACCACGTGCTCCCCGTGCTCGGCGCGCGCGGCATCCTCGACGTGAACGCGAAGGACCTCCGCGAGCTCGTCGCGACGCTCGACGCGAAGTCGCGCGGGGGCTTCATGTCCACCGCGACGGCGCGGAAGGTGTGGGGCGTGGTGTCGAAGATGTTCGACGACGCATGCCGCTCGAAGGTCGAAGCGCTCCGCGTTCGCGAGGACAACCCAGCGCGCGACGTGAAGCCACCCGACGACGGGCCCTCGAAGGCGAAGGCGTACCTCTACCCCGCCGAGCTGCTCGCCCTCGTCGGGTGCGAGCGCGTCCCGCTGCGCTGGCGTCGAATCTACACGCTCGCGGTCTACACCTACGCCCGCGCGGGCGAGCTCGAAGCGCTGCATGTGGAAGACGTCGACCTCGTTCGCGGCGCCCTTCACATCCACCGCGCAGCGGACCGCGAGACGGGCGAGGTTCGCGAGACGAAGACGGGCGAGACGCGACGGGTCCCCATCGAGGGGACGCTCCGACCGTTGCTCGAGGCCCTCGTGCGCGGCCGGGCGAGCACCGAGCGCGTCATCCACATGCCGCCCCGCGAGGACGGCGCGGCGCACCTCCGGAAGCACCTGCAGCTCGCCGGCGTCGACCGCGCGGAGCTGTTCGCCGACGACGCGACCCGAACGCCCATCACGTTCCATGACCTCCGCGCGAGCGGCATCACGTGGCGCGCGGTCCGAGGCGACGACCCGTTGAAGATCCAACGCCACGCGGGGCACACCGACATGAACACCACACAGCGCTACATCCGCGAGGCCACCGTGTTCGCCGAAGGGTTCGGCGACGTGTTCCCCGCGCTCCCTCGCTCGCTGCTCGGTGAAGATCACCCCGCGGCGAGCGACGAAGACGACCCCGACTCGGACCGGAGAAAGACCACCGCCCCCAGCATCGCGGATACAATCCTTGATACAGGGGGCGGGGTTGTTCGCGAAAGTCTCACTCTTCCGCGGCCTTATGAGCGATCCCAACGGGATTTGAACCCGTGTTACCGACGTGAGAGGCCGATGTCCTAACCACTAGACGATGGGACCTGTTCTGGAATCAGAGCGCTTCTCTCCTTCGCCTTCGCGATCTTGATCTGCGATCTGGCTCGGGGACTAGGATTCGAACCTAGATAGACGGAGCCAGAATCCGTCGTCCTGCCGTTAGACGATCCCCGAATGGATCACCGTATCTTGCTCACCCAGCGGCGAGCGGGGCGGTCTTGTATCTATCGGCCGTTGGGGTGTCAAGCCGACTCGTCGAAAATTCTGTCGGGCCGACTGGCCGCCCCGTCGCGCGCCGAGCTCTTCACTCGCGCGGGACGTTGAACGACTGAACGAACCGCTCGATTCGGGCCCACATCTCGGGGTGGACCCCCTGCGCGCCGAGCGAAACGCCGTGGGCGCTCGCGTTGTCGTAGCGCTCGACCTCGACCCTCGCTCCCGCGTCGCCGCGCAGCGCCGTCTCGATCTCGCGCGTCGAATCCGCGCTGTAGGCGTCGCCCGCGCCAGTGACGAGCAAGAGCCGTCCGCGCCGCTCGGTGAACGCGCGGAGCGGCGCGATCACGTCGATGCCTCGGTACTCGACGCCCGGCGAAATCATCACCAAGCCGACCACCGGAGCGCCCGAGCGCGCCGCGAAGAGCGCGGCCGCCGTCGCTCCGATCGACGACGCGACGAGCACGATGCGCGTCGTGCCGATCCTCTGTCGGACGTAGTCGACCGCCGCGGCGACGTCGTACTCGAGCGTCACCCACCGGGCGCGGTTGTTGCCGAAGGACTGCCAGCGCGTCGGCCCCTCGGGGCCCGCGACGCTCTCGCCGTGCCCGCGCAAATCGATGGTGAGCGTGCTGATCCGGCGCTCGTTGCGGTCCGACCCAGGCCCCGAGAGCTGCGTCGCAAACGGCGCCCACTCGCCGCGGTTGGACGACAATTGGTGAACGAGCACGACCGCGAGGCCGCCCTGATGACGGGCGCGCAGGTCCGCGACGATCTGCCAGCCGTCGCTTGTCGCGAAGCGAACCACCTCGGGGTCTGGCGCCGCCGCGTCGCGCGCTTCTTCGCCTCGACCCGCGCGCGACCCTCCCGCCGCCTGCGTCGAAGGGCGGTCGCACGCGCTCGCGAAGAGCGCACAAAGGACAACAGTCCGTCCAATCACGGCGGCAGTGTACACTCCACGCCAATGACGCGCACCGCGGCCGCGCTCATCATCGGCGACGAGGTCCTTTCTGGAAAGGTCCACGACACAAACTCCCACGACCTGGCGCGGTACCTCCGCGCGCTGGGAATCGAGCTTTCGCGGATCATTACGGTCCCAGACCGCGTCGAGGTCATCGCCGCCGAGCTCAACGCCCTGCGCGCGAAGGTCGACCTCGTGTTCACCTCTGGCGGCATCGGCCCGACGCACGACGACGTCACCATCGACGCGATCGCGTTGGCCCTCGGTCGAGAGACCGTTCGGCATCCCGCCCTCGAGCGCTCGTTGCGCGAGCACCTCGAGGAGCGCTGCACCGACGATCACCTGAGAATGGCCATGATCGTCGACGGAACCGAGCTCGACTTCGGACCCGAAGGCGCGGCGCCCTGGCCGGTTTTGATATTGGGATCAATATTCATATTGCCAGGTATTCCACAGTTGTTTCGCGCGCAACTCGAGCTGCTTCGCCCGAGGGTCTCTGGCAGCGAGCGGGCGTTCGTCGTCGAGAGCGCGTTCTGCGCCGCGGACGAGGGGCGGCTCAAGCCGTTTATCGACGCGGTGGTGTCCGCGTTCGAGGACGTCGCGGTCGGCAGCTATCCCCGCTTTCGGGACGGCGACGACGGCTACAACGTCCGAATCACCTTCGACGGACGGGACCCCGCCCGCGTGCGCGAGGCGCGAGAGCGCTTCGTCGCGAGCCTCCCGGCAGCGTGGCTGCTCTCGACGGAGCCGTAGCAAGGGGGGAGCGGAGGTGCCAACGGACCGAGGTTGTGCTAGCGATGGCCCACTTCGAATGCGCTCCCTCCTCGCCACCCACCTCGCGCTCATCGTGCTCTCGGGTTCGCTCGTGCGTTGCTCGCAGCCGCAGCCCGCGGCGCCGAGCGTGCGCGCCGAGACGCGCGCCCAAGCGCCCTCGCAACCGTCGCAACCCTCGCAGCCTGCGCAGCCTGCGCAACAGCAGGGCGGCGGTCAGCGCGTCAACCCCGCGCCCGCCGAGCACGCGGCTCACGGCGAGCCGCAGTTCGCCCCGCCCGCGCAGGCGCAGCCCGCGACGCCCGGCGGCACGCGCCGCTTCGGCGAGCCGCTCGCTGCCACGGCTCGACGCGTCGGGCTCGACGAGGCGCTTCGCACACACACACAAATCGGCTCGACCCCCATCCGCGTCGAGGGGCAGATCGTCGCCGTGTGCCAGCACATGGGCTGCTGGATGGAGATGCGCGACGGAGCCACGCAGGCCCACGTGCGAATGCACGGGCACAGCTTCTTCTTGCCGCGCGACGTCAACGGAAAGCGCGCCGCCATGGTCGGCACCATCGTGGCCGCCCACGCGCCGACCGAGTGCGACGAGAGCGCTCAGGCTGCGACGGGACGGCGCGCCGCGATCGAGTTCGACGCGACCGGCGTCGAAGTGATCGACTGACCGTTCAAGGGCGAACGCGCACCGCTTGACCGAGCGCGTTGGTGATCGCTCGAAGCCGCGCGCGGCTGATTCGATCGTCCGCGTGGCGCATCGGCACCACGTGCAGATCGCTCGTGAAATTGACGGTCCACGTCGCGACCGCCGAGATCGACACGAGCGTCACGCGACCCGGCTCGGGGACCTCGAACTGCACTCGCAAGAGCGCTCCGTCTCGGGTCTTCGGGTCGTACATCACCCCCATCGGATCGCTGAGCGGGCGCTCTTCGACGCCGTTGTGCCAGGCGCTGCCGAAGTTCGACAGCAGCGAGCCCAGCGAGAACGCGACGACCGCGTCGCCGCGATCCGAGGTCAAACGCTCGACGCTCTGGAGCACCGCTGGCCCTGCGCCGAGCACGAGGTCCGCGCCCGCGTCGACGAAGCGCCGCGCGAGCGAGCGCTGGTTGCTGTTCGCGTTGGGGTTGCGGTCGCGACCCCAGTGCGCGCACACAACGACGATGTCCGCTGCGTTTCTCGCGGCGCGCACGGCCTCGAGCACTCGGCTCAGATCCTTGGCCACGAACGCGCGCGCGTCGGCGCCGCCGGGCGCGAAGGCCGATCGGTCGGTGTAGCCCAGCACCGCGACGCGGACGCCGTCTCGCTCGGTCGTCCACGGCGTGTACGCGTCTTCTTCCGAGCGGCCAGCGCCGATCGCGCCGAGCGTCGCCTGGTCGAGCGACTCGATCGTCGACTCGAGCCCGTCGGGCCGCTGGTCGAGCGCGTGGTTGGTCGCGAGGATCACCGCGTCGAATCCCACCCGCGCGAGCTGACGCGCCATCCACGGGTGGCCGCCGAGCGCAGGGTTGTCTCCCACCCACGGAGGTCTCGACGAAGTCGTGAGCGGACCTTCGAGCGGAACGATCGCGATCTCTCTCGGCGTGATGATCGGCGCGATCCTCGTCAGCATGTACGAGAGGCCGCCCATCTCGCGGTACGACTGCGCCATCTGAACGACGTGACGATGCAGCACGACGCTGCCCGTCGATGTGACCACCACTCGGCGCGGCCCTGCTCCGGTGTCCTCGGGCGCTGCGTCTTCGACCGACGCATCCATGACGGCGCTCGACGCGACGTCGACGCTCGCCTCGGCTGCCGACGGGCGCCGCGCACCGCTGTCATCGGCGCGCTGCGGACGCGAGCAAGCCGCGAGCGCGAGCGCAAACAGCGCGCCGCTCGGCAGCGTCGACGCTCGGGAATCAAACTTGAAAACGTGGGTCATCGCTCGAAACACCGCTCGGGGATCTGTAGCTTCTTGCGGGCGAGGGCGGTCGCGCTCACGAGCCGCGCCGTGACAGGGTCGTGGTAGCCCGACACAGCGACGACGCCTTCGACCGCGCGGGTCCAATACCGATTGTGCCGGTGCATCCAGAGCTCGCGCGCGTACTTTCCGACCATCGACGCCAAGGAAATTGCAGGCTCCGTGGCGTCGCCGTCCATGATGAAAGAGAGCGTCCCGACGTTCGCCACGTGATAGGTGGATCGCGCGCGCTCCTCGAGCTCTGTTCGAACGAGGGCGAATCTGGCAGCGAGCGCGTCGTGGTAGCGCATGCGCGCGCCGACCTTTCCGAGCGAGGCGATGACGGGCTGTCCTTCGACGGCGAGCGTCGCGACGAGGGCGAGCATCGCGTCGAGGTCTACGTCCATCCTCGAGCGACCCGCTGCCTTTGCTTCATTGATCCGACCAGCGCACTGGACGGACACCCGCGCGGCGTCCAGGCGAAACCCCTTTTCCATCAGCGTTTCGGCCGTGGCAAAGTGCTCTTTCGTGGGGCCGTCGCCAAACGCGGGCAGCGCCACCGCGTCGCCGAAGCACACGGTTGGGGCCTCACCCGCGGGACAAATGCGCCGGAGCTCCGCGTCCGATTCGATCGTCGTGAGCTCGGTGAGCTCGGTGAGCGAGCGCGGCGTCGCGCCGAGGTGTCGGGCCAGGATCGCGAGCACGGCGCCCTCGGTGTCCCCCATGCTCCCGTGCGCGCAGCGCTCTTTGGAGTCGCCGATGTTGGCCCGATCGACGACGCGGCGGACGGCGGCGGTGTCTTTCAGTCGCGTTCGGTCGATCCGAACACGCACGGCCGTGACGGTCATCGGTCCGAGCCTCGAGCCCAGGCCGTTCTCGTCGACTCCAACCAGCACTGCCTCGTCGGTCACCGCGGCGATAAGGGGTATCACAACCTTCGCCCGTCACCGGAACCACGGCGCAGCGACGGTTGTCTCTGCCACAACACCGGCCGGGAAGTCGTTCGCACCCTCCGACCGCGGACCAGCACCCGGACGGTTTGCAATCAGCGCTCGTTCCCCTCGAAATCAACCGCCACCCCAATCGTCCTGTGGGGTACACGGGTCGTTACTGCAGGAGTCCTCGATGCCCCATCGCTCGCTCGCATCGCTCGTCGTCATCGCTTCGCTCGCGCTCGGCGCGTGCGCCACGACCAACACCCAGCTGAGCACAAACTCAGCGCGCTCCAGCGGCGGCGTTGGTGGGCGACAACGCTCGGTGCAGGGCGCGGAGTTTCGTGTCGTCGGCCGCGCCGACGGATCGGGGGACGCATACGACGCGAGGCTCTTGTTCGAGCGCGCGTCGGTCGCGCTGCAAACCCGGCGCTTCGACGACGCGATCACGGACTTCACTCGGCTGACCCGTGAGTTTGCGTCGTCGCCGTTGCTCGCCGCCGCACACTTCAACGTTGGGCAGGCGCAGCAAGCTTCGGGACGGCACGCCGAGGCCATCGCCGCGTATACCTTGGCGGCCACCGCCGCGGCGCAAGGCGGCAACCACGACCTCGCGCGGGACGGGTGGTTTCGCGTCGCGGCTGTGAGCGAGAGCGCCAATCGCGCGCGCGAAATCGTGACGGCCACGGACCGAGTCCTCGGGATTCCACGGCTTTCACTGATCGATCGCGTCGAGGCGCTCGGAAGGCAATCTGCCGCTCAGCTCGCGCTCGGCGATCGCGCGGCGGCGACGAGGGCCGCGCAGGACGCTGTGTCGCTCGTTCCGACGGCGGAGGCGGTCGCGGCGCTCGGAGACGACACCTACATCGCGCAAGCGCGATTTGTGTTGGGGGAGGTGTCGAGGCAGCAGGCCGCGGAGATTGTTCTCCGCGTCGACGACACTGCGTCGGCGATCGACCTCGCGATCGAGCGCCGCGTGCAGCACGTCGTCCACGGGCACGTCTTGTTCAACGACGCCATTCGCGTCGGCAACCCTCACTGGGCGGCGGCCGCCGGCTTCTCGATCGGCGAGATGTACCGCTCGCTCTGGTTGTCGATCGTCGGCGCCCAGCTCCCGTGCGACTGGGAGGAGCCCGCGATCCGCCTCTACCGCGATCGAACGGCGAACAACCGACGGCTACGCATCTTGTTGCAGGGATCGCTGCGCGCCTTCGAGGCCACCATCTCGATGGCGCGCCGCAACGCGATCGCCGACAACACCTGGGCGCAGCGCGCGCAGGCGCAGCTCGACGAGATTCAGCAGTTCGTCCTTCGCGGCCCAGGCCCAGAGCTGTATCGCCGCTCGCCCGAGTGCAGCGCCGCCAGCGGCCCCACCAGCAGCGACGCGGGGGTCGCGAGCGTCGACGCCTCGGCGGCGGACGCGTCCGTTTCGCTGAACGCCGACGGAGCTGTGTCCTCGAGCGGCGCGAGCGCGGCGGACGCAGGACCGACCTTGGTGCGCCGACGATGACCGAGCGCGGCTCGCGAGTCTGTTGCTACACGCGAAGATCAACGCTTGACACGCCCCGTTCGCGGGGCTAGTAGGCGGGGCCCTCACGAGCGAGCTGCTGGCGTAGCTCAATCGGTAGAGCGCCAGTTTTGTAAACTGGTGGTTGCAGGTTCAAGTCCCGTCGCCAGCCCCAATCATCAAATGCAACGCCGAGCAATCCTCTGATGCTCGCGTGAAAAGTACGGAGAGTTGCCCGAGCGGCCAAAGGGAGCAGACTGTAAATCTGCCGGCTTATGCCTACGATGGTTCGAATCCATCACTCTCCACCAAGACTCCAACGACCAAACACTTTCTCATCATCTGCCAACGCGGGAGTAGCTCAGTTGGTAGAGCGTCAGCCTTCCAAGCTGAATGTCGCGGGTTCGAATCCCGTCTCCCGCTCCGCAAAGCCGCCGCCCACCTAGCTCAGTGGTAGAGCACTTCCTTGGTAAGGAAGAGGTCGTGGGTTCAATCCCCATGGTGGGCTCCACAACATCGATGATCGCGAGCGGGGTATCAGCCTCGCGTCATCGATAGACGAACCTGACACACACTTTCAAACAAGTGTGCGCGCGGGTTTCGTCCCCGCGAGGGCTGGGCGCTCGTCGCGGATTGTTGAGGGAACGTGCGGTGAGATACCGGCCCGCCAGCGTCGTCTGGCGGGACGCAACACACGGCGCACCGAAGCGAGGCTGGTGTTCGATCACGGTGATCGAAGGCTGAGCCAGCGCTCGCTCGGTGTTGTCGCGCACGTCGCGGAGGCGATGGGCGCGCGTCGGGCTCGCGCATTGGGGCGTCGGGCAGCGCGCGCCTGCGTCTCGCGCACGTCACGCAGGAGCAGCTCCCATGAACAAGGAGCGATTCAACCGCAGCAAGCCCCACGTCAACGTCGGAACGATCGGGCACATCGACCACGGCAAAACCACGGTGACCGCCGCGCTCAGCGCGGTGCTGAGCCGGCGCTACGGCTTCGCGTACGCCGTCAAAGACTACGGCGAGATCTCGCGCGGCGGCGTCGTGCGAGACGCCACCAAGACGCTCACGGTCGCCGCGGGTCACGCCGAGTTCGAGACGCCCAAGCGTCACTACGCGCACGTCGACTGCCCCGGGCACGCGGACTACGTCAAGAACATGATTACTGGTGCGGCTCAGATGGACGGCGCGATCGTCGTCGTGTCTGCGCTGGACTCGATCATGCCGCAGACCCGCGAGCACGTTTTGCTCGCGCGGCAGGCGGGCGTTCGGCACGTCGTCGTGTTCGTGAACAAGTGCGACGCGGTCGAGGACCCCGAGCTCATCGACCTCGTCGAGCTCGAGGCTCGCGAGCTGCTCGTGAAGGTCGGCTTCGACGGTGACGAATGCGCGGTCGTTCGCGGCGCGGCGCTCCCTGCGTTGCGCGGCGACGCGCGGTGGGAAGAGTCGATCGTGGCCCTCGCAGAGGCGCTCGACGCGACCATCCCCGAGCCCGCGCGCGACCTCGACGGTCCGTTTCTGCTCTCGGTCGAGGACGTTCACTCGGTCCGCGGCGTCGGAACGGTGGTCACCGGCGTGGTCGATCGCGGAACGGTCCGCGTCGGCGACGCCGTCGAGCTCCTCGGCTTCGGCGCGTCGCGCACCGCGACGGTGACCGGCGTCGAGACCTTCAAGCAGACGCTCGAGTGCGCGCGCGCCGGTGACAACACCGGGCTCTTGCTGCGCAACGTTCGTCGCGACGAGGTCGAGCGCGGTCAGGTGCTCGCGGCGCCTGGCTCGGTCAAGGCGTCGACCCGCTTCGTCGCCACGTTGAGGGTGCTCACGAAGGAGGAGGGCGGACGGCACACGCCGTTTGCGTCTCGCTACCGCCCGCAGTTCTTCGTGCGCACCTCGGACGTGTCCGGCGAAGTGACGCTGCTCGACGGCGTCGAGGTCGCGCGACCGGGCGAGACTGTTCGCGTTCAGGTCGAGCTCAGCAGCCCCGTCGTTCTCGAGGCCAACACGCAGTTCACGATCCGCGAGGGCGGCCGCACGGTGGCTGCTGGCGCGGTGACCGAGCTCGTCGGCTGAGCTGACGCGGGCAAAGCGAGCGCGGCCACGACCACGACCACGACCACGGCGGGGCATTCGCAGGGCCGGCGACGGCGACAAACTCGTCGTCGCCGGTCGCTGCGATCGCTGGATCTGCGGGGAATACCCTCGAAAACAGCAGGGTTCGTCAGGGAGGGCTCCGCGGCTCTTTACGAACCGCCTCGGACGCGCTACATGACCGCTCCCTTTCGGACAAACCCTATGGGGTCAAAGAGTGATCGAATCGCAGTGACGTTGGTCTGCAGCGCATGCGGCTCGCGAAACTACAAAACTTCAAGGGCGCGTCGGCCCGACGCGAAGGCGGTCGAGCTCAAGAAGTTTTGCAAGACGTGCGGCGCTCACACGCTGCACGTCGAAACCAAGTGAAAATTTACGGGACTAGCTCAGTCGGTAGAGCAGCGGATTCCAAATCCGCAGGTCGTGGGTTCGAGTCCCTCGTCCCGTGCAACAATCGATGTCATCCAGCGGCCGCACTCCAA
>LNEO01000170.1 GCA_001465015.1 Deltaproteobacteria bacterium Ga0077539 | reverse complement strand
CAGCATCTTCTTGTACGCCTCGAGCCGCTTCTCGCCGAGCGTGCCCTTCAGCACCGACCAGCGACACTCGTCGGGCAAGAGCTCTTCGATCTTCTTCTTCTTCGACGGGTCCGTGACCTCCGCGGCCATCTTCAAGAACAGCAAGAACGTCAGCTCGGTGACGTACTGCTGATAGGTGATCCCGTCGTCGCGGAGGATGTCGCAGAAGCCCCACAGCTTCGCGACGATGTCACTGGTGCTCTCGGCCATCGCGGAGGGGATTTGTAACAGAGATGCGCTCGATCACGGTGGCCTGATGACCGGACGGGACGCTGTCGCGCGAGGCGATCGATCAGGCTGCTGGATCGAACTGAATTTCGGCGCCGCGTTCGTCCGCACGCGTGGACGCGACGGGCCACTCGTCGCTCGGGCAGAGCTTCGATCCGACGCCAACGCCGCTCTCGAACGAGCGCTGATCTTGCTGTGCTTGTTCGCGCGTCGGTCCTTCGAGCCGAGGGAGCAGAAACGCGACGTACGCTGCGAGCGCTGACGCGGTCTCTCGCTGCCACGTCCGGTCCTCTTCTGTCGGATCGGGCCAACGAGCGAGGTCGACAAGATCCACGCCTCCGGATCGAAGGACCGCGAGCACGAACGTCGCACAGGTGAACTCGGACTGGACTGGGATCGTCCCGTCAGCGGCGATCTCGGCGCGCTCGGGCAAGAGGCCATAGCGTGCGCTGCGGTCGCGACCGGTGCTCCATCGCTTGATGCCCTCGCAGATCGCGATGACCGATTCTGCTTCCGTCGAACAAAGGTCGAGGTCGATCTTGGCCCACTGATCGCGATATCTCTTGTCGACGAAGCACGCTCGGTCCGCGCAACGGAGCGCGAGATACCAGGCGAGGTGCACGACGCGCTCAGCGTCTTCGTGCTCGTAGCGGAGCCCAACGTGCAGCTGCGTCGCGCTCATCGGCGCGAGCACAACGGCAACGCCCGAGAGAGCCGCGCCGCCCTGCCGCTCGATGTCCTGGTTCGCAGGGCTCATCAGCGCACGGCCTTCAGCATGCGCTCGACCTGCGGATCGGTGCGATCGTCGCGGTCGCGCATCCATCCGCCCACGCGCTCGATGAACGCTGCGCGCGAGTCAAACGCCTCTCGACTCTCGCGCGTCAACGACAGCAGAAGCGTCGCGCCCGCTCTCGGCAACGCGTCAGCGTCTGTGAACTTGTTGAAAAGCGCGTCGATCGTTTGTGCGTCACCACAGAGCAACAACACCCGAAGCCAATCCAACCACTCACCCAGCACTGCCTGGGTGTTCTGCGAGCGCTTCCATCGGTCGCTCACGCGCGCGAGCAGCTTCGAAGCACGCTGAGCGGAATCGAGTGACTCGACGCTGCGCCACCATTCGTTGCGTTCGGTTGCTTCCTCATCAGAAAGCCAAGGCCAAGAGAGCTCGCCGCCCACGTGTGGGCGCGAAGTCGGAGCGGTCGCAGTGATCGCTTGCGACGATCGGTACTGAGCTACGAAGCTATCCACTGCTGCAATTGGTGTCGCGCCGGATCCAAATCCCAAGTCTCCGAGAGAAAAGGTCCACTGCCACGACTCACGCGAGAGGGCGAGTCGCGCGAGCATCGGCGGCTCGCAATGCCACACCAGCTCGTCACGCCAAACGAGCTCCGAGGTCGTCCATCCTCGATCCAACAGCACGCACATCGCGTCGAAGTTCTCTCGCGCGCGCTCGCCGTCGGGCTGGTAGGCGCCGAAAATCTCGATCGCGTCCATGGGGTAGCCGAGCTCGACCAATCGACGCGCCGTGCGCGCGTACAAGCGAGCACCTCGGTCGTCGTGAGCAGGGACGCGTGCTGTTGCCTCTTGCATCGCCCGACGGGCTTCGGCTCTCTCGTTCGCGAGGATCGACGCGCGAATGGTGCGCGACCAGAACTGCGCGTTTTCAGGCCAGAGCTTGTTTGCCTCGCGGTAGCCAGCGGCGGTCTCTGCGGGGCTCTCTAGCTCGGGACGCGCGTGGGCACGGTTGAAATGAAGGTAGTGTTTAGCGTAGGCCCGCAGCCGAGGTGCTTGCTCGCCTGTCTCGAGGACACGCTCGTAGAGCTTTGCGGCGCTCTGGTACTCGCCGTTTTCGCTGAGCGAGCGGGCGTACGCGACCATCAATTCGAGTCCGTGCTCCGCAAACCGCCACGCTCGGTCAACTTCGCCGCACGCGAGCAGATGGCGAAAGAGTTGATGCCACGCGAGGGCGTCGCCGTCGCCGAGTTGCTTGTCTGCGCTCATCGCATCAGCGATCACGCGGTGAAAATCGCGCACCCGAGCGGCAGGCGCGGCTCGCTGGTACCAGTCGATCCACTCGTCTTCGACGACGAGATGCCCCGCGCGATCCAGGCACAATCCAAGAGAGAGGGCTCGATCGATACCCTCGTGCGTGACGTTTGGCCATCGCTCGACGAGCGCTCGCGGAATGGGCCGACCGTGTACGGCAAGCAGCCGCAGGACAATCCGCACCGATTCTGGAACGAGATCCCAGATCTTCTCCCTGAGAGCGGTGGGCTCGAACTGAGAGAGGCCAGTGACGCCCAGCGCTTGTAGCGTCAGCGCAAGGCGATACGCGATCGGATCCTCGACCTGCTCCCACGAAAACTCCGACGATCGCTCCGCTCCGTTCATCAAGCGCACGGCTGGTCCAGATTCGAGCTTCGGGGCGATGACCTTCCATCGCTCGCGCGGAAGCGACACATACGAGTGCACTGTGACGATCGCCGCCTGCTCGAAACACCACCGACGTAGGCACTGCGCACGCTCAGCGATCGCGTCGTTCAACGAGTCCGCTCGATGCGCTGCGAGCCGGTCGATCTGCTCAATGATCAACGGCCGCCCTTCGATTTGCTTCGAGATGTGCTCGAGCCAGGCTTGATACTTCGTCGCTGACGAGAGCGACTCACGCAGTTGTACCGCAGCTCGCTCACGCTCACTGAGAGTGAGTTCATTGAGCAGTACGAGCGACGCCTCGGAGATCTGGTCGATCGACGAGTTGATTCGCACCGTGACGGCGTGATTCAGCTGAGCGATGACGGCACCCAAGAGACGCTCACCGTCAATCGACGACGCGCGGACGCGCACGAGCGTCTGTTGCTGTTTCGCGACGAGGCCTGCCACCCGCGCGGCCTCGTCCTTGAGTACGGGCGAGTCTTCGATCCGCAGCACGGCAGCAATCTAGCGCGCGCCATCGAACCGGCGCAAGCGGCGTTCATGGCAACTGACGCAACCGATCCCTCGGTGCTCCTGCGGGATCTGGCGCCGGACAAATCATGCGCGAAACCAATACTGTTTGAATTCACGCCCCAGTCGCGACCTGCTGCTATTCTGCCTCCGTTATGTCCAAGCACGCCACCGCCCATCCGCCGATCGACGAGCTCCGCGCTGCGTTCACTGAGATCGTGGCGGATGTGCGTGGCCAGCTCGGGCCCGCGATTGCCGCGAACCTTCTCGACGTGCAGATGCGCTTCGGGCGCGACTGGGTCGGCGACGACGCGGCCTATGTCGACTTCGTCTTCGAGTTCGAGCCGCAGCTCGAGGATGTCACTCGATTGCGCGACGCCATTGTCGATCGCGCGCGGGACAGCGCGTTGCCGTTCATGGTTTACGTCTCGCCGGTGCTTCGATCGGAGCTCGAGACCACTGACGACGACGCGTGACACTCACGCGCCTCCCACAGCCGCGGTCACCCCGCCCGCTTCCAGATCCTCTCGTGAAAGTCGCTGAGCACCTCCGCGAGCTTTCCCTCGAAGCGCTTGTCGATCGCCGCGAAGCCGCCGTTGGCAGCGAACGTTCCGCTGTCGAGCGCCTCGCGATCCACGATCACCTCGAGCCGCACTTGCTCCGCGATGCGCTCGATCCATTTGCGCTGGTTCTCGTTCCATGCGCGGGACGCGAGCAGCTCGCGCTTCGCGCGCTCGACGCGCTCGTCGTAGGACAAGAGCGCGTCGCCCACCGCGCGCTGCCGCACGAACCCCACCAGCCTCGCGGCGACGTCCACGTTGCTCACGAGCCGCGTCGCCGCCTGCAACCCTCGCTCGCTGAATCCTCCCTCGTCGAGGAGCGTCGCCAACGCTCGTAGCTGCGCGCGGGTCATGTCCTTCGGCCGCGTCGCCAGCACCATCAGCGCGTCGACGCGGTTGCGATTCGCCGCGACGAAATCAGCAAACTCCCGCAGATAGTCCGCCGGCGCGCGCCCGCCGAAGTCCTGCCACACCTCCACGACCTTGTCCTCGCCGCTGTGGATCACCTTGCGTCGATCGCTGCCCGCCCTCGGCGCGTCGAGCCACGCGACCAACTCGGGGCGATCGATCAACCAGCGAACGAAGTCCTCGCCCGAACCGTCATCGAGCGCTCGGAGGCAGTCCCGCACAGACGCGCCCGCGAGCGCTTCGAACTCGCTCGCGAACGCCCGCTCGATCGGAGCCCTGTTTCGTCGCAGCTTGCGCGCGAAGTCCTCGCGGAGGCCGTCTCGGTAGCGCTCGCTGGTCCCGCCTTCGAGCGCCATCCTCGCGAGCTCGGTAAACGTGTGCTTCGGTGTGACCACCGTCGGTCGCATGTCCGTCAGATCGCCGACGAGATCGCACTGCGAGACCGCGTCGAACACGCGAAAACACTCTTTTCCAATGGTGGGACACAGCCGCGTCGCGCGCCCCAACATCTGCTCGTACAAGATCCTGCTCTTCACCCGCCGCAAGAACACCAGCGTCGTGATCGCCGGAACATCGATTCCCGTCGTCAACAGATCGACCGTCACGGCCACCGAGGGACGACGCTCGTTGCGAAACCTTCGGATCAGCTTGTCGTACTGATCCGAGCGACCGGTGATCTTCACGACGCACTCGTCGTCGATCCCGCCGAGCTTCTCGTCGAGCGCCTTCTTCAATTGGTCCACGACGAGGTCCGCGTGCCGGTCGTCGACACAGAACACCAACGTCTTGTCCGGTAGGTCTGGGTCGATGTGCTCCGCCAACTGAACGCACACGGCGCGGTTGAACCCCTCGGTGAGCACCCCGCGGTTGAAATCGTCGACGTCGAAGCGAAGCTCGTCGGGGGTCTCGCTCGTGTTCGTCACCTTCGTCACCGGGTCGTACGTCACGATCTTCTCGCCGACGCCGTAGGTGATCCCGCCCCGCGAGAGCTCTGTCTCGATGCGATACGGCGGCTCTTGCGGAGAGAGATACCCCTCGGTCACAGCCTCGGTGTACGTGTAGCGATACACGGGGTGCCCGAAGATCTCGGTCGTGTGCAGCGCGGGCGTCGCCGTGAGGCCGACGACCACAGCGTCGAAGCGCTCGATCACCCGGCGGTACTTCGAGACGTACTCGCTCAGGTCCGCGAACGAGAGCTCGTCGTCGGTCGCCTCGCGATCGAGCGTGTACCCACGGTGGCACTCGTCCACGATCACCAGGTCGTAGGTGTCCACCGCAGGCGCGTCGCGATCCTCTTCGATCACCCGCTTCATCAGCGACTGGATCGTCGCGACGTGCACGCTGCTCTCTTTGTCGGGCTTGCGCTTGTCCAGGCCCGCGAGGTTGTAGATCTCGGCCAGCGTTCGACCGCCCAGCATCCGCGCGGTCGCGAAGGCGTCCGAAGTCTGCTCTCCGAGCGAGCGTCGATCGACGATGAAGAGCGCTCTGCGAAAGCGCTTGGACTCGAGCACACGGTGGAGCAGCGCGGTCGCCGTGCGCGTCTTGCCCGTCCCCGTGGCCATCGCGACCAGCATGCGGCGCTTGCCCGCGAGGATGGCTCGCTCGACCGCAGAGATGGCGTTGCGCTGATACGGTCGAAGCTCGAGCTTGTCGAGCGAGCTCTCGCGCAGCGCCCCGTCCGCGCGCGCGATGTCTTCGATGAGCCGCGCTTCGAGCCCCTCGGGCGACACGAATCCCTGCAGCGCCTTCGGGTGATTGCTCTTCTCGCGCACGTCGAGAAACCACACGCCGCTCTCGACTTCGAGCTGCCGGAGATACGGCCTCCCGTTGGTCGACAACAAGAACGGCACGCGATGATCACGCCAAGGCGACTCTTCGAGCAGCGTCGCGTCGGTCGGGTCGAAGCTCTTGGCGTAGCGGCGCGCTTGTTCGATCGCGCCGGCGACGTTGCGATTGTCTCGCTTGGCTTCGATCACGCCGACGGCGCGCTTTCCCATGAAGAGCGCGTAGTCCGCGGGGCCGCTGCTCGTTGGCCACTCGGCGATCGCGCGGTTTCTTCCCGGTTCGGGGCGGGCTCCGTCGGGGTAGCGAAGCATGGTCGAGTCCGCTTCCCACCCGACCGCGCGGAGCTGCGCGTCGATGTCGCGCCGCACGTCTTCTTCGGTGCGTCGCATGCTACGGGCGGCCTCATCGGCGCGCGACAAGAACTCGTTGACGATGGTCCCTGCGTCCACCGCCCGTTCGCGTGCCGCCCGCTCGGCTTCATCCGCGATGCGTTTGGCGCTCTCGAGGCTGAGCTCGAGAAAACGCTTCTCGTCTTCCAGTCGCTCTCTCTCTCGCTCTGCTTCGAGCTTCTTCGCTTCGAGCTCGTCGAGCGACGCGACCAGCGCGCGACGCTCGGCCTCGGGGTCGACGGGCGTTCGAAAGGACGGCGTCACGAACGCTCGGTCGAAGCACGTCCGCTCGAACCACGCGCACAACGCGAGCGCGTCTCGCAGCGCGGACAGCGCGTCGCTCGAAGCGCCGTCGTACCGATGCGCCGCGTCGTTGCCGAGCCTGCGCAGGCGATTGAAGATCGCGATCACGTCCGCGGGAACCTTCGCCGCCTCGAGGCGCTCGATCACGTCGGTGAGGTTCTTGAGCGTCGCGGGATTGATTCCCAGGCGGGCGGCCGCGTTGCGACCGAGAAACTCCGACGCCGTGCGAAGCCGAAACAGACACGCCGGCGGATCGCGGGTCCAGTCCCGTTCGGCGTTGGCGAGCAGCGACTCGAGCTCGCTCGTACGCGCCGCGATGAACGCGAAATTCACTGACTTCGTGGCCATGTCTGCTCCATCCCGATCGCAGATCGCAAACCCACGATATCATTCCGCGCCATGGCAACCGCGAAGAAGAGCAAGACCAAGAAGCCCGCTACCGCCAGCGCGCCGAAGAAGTCCGCGAAGCGCGCGACGAGACGCACGCCGTCGAAGCCCGCCCCAGAACCTCCCATCGAGGTCGCTCCGCCGCCCAAGGAGCGCAAGGAGTACGACGCGCTCTTGCGCGAGATCACCCTCGCCGAGCGCGACGAGCTGCGCGGCTGGGATCGCAAGTGGGAGGCGGTCGCAACGGTGCTCGCGAAGAAGTATTTTCTCTTCGACGACGAGACGCCCAACGCCGCGGCGTGGATGAAGAAGCACACGCGCGAGGAGTATCGAACGGGCGCCCGCAACGCCCGGGTCGCGAAGCTCGCGTCACCGGACGAAGAGCAGCGGTTCACCGTGACCAAGATCGACCTCGCGTACTCGATCGACGAAGCTCGGCAGCGCGCCGAGGCCAAGAAGAAGGGCGTCGAATGGGTCGCGCCGGATGCCCCCAAGAAGCTGGACCTCGCAGCGCTTCGCTACACGGTCGAGCGCGACGGAAAGCGTCGCTCGCTCACCCTCGAGCAAGTCACGGCCAACGAGCTACGCGCGCTGCAAGGCCAAGAGTCCCGCGCGGAGGGCGCTCCCGCCGCGCGCATCTCGAAGAGCGCCAAGGCCGTCACCAAAGCCATCGCCGCGGACCCGTCGCTGAACAACGTGTCTGTGAAGGTGCGCGACAACAAGGTCACGCTGGACGCTGTGCGCTTCGATCAACTCGCGCCTCTCGGCCGCGTGTTGATCGCGCTGAAGCTCGACGCCGACCGCGACGAGTGACGCGAGCGTCCCCGCGGTGCCGCTCCCGGTGGCAGCGCCTCTGCCACTGGTGGCAGCGAGCCTGCCACTGGGACTGGCACCATGTGCACAACGCGACGAGCACTCCCTGTGCAGCTCGCCAGTCGGCTACGAATCACGCGGTCCCAGAATGCTGCTGCCCGGAGCTTCGAAGACCGGCCCGTGTGGTGCTCCGCACTGGCCGACGCTGTTGCTCCCGAAGCACCGAACAACGCCGCTACTGAGCCGCGCGCAGGTCTGCCCGAACCCTGCGCTCACTTGCACGACCGGAGCGCCGAGATCGACTCGCGTCGGCGTCGCGCTCGCGAGTCCGAGCGTCGGCGAACCGCTCTCGCCCGAGCTGTTCGATCCCCAACAGTAGAGCTCGCCCCCCGTGGCGCCTCGCACGATCGCGCACGCGTGCGACAGCCCAGCGCTCACCGACAACGCGTTGCCGAACGCGACGCCGCCTGGCCCCAGAACGACCGTCGCAACGGCCGTGTCGCGCGAGGTCCTCGGACCTTCGCGCGGGTTGCAAAACGCCGGACGCGTGCCACCCGCGTTGGCGTCGCCGAGCTGATCGCATTGGTTGGCGCCCCAGCAGAGCACCGTTCCGTTGCCTCGGACCGCGCAAGCAAACGTGTCGCCTGCGGACACCGAAACGATATCCTGCAACACGTTTCCATCGGCGCCGCGCACGGCGACGGGCGTCGCATCGAACTCGCTCATCGTCCTTCGTCCGAGCTGTCCCTCCGAGTTGAGGCCCCAGCACAGCACGCGGCCGTCACACGTTCGTCCGCAGCCGAAACGACCGCCCAACGAGAGCTCTGCGTAGCCTCGAAGCGCGCCGACCTCGAACGGCGCGCGCATCACGCCGCTCCCTGCTCCGCCGAGAGGCGCCGTCGCAAACACGCCGGACCAATCCACTCCCCACGCGAACACCGCGCCGCGTGGGGTGCGCGCCATGTACGCCGCGAAGTCCGCGCTCGCGACGATGTCCACGAAGAGCTCGCTCGTTCCTGGCAGAGGGACGGGCGTCGCGGTGGGCGCGAAGACCACGCCAACGCCGTCGAACGAGCTTGGGTTGCCCCAACAGTACGCGGGCCCCACGTCGAGAGAGCCGCCGCTGGCGGCGAGTACGCACGCCGAGTCTCGACCTCGCGCGAGGTCGAACACGCGGCTGCCTGCCGGCAATCCCGCGATCCGCACGGGCATGTCGAACCGCGCGCCCGTCATCGCGACGCTGTTCGAGAGGTTTGCTCCCCAGCAATACGCCTGACCTCCGCTGCTCGCTCCGCTGACGTCGCTCGCCGTCGAGACGCGGTCGTAGCCCTGGCAGAGTCCGCCGCGGCACTGCTCGTTGGCCGCGCACGCGTTCGCGCAGCGCCCACAATGGCTGCGGTTCGAGCGAACATCGGCGAGGCAACCGCCGCAGGCGACGAGGGTCGACAACGGAGCGCACGTCGCAGGCAGACAGAGCGGCAGCGCAGAGTCGAAGACGCCGCTGTCTGTGCGTACGTCCGCGCCTGTGTCGCTTCCGGTGTCGATCCCCGTATCCACGCCGGTGTCGATCCCCGTGTCGGTCCCCGTGTCGTTTCCCGTGTCGATTCCCGTGTCGTTTCCCGTGTCGTTTCCCGTGTCGTTTCCCGTGTCGTTTCCCGTGTCGTTTCCCGTGTCGAGATCGACCCCGCTGTCGTCGGGCCCATCCTCACCGAGCGCGTCCACAGAACCTTCGGACAGGTCGCCAACACGGTCGGTGACCACCACATCCATCGCGTCGCTCGCGTCGGCGCCAGCGTTGGGGTCACGAAGCCGGATGCATCCAGTGATCGCGACCACCGCGAGCGCGCACGTGATCGGCAGACGCTCGTTCAAAAGATGCCTCCGAGCTGCAACCCTGCCGGCGTTACGAGGGCCGTTACGGTCCGACGCGCCGGGTTGAGCGCGCCGATGACGGCGATGGTGGCGCCGACTCCGGCTGCGACGAGGCCGCTCACCGCGCCGATCTGCAGCGCGTCGATCGAGCGTTGATCGTTGACGTAGCGCTCGGCGCACAACGCACCGGGCTGCGCGATGTCGTTGGGAAAACACTGCCGATCGAACGCCCCCGCGACAACGACCGCGCCGACTTCGAGGCCCACCGCGGCTGCTGCGCCGATCGCTCCCACGGCGC
>LNEO01000169.1 GCA_001465015.1 Deltaproteobacteria bacterium Ga0077539 | reverse complement strand
GCGACGATTCCCGCGTTGGGTCGCGCGCGACTCGGGCCCGATGGATCAGGCAGCGGTCGAGGCGCGTCGCGTGGAGTCAGCTCGAGCGGAACATCGACGGTCGCCCCGGCCAGCACCGTGATGTCTCGCGAGATCGGGCGAAACGCTGCGTGCGTCACCTCGACGCGAGACCGTCCCTCGTCGACGACCATCGGGACGCCGATCAGCGCCGGCGGAACCAGGCTGCCGTTGATCGTCACGCGCGAGTCTGCAGGCGCCGCGGCGACCCAGTGAATCGTGATGCGACCGGTGTGCGAGAGCGCTTCGCTTCGCACTTGTCGACAAGACTCGATGTGCTCGTCGCGCGGCCTCGACGCAGGCGCGCTCCGAAAATCGTTTTCGCACAGCTCTGCCATGCCCGCCGCTTCGGACCAGCGACGATTGACCAGGAGCTCTTCAGCGACGAAGCGACGGAGCGTGGGCGACGACTGCAGCTCGACCGCTCGTCGTCCGAGATCGAGGGCGCGCACGTGATCGCCGGCGACGCGCGCCCGCATCGCGTCTTCGATGAGCGCTCGTCGCGCCGCGATCGCTCGGGGATCGGACGTGCTCGCCGTTTGCTGCGCGTTTTGTGAGCGCTCGTCGGGAGCAGTCTGCCCCGCCGCATGGCGGCCCAGGGCGCACACGCAGCCAGCGCACAGGAGCGCACGAAGCTCAATCGATCGCATAGACGCTCTCGTGGGGTCGAAGCGGACGGTGCCCAGCGTCCGCGGTGTGCCTGGAGGGCGTCGCGACCGTCGCGCGAGGAGCGGCGCGCAAGGTCACCGGCGTGATCGGATCCCGTGGCCTGCCGCGCTCGTGCGACGAGTCGACGAGCGCCGCGAGCGCCGCTGCGTCGGGTGAAGCCGCGTTCGCTGCGCGCGCGAGCGTCGCACCCGAGTCGACCGCAGCCGCAGTGACAGCGATCGTCGGGGTAGCGGTCGACGGAGGGGAGCGGAGAGGCGGGCTCTGGCTCGGTGAAGTCGCACTGCGGTCGCGAAGCCCGACAGCAGCGACGAGCGTGATGCTCACGAAGGCGATCCCCGAGGCGATCGCCAGCGCGCGTGCGGTGGGTCGCGACGCTGGTGCCTGCTTGGAGGTCCCTGCGATCGCTTGTCGCGCGGGGGACTCGGCGCGCAGCCCGTCCGCTTCCTTCGCGGCGACATCGAGCTCCTTCGCGAACAGCGCGTCGATCGCCTGCACTGTGTCCACGTCGATCGTCGCGGACGAGCGACCGAGAGGAACGGGCTTCCTCGGAGCGACCGTCGCCGCGCGCGCACCGCTCCCAGCGCGGGCAGTGGTCACCGAGGGGTTGTCGCGGCCCCACAGCACCCGCGCTTCGGCGCTCGCGAACCGCACGAGCGCCCGGCTGAGCTCGTCAGCGGACGCGAAGCGATCGTCGGGGCGCTTGGCGAGGCCCTTCGCCAGGATCTCGTCGAGCCCCGCGGGAATGCTCGCTTCGATCGACGACGCGCGCGGCGCCGGCTCTTCGACGACCTGCCTGAGCAGCTCGAACACCGTGTGAGCACGAAACGGGCGGCGACCGGTGACGCACTCGAAGACGATCGCGCACACGGAGTACAGGTCCGCGCGGCGATCGACCTCGCGCGCTTCGATGATCTGCTCGGGGGCCATGTACGCGGGCGTTCCCATGAGCGCGGAGGCGCCCGTGAGCTTCGGGCCGTCGGCGGCGGCGCGCACCTTCGAGACGCCGAAGTCGAGCAGCTTGGGAAACGTCCGTCGCCTTCCGCGCACGATGAAGATGTTGTCTGGCTTGACGTCGCGATGGACGATGCCCTCGTCGTGCACGAGGTCGAGCGCGTCGAGGATCGGCAGGATCACGTCGAGCGTCTCTTCGACAGACAGCTTCTTGCGGCCCTCGAGCACGTCCGAGAGGGGGTCTCCGTGCAGGCGCTCCATCACCATGTAGAGCGCGCCGCGATGCGCGCCGACGTCGTACACATCGACGACGTGGGGGTGGCGGATCGCGGCCGCAGCCTTCGCTTCTCGCACGAATCGCTCGATGTGCGTCGGCGAGGGGTCGGAGTCGGGACGCAGCACTTTGATGGCCACGTCGCGATCGAGCCGGCCGTGGCGCGCGAGAAACACCGATCCCATTCCCCCTTGCCCGAGCAACGAGAGGATCTTGTAGGGGCCGATCTGGTCCCCTGCGCGCAGCGCGACGAGCTCGTGATTCAGGACAGCGGCCTCGGTCATCGAGTGCTAGCGGTGGGGGGGTGGACTGCTGAAGAATAACACAGGCGTGGAGCGTCCTTCAGGGGCGGCGATCCCACACGTTGGCTCGCGCTGAGCGCTCGAGGTCGCCGCGCGACCCGCGCGTCGTCGCCGGGCGATTGAGGTACACAACACGCTGATGGCACGGCTGAGCGAGACGCTGCGAGAGGGACTTTCGCTGTGGGGTGCGCGCGCGGGGTCCCAGGACGAGGGCGCAGTGCTCGAGTTCGACGCGCGTCGGCACCGCAAATTCGTCGCTCACGGCGCGAGCGTCGCGGCGGTCGCGCTCGTCGGCGCGCTGTTGTTCTGGCCGATCGACTGGCTCGTGCTCGAGGGCGCGGCGCGCGGCGCGTTCGTGCGATGGAGGGTCGTCGTCGCGCTCTCCGCGGCGATCTACCTCTCGCTCGCTCGCTGGTCCGCAGGAGCGCGGGCGATGCCGTCGATCTTCGTCGCGATGCTGGTGGCGTGCACGACGGTGGCGGGCGACGCGATGGCGCGCGCAGGGGATCCGCAGACGCCCTTTCTGCACCTGCTCTATCTGCCGTTGTTCGCGACGATCACCCTTCCGTTTACGCTCTCGACGAGGATCGCGGTGACAGTGTGCGTCGCCCTGTCGGCAGCGCTGGGGTACTGGGGGCTGCACCCGAGCTACCGAGGGCATCCGGCCGGGGCGCTCTGGTGGAGCGTGATGCTCAGCGTCACGTCGCTCGTGGTGTGGCTCGGTCACACGCTGTTTCTTCTGGCGCGGGAGAACTTCGTGCACCAGCGGCGCCTCGCCACATTCAATCAAGAGCTCGAGCTTCACGTCGCCGAGCGCACCGCCGAGCTCCGCGCGCTGCTCGCGCACATCGAGGGAGTGCGAGAGGACGAGCGAACGCGCATCGCGCGGGAGCTGCACGACGAGCTCGGGCAAGAGCTGACGGGGCTGGCCTTTGTCGCGCGGCACACGAGCGAGCGTTTCGAGCGAGATCCCTCCGCGATTCGAGGAAACCTCGGCGAGATCGAGTCGGGCTTGCAGCGGACGACCTCGCTCGTTCGCGAGCTCGTGAGCGAGCTTCGGCCGCGGATGCTCGACGACCTCGGACTGGTCGCGGCGGTCGAGTGGCTCGCGCGCAGGACCGAAGAGCGCTCGGGCGTGCGGTGCCTCGTGCGCTCGGAGGAGCTCGACGGGCTCCCTGTCGCGGTGCGGACCGTCGCGTTCAGGGTCGTTCAAGAGGCGCTCACCAACGTGCTCAAGCACGCCAACGCGTCGACGGTCGACGTCGAGCTGCGGCGCGAAGAGGACACGTTGGTCGTCTCGGTGCGAGACGACGGCGTCGGGCTGGACCCGCAGCGCGTGAGCATGACTCGCCGAGGCGGCGCGGGACTGCTCGGCATGCGCGAGCGCGTTCAATCGATCGGCGGAACATTCTCCGCGCTACGCGCGCAACCAAAGGGAACGCTGATTCGTTGCACGTTGCCGCTCTGAGGTACCGTCGTCCTCAGTCGACGCGATGCGCGCAGCCAGCTACCGAGCGGCGTTGCGGCGGATCGCCCTGCGAAGCCACCACGCGAGATAGCCACAAAAAGGGCGGAGCTGCCCGCTCGCGGGTCGCTCGATCTGAACGAGCAACTTCTCGAGCGTGGCGACGGGGAACGCTCGGTCTTCGAAGCGTCGTCGAAGCTCCAGCTGCAACGCAGTCAGCGCGTCGAAGCGCCGATCAACGAGCGCGTCCACGTTGAGCTGAAGCACTTCATCGAGAGCGGTTTGGTGTTCGCGCCGCGTTGATGTGATCTGCCCCGCGCTCGTGTACGCGATCGCGTCGATGTGGCTCGACTCCGTCGGATCGATCGGCAGCGGACGGTCGCCCTTTGCGGAGTCGCAGTGCAGCGCCATCGCTCCGCGCCCCGTGCGGCTCGGCACCGCACCGCAACATGCGCCGAATAAGTTGGTCCAATCCAGGTCGCGGCTCG
>LNEO01000168.1 GCA_001465015.1 Deltaproteobacteria bacterium Ga0077539 | reverse complement strand
CCGTCCATGTCCGAGTCGCCGTTCTCGAGGTTGTCCGCGATCCCGTCCCCATCGCTGTCGTAGCACATCGCGCCGGTGTCACTCGGAGGCGTGAACACGTCCTGTCCGCCGCGACCATTCCCAGTGTCGGCGCGGCCCCCGTCCGGGACGTTCATGAACCCGCCTTCTTCCGTGCAGCCAACCGAAGCAGCGACGAGCGCCGCCGAAAGCAGTCCGAGCCAACGTGTTTTCATGAATGTACTCCTGCGGTGCAATTGTACATTCACACCGGCCGCACACCGCAAGCGGTTCGCCGTCGATTCCCGCGCGAGCTCACGGACGAGTCGCGGCGCGGATGGGCGTCGACGAACCGTCGGCGTTGATCCGAAACGCGTAGGTTTCTCCGGCGACACCCTTCGACGTAACGAACACGACAGCGCGATTTCCACGAACGAACACGGGGAGGGTCGCCTCGACTTGGAGCCCTTCGTGCTCGCCATCGTCGAAGATGACGTGGTCTTCTGCGGTCGCGAGGTCCATCAGCGGCGCGAGTCGATAGCGCAGACCGCCGTAGCCGCCGTTCGTCGTTCGCTGCGTGTACACGGCCAGGATCTTGTTGCCGATCGACGCGACGACCGGGTCGGTGTCGATGTCGGGCGACGGCGATCGAGCGTGCGAGCAGCCTGTCTGGCCGCAGGTGGCCACGTGCACCGACGGAATGGGCACGGGCTCGAACCACGTCATGCGCAGGTACTCGTTGTCGCAGTGAATCGAGCCCGGGCGAGCCTCGGCGCGAATCGGGTTGAGCAGCCCGTTGGGCGTCCGCCACAGCACCAGCGCGTGACCGTCGTTGGTGTACGCAGCGATCGCTGTCGCGCCGTTGCCGGTCCTGCACGCTTCGACGCGGAGCTCCGAGGGCCACGGCCCGCCCGCCGCGCCGCGTTCGCCGAAGGGAACAGCCCAGCTCGCGCGAAGCGTGGCGGCGTCGACCGACAGCGCTCCGGCGTAGAGCACTCCCTCGCGAGGCCCTGCGCTGGCGCCTGCGTCGCCTGCGTCGCCTGCGGCGCGCGAGGCGTCAGGCAAAGCCGCTCCACCGTCGGCAGAGGACGTCGCGCTCGACGCTGCGCGCTCGCCGAGGAGCACGACCACGTCGCCGAAGACCCAGCCGCCTGGGCGGCGATTCGAAATCGTGTGCGGAGAAACAAGCTCGGTCCAGTCGGTGACCGCCTGCGACGTCTCGCTGCCGCGTCGGCGAACGACCACGTGAAGGTCCGGTCGCCCCTCGCCGTCTCCGACGAGCGTGACGAACTGGCTCGTGACGTGGCCGCCGAACGTGGCGTTGGCGATCGACGCCGCTGGGCTCAAGAACGCGCGGGCGATGCTGTCGTTTCCGTTGATCCGACCGCCCCAGAGGGGGGCCTGTCCGTCCTCTGCGCTGCCGAGCCAGGGGCGCTGGCGCTCGAAATCCGCAGGTCGAATACGCGCACACGAAAATCGCGAGAGGCCCGTGGGTCCGCCGTCGTTCTCGAAGGTGCAGAGCCGTCGCTCACCCGCGCCGAAGAGCACCCGAAGCGTGTTTTGCGCGAGGGCGTCCTGGGCCATGGGCTTTGCGTTGTCGGTCCCCGCGAAGACCGCCTCGAGCAGCGGCGCGCTCATCGGCTCGACCGGCGTCGGCGGCGCAGGAATGCTCGCGACCGGCGACCGTCCACGAGGCAGCCGAGCGCGCTCGACGGTGGCCCAGAGCTCATCGAGATAGCGCCTCCTGTCGTCCTTGGCGGTGTGGAGCACGCCGCCTTCGAGGTCCGTCGCCGCTTGCGAGACGATCGCGTTGAGCAGCCGGTGCTCGGCGCTCTTGGAGTCGAAGAGCGCGCGAGTCATCACGCTTGCGTACGTGGCGCAGCGGTAGGGCCACTGCCGTCGCCGCTCGGCCAACGGGAGCCGCGCGACCGAGCTCGGCAGAGCGAGCTCCATCCGCCGCGCGCGTCGAGCGATCTGCCCGATCTCGACCTCGCCCGGACCCATCAAGCAGCGCGACAGGTCGGACCAGGCGTCCGAGGCGATCTGGAGCTGCTCGATCTTTCGCTTCTCGAGGTTCGCGTTGTTGACATAGATGGCGCCGCCCGCTGCCGAGAGGCCCACGACGACGAGCGCGATGGACTTGATGCTGGGGCCTGACCGTACGGGTTCGAGGTCGAGGTCGTCCTTGGGAGTTTGTTCGCTCATGGTGGTGCTGGCGCTCGGCGTGCGGAGTGGCGGCAGTGACAACGGGTGCGCGAAAACGTTCCGCAGCCGCGAGCGAATGGGGTACCTGTGCATCGCGCGGACGGTCAACGGTGCTCGGCGTGTGGCACACTCTGGGGCGCGGGCGAGCCTTGGTGTGGTCACGGCCCCGCTGAGGGAGCAGAGCCCATGTCCGAGCGAATTGCGGTGGTGACCGGTGCGGGGAGCGGAATCGGCCTCGCGATCGCGCGCGAGCTCGTCGCACGGCGCTTTTCGCTGTTGGCGTGCTCGAGGGATCAGCGCGAGCTCGACGGGCTCGCCTCGGAAGCGGGCGATCGCTTGCTCGCGCGGGTCGGCGCAGATCTCTCGACGGACGAAGGGGTCCGCGCGCTGCTCGACCGCGTCGACGTCCTCGATCGAGCGCCGGATTTGCTGGTCAACTGCGCGGGGCTCGGGTCGTGGGGCGAGCACCTCTCCATCGAGTCGTCGAAGGTCCGTGCGATGCTCGCGGTCAACGTTCATGCGCTCACCACGATCACCTCGCACGTGACCCGCGCGATGGTGGCTCGCGGCAGCGGCAGGGTGCTTCAGGTGGCGAGCACCGCTGCGTTTCAGCCAGTGCCCATGTTCGCCGTGTACGCGGCGACCAAGCACTACGTGCGGGCGTTCAGCGAGGCGCTTCACGACGAGCTCGACGGCACCGGCGTCACCGTCACGGTGCTCTATCCCGGCGTCACCAAGACGCCGTTTCTCGACGCGGCGCGGTTTCCTCTCGACGGTGCGCCCGGGAGCGTCGGTTGGATCGCGCGGCAAGCGCTGCTAGAGCCCGAGGACGTCGCCCGAAAGGGCGTCGAAGGCGCGCTGCAGGGCGAGCGTCGCGTCGTCGTCGGAGCGCTCAATCAACTGCAGCGCGCGCTCGGGATCGCGCTGCCCGACGCGGCGACGCGCGCGCTGTGGCGGTCGTTTCTCGGGCGCAAGTGACCTGCGGTCACTATGTTTTTTTTCTGTTCGAAATGCGATCGATCGCGTCGTCTACCGCGGCCTTGACCCGCGCTCGGGCCGGCGCTCCGACGATGTTGCGTCGCTCGACGGCGCGCTCGGGCTCGAGCACGGGATAGATCCCGTCATCGAACGCCGGGTGCTCTTCACGAAAGACGTCGAGCGAGAGTCCGGGCAGGTCCGTCCGAAGCTCGATCGCGCGCGCGACGAGCCGCCCCGCCACCGCGTGCGCCTCTCGAAACGGAACGCCCTTTTCGACCAGATAGTCCGCCACCTCCGTCGCGTTGACGAAGCCTGCGTCCAGCGCACGGCGCATCTTTTCGCGCTGAAACCGCATCGCGAGCACGACGCGCTCGAGCACCTCGAGGCACATCGAGACCTGATGAACCGCGTCGAACACGGGCGGCTTGTCCTCTTGCAGGTCGCGGTTGTAGCCGAGCGGAAGACCCTTGAGCGTGACCAGCAGCGCGACCAGATCGCCGACGACGCGGCCTGTCTTTCCGCGGACGACCTCGGCGACGTCGGGGTTCTTCTTCTGCGGCATCATCGACGAGCCGGTCGTGTGCGCGTCGGCCATCTCGATGAAGCCGTACTCTTGCGTGCTCCAGAGCACGAGCTCTTCAGCGAGCCGCGACAAGTGCGTCTGCGTGATCGCGAGCGCCGCGAGCAGCTCCGCGAGAAAATCACGGTCGCCCGTCGCGTCGATCGAGTTGCGCATCGGCCGATCGAAGCCGAGCGCCTTCGCGGTTCGCTCGCGGTCGAGCGCGAACGTCGTGCCCGCGACGGCGCCCGATCCCAACGGTGACTCGTTGAGCCGCGCGCGGCAGTCCCAGAGCCTGCCTCGGTCGCGGTCGAGCATCTCGACGTACGCGAGCAAGTGATGCGACAGCCTCGAGGGCTGCGCCCGCTGCAGGTGCGTATACGCAGGCATCAGCGTGTCGAGCTCTTCGTCGGCGCGCCGGCAGAGCGCGAGCGCGAGCGCGTCGACGAGCGAGGCCACCTGCTCGCACGCTCCGCGCGCCCACAGCCGCATGTCGGTCGCGACCTGGTCGTTGCGCGATCGACCGGTGTGCAGCCTCGCGCCCGCGGGCCCGATGCGCTCGGTGAGCGTGGCCTCGACGTTCATGTGGACGTCCTCGCGCGCCGGATCGAAGTGAAACGTCCCTGCCGCGAGCTCTGCGCCAATCTTCTGAAGGCCCGCGACGATCGCGTCCCGCTCGTCTTCGCGCAAGACGCCGATCGCGCACAGCATCTCTGCGTGCGCGATGGAGCCTCGAACGTCGACGGCGCCGAGGTGCTTGTCGACCTCGACGCTCACGAGAAACCGCCCTGCGACCTCGTCGAGGTCCTCTGTAAACCTTCCGCCCCACGCCTTCTCCGTCGCCATCGTGCTCCTCGATACTCGTCGGTGCTGTCGATATTGTGTGTGTGAAAACATCGCGAAGGATCGCCGCCTCAGGCGAGCGTCGAACGCGCTGAGAATCGCCCGCTATTCGAGGCGGGCCTCGACCTCGTACGGGCCTGCGTTGTTGCGGTCGAAGCCGTCGACCACGATCGCGTAGGCGCCCGGCTCGACGTCGAGCGCGAGGCGGGCGATGTCCTGCTCACCCTCGAGCGCGCAGCCGAGCTCGGTCCCTTGCCGCTCGCACGATCGTCGCACGGACACGACGCCGTCGAAGCCACGCGCGCGCAGCTCGACGAGGAGACGTCCGCGCCTCGGGACGCTCACCGTGTGCGCGCGATCGCCGCTTCGAGCCTGGTGACCGCAGCTCGCTTGCAGGCGATCGGGTCGCCCGACGGTTGTGTTCTGTGTACGGACGTTGAGCGGGAGCACCAGCGCGTCGCGACAGGCGGCCTCGATGGGCTCGGCCTCGTGCGTCTCGAGGGTGAACGCAAAGCGACCGTAGTCGTCGCGCGTGGCTCCGTCGATCGCCAGAAAGTGAGGGCCAGCCGGGAGGATCGCGTCGAGCACGCGATTGCGAACGCACGCGGCCTCGCCGATCGGCTGGGGCCCGCCCTGACCGCAGCCGCGGATGAACCCGAGCGCGACGACGGCGCCCGATTGGGCGATGCCCGATTCGGCGAGCGTGGCGCGAACGAGGCTGCGTCGCGCGAGGTTGAAGCGAAACACCTGATCGGGTCCGGCGCCTCCGCACGAGAGCGACAGGTCGTCGCGCGCCGCGAAGGTGTCGCCCTCGATCCTCTGCGCCAACGGAACCGATGATGCGTCGCTGCAGGTGTCGGATCCGACCCCCGAACCTGCGGGCGGCGCGGTTTCGACTTGCATCGTATAGGGTCCACGCGCGTCGGCGCTGTATCCGTCGACGGTGACCGAGTAGCGGCCAGCGGGGAGCGTCTTGGTGATCGTTGCGTGAAACCGATCGTCTGCGTCGTCGTTGCAGGCGAGCTCGCTGTCGGGATCGGCGCAGGTCGATCGGAGGTAGACGCCCGTGTCCCAGCGGTTTTCGGTCTCGACCGACGCTCGCACCCTCGAGGCCTCGCGCAGCGTCAGCGTGTAGGTGTTGTCGGGGCCAGGAAAGCGGCTCGGCGCGCAGCTGCCGTGCAGAACGTCTACGCCCGTCTCCGTCGATCCGTGCACGATCGTGCCTGGCTCGATCGGTCGAGCGCGCGAGCAAAGGTCGGTCGCCTCGGGGGACTCGGCCTCGTTGGTCGTGAGCGTGTACGTGCCGCGCGTTCCGTCGCCGATCGCCTCGACGAACACAAAGTAGCGACCCGGGTCGAGCACGGTGTCGATCCGCGCTTGATTCGCTGCGCGCGTGAGCGAGCACTCGATCGCCGGGCCCTCGAAGCTCCCCGCGCCGGCGCCGCCTCCGGCGCAGTTGCGGCGAATGAAGAGCGCTCTCGGCCCGTCGCCAGTGGCGACGAGCTGCACGCGTTGCCTCCGCTCGAGCTCGAGCACGTGAACGACGTCTGGGTTGCGGCCCGCTGCGCAGCTCGCGCCGGCGTTGTCTTGCGCCGCGAAGAGAGACTCGGTCACGCGTCCGCCGAGCTCGAGGGGCAACGGGTTGACGCAGGTTCCGCGCGTTCCTGCGCCACCCGAGCGCTCGTCGTCTCGCTGCCACAACGCGAACACGTACGGTCCGCTGCCGTTGCGCGCCGATACCGCGAAGCGAAACGTGCCCGACGACGAGGCGCAGTACGCCACGCTCGACGCTCGACCGCTCGTCGAGCTCTCTGCGGCGCGCACGCCGTCAGCCGTGTACATCGCCGTCTCGAGGTCGACGGCGTCGCCCGCAGCGATGGCGACGACCCGATAGCAGTGTCCCGCGCGCAGCCGAGCGAGGTGTGATCGGGTCTCGCCGCGACCGATCACCGCTTCTTCTGTCTGACCGACCGCGACGAAGCCCATCGCGTCCATCGTCGCGCGGTGACCCGGCAGCACGGAGCTGACCTTGGGCCTCGCTGGGCCGCACGCGTTGGCGACGAGCAAGAGCGCGAGGGCGATCGCCGTGCTGTGCCGAAGCATCGAGTCCAGCGCTCTCAGTAGTAGTGCTTGCGCTTGGCGCTCGAGAGGATCCCCATCATCTCGCGGTACTTCGCGATCGTGCGACGCGCGATGATGATCTTGGACTGCTCTTCGAGGCGTTTGGCGATCGCTTCGTCCGAGAGCGGGTTCTTCGAGTCCTCTTCGCTGATGATCTTCTTGATCGCCTGCTTGACCGACTCGCTCGCGATGTCCTCATCGGCCATGCGGCGGATCGAGCTGTTGAAGAAGTACTTCAGCTCGAAGATGCCTCGCGGCGTGTGGACATACTTGTTGGTCGTCACGCGAGAGATCGTGCTCTCGTGCATCCCGACGGTCTCGGCGACGTCGCGCAGAATCATGGGGCGCAGAAACTCGACGCCCTTCTCGAAGAACTCGCGCTGCTTGTCGACGATGCACTGAGTGACCTTGACGATCGTGCGCTGCCTCTGGTCCAGCGAGCGGACGAACCATCGCGCCGAGGCCAGCTTGTTCTGGACGAACTCCTTGGCCTTCGGGTCCTTCATCAACGCTTGCGCTTGCTCGACGTTGATCTTGAGCTTGGGCAAGCCGTCATCGTTGGTCGTGACGGCGTAGTCCTCGCCGGTCTTGACGACGTAGACGTCTGGCGAAACGTACGGAGGATCCTCGGTGCTGAAGTTGCGTCCCGGCCGCGGCTCGAGCGTGCCGATGAGCTTGGCGGCGTCGTAGACGTCCTCGAGATCGCACTTGAGCTCCTTCGCGATCGCCTGAAAATTTCGGCGCTCGATGTGCGGAAGGTGCTTGTCGATCACGCGCCAGACGATCGTCTCTTCGTCGTAGCCGAACTCTTCGGACTGCACGAGCAAGCACTCGCGAAGGTCCCTCGCCGCGACGCCCACGGGGTCCAGCGACTGAACGAGCCTGAGCACCTCTTCGGCGTCCTCGGCGTGCAGCCCCGCGGCGCGGGCGAGGTCGTCGAGCGTGAGCGTTCGAGCGCGCGACTGCTCGTTGGCCTGGATCTCTTCAGCCGAGAGCGAGGTCTGCGGCTCTTCGGCCTTCTTCTTCTTCTTCTTGCCGTGCTCGTGGTCCTCGTCGCCGTCTTCAGCGTGGCGCTCGTCTTCGTCCCACGAATGCGACTCCTCGCGGTCGCTCGGCTTCTTCTTCTTCTCGCGCTCTTTTTCTGGCGCGTCGCCGCGGAGGCGCAGATACCCGTTGTCGTCGAGGTTGTGGACGACCACCATCGCGAACGCCAGCTCGGCGTCGGTGAGGTTGGACAGCCGAAGCTGCGCCATCAGGTGATCCGAGAGCGACGATCGAGTGCTGAGCGTCGCCTCGAGCGAAGGAAGCTCCTCGCTCGACATGCGACTGCCACCCGAGGGCACGGGCGCCTGGCTCGCGTACGACTCGAGAAAGCGCTCCCAGTACTCCTCTTGCTTGCTCTCGCTCGCGGCGCGCTTCTCTTCGTGGTTGTGCACCGCTTGCTCGCGGCGCTCTTCGAGCACCGCGATGTCATCGATCGTCGGGGTGTCCTGGTCCTTGGAGCGGGAGTCCGCATCCGGAGCTTCGTCGAGGATCGGATTCTCGGTGAGCTCCTCGCGAATCTGGTCGATCAGCTCGAGTCGCGACAACTGCAGCAGCTTGATCGCCTGCTGCAGCTGCGGCGTCATCACGAGCTGCTGCGACATGTTCAGGCCGAGGCCGAGCTTCCCTTCCATCGCTGCACCCAAAACCTGCCGTCAGTTCGCCGCCTACCGCCGCTCGTCAACGTGACAACAGCGGCACAACGGACCAACTCTAAACGCTCGGCACCAGCCTTGCACGCTCAATGTGAATCCCCCCTCCGATCTTGCGTTTCGCGCGCGTGGGTTGTGCGCGTCGCTCGCAGCGCGCTGCACGGACGCGCTGCTCACTCGACGAGCGCGACGACCGGAGCCCGATAGCTCGAGAGCATGGTTCGCGCGACCTCGAGCGCTGCGCGGACGCGGAGCTCGGATCCAGCTTCGCGACGCTCGACGCGCAACACTGCCTGCTCGATCGTCGCGAACGGGTCGCTCGGCAGCGGAACGAACGGCGGCGTTCCCATCGCGGCGTCTCGCGCTCCGTCCGCCGCCGCGTGGTCGATCGCCATCACGACGAGCGCGGTCAACATCGGCGCGGACTCTTCGACGACGATTCCTGCATCGATCGCGCTGCGCTGGAGCTGCTCGAGCGGGGCGCGCAGCTCGTTGAGCACCCGCTGCCGCACGCGCCACGTCACCTCCGCGGCCGCGTCGGCGGCGAGCACCGTGAGCTCTTGCGCCTTTGCTCGGTCTCGTCGCTGCAGCCCTCGGAGCTGCTCGACGAGCACCGACGCGACCTCGCGGCGAACCGCGTTGAGCACGCCGGGAAGCTGCGACCGCAGGACGCTCACCATCGACAAGAGCGCCTCTCGTCGGTCGTCTCGCTGCGCCGCGAGCGCCGCTTCGGCGTCGAGAAGCGCCGCCGCCTCGTCGAGGACCGTCGCTGTTCGACGCGCGACGCGAAGCTGCTTCCACCCTGCGCGTTGCGCCACGAGGTGCTCGTCGATCCACGCGAGCAGCGACGCAAACCCGCTCGACGCGAGCTTCACCTTGGCTTGCAGCTTCTCTTCGTCGGTCCGCGCGGCGTCCTCGAGCACCATCTGCGCGGCGAGCGCCTCGCGCGCGCTCACAGAGACCGCCAGCGGCGCGAGCTCGCGAAAGCCGTCACGCACGATCGCCGCGAGCCGCGCGAGATCCTGAGCCTTGACCTGGTCGATCTTGTTGAGCACGCCGAGCACGGACAACCCTGCGTCGCGCGCCTCTTCGAGAGGACCCGTCTCGCTCATTTTTCCGGCCTGACGCGCGTCGAACAGCCACAGCGCGAGGTCGGCCATCTGAAAGGCCGAGCGCACCGCGCGCTCGTGCGAAGCGTCGCCCGCGTTGAAGCCTGGCGTGTCGATCAGCTCGACGCGCGCGAGCCTCGGCGCAGGCCAGGTGACCTCGACGTAGTCCACGCCCGCGCCCGACTCTCTCGCCCGCTCGACGACCGACGGCGCGGCGTCGATCGTGCACAACATCGAGGTCCCCTTCGCGTCGACCACCCGCGCCGAACGCTCGCCGAAGCGCAGCCAGTGCACGTGCGCGGTGGTCGGCAAGACGCCCATGGGCGAGACCGTCGCGCCGATGAGCGCGTTCAAAAAGGTGGATTTTCCTGCGCTGAACTCGCCGAGAAGCGCCACCCTCAAAGGCTCGTCGAGCTCGCGTCGACGCGCGCGAAGGTCGCGCTCGGTCGCTTGAAGCGCGGGCGCGGCGCGGGCGATCGCCGCAAGGTCATCGAGCATCTCTGGGAGTCGACCGCTCCATCGCGCCTCGAGGACGGCGCGAAACCGCGCGAGCGCGAGGGTCGCTGTTCGATCATCGGAGAACGCCGGCGCGAGCACCTCGAGTGCCGCGGTGGGATCGAGCTCTGCGCCGCGCTTGCGCGCCTCAGCGAGGGCCAGCACCGCGGCCGCGCCCGCGCGCGTTGGCGCCTCGTTCGCCCAGCGTTCGGCGACGTCGGGCGCGCTCGCGAGCGCGCTCTCGAGGGCCAGCGGCCACAGCGCGTCGGCGATCGTCGCGGCGTGGGTCGCGTCGAGCGCGGCGCGAGCGGCCTCGTCGCCCTGGCCGAAGCGCACGAGCGACCGAGCGAGCTCTGCGAGCGCGCCCTCGGCTTCGGACACGACGCGCTCGAGGCCCTGCGCGTCCTGCGAGCGATACAGCGTGAGCACGAGCGGGGCGAGGGCGTCTTGCTCACCCACGAGCCACGCGCGGCGCAGGTGCCGCGAGGCCGTCGCGAAGTCTCCCACTGCGAGCGCCAGCTCGCCGGCCTCTCGGTTGAGCGCTCCGTTTGCAGGGTCGAGCGCGCTGGTCGCCTTGACGAGCGCGCGCGCGCACTGGCCGCTGTCGCCTCGCGTGAGCGCGTCGCGCGCGAGCAAGAGCCACGCTTCGCCGAGCTTGGGGTCGACTACGGTGGCGCTTCGGGCGAGGTGGAGGGCAGCGCTGTGATCGCCGCTCGCGACGAGCAGCCGCGCGGCCGCGAGCAGGTGGCGCGCGGTCGTCGGGTCGCGGTCGCTGGTTCGTCCGCGGGCCTGCATCGCGAGGTCGAGCGAGCGTCGAGCGTCGCCAGTGGCCGCGGCGAACTCGCACATCCGCGCGAGCGACAGCGGCGGCAGCGCCCGCTCTTTCGCCGCGTCTGTGAGCACCGAGAGCGCCGTCGCCGCGTCGCCTCGCGCGAAGAGCGCGTCAGCCCGGAGCTGAATCGCCCGAAGAAACAGCGGCGCTGCGGCAAGAGAGTTCTCCGCTGCGTGCAGCGCGCCGTCCGCGTCGCCCGCGGCGAGCAGCGCTTCGCCGCGCTTGACGATCGTGGTCACCTCGTCGGACGGAGGGATGAGTCCATCGAGAAATCGCTCGACGCGCTCGAACAGGGCTGCGGTGCGGATGGGGGGGTCGGCCAACGGAAGGGCGCCGAGCGTACGCCAAACCGGCGCGATTGAAGCGTGGTACCCCCTCCGGGGTTCGAGACGATGCCCGACGAGACCCCAGAGAAGCAGCCCGCCGCTCCGCCCGCGGCGCGCGGATCGGTCGCGAAAAACGCCGCGATTACCTTTGTTGGAACGCTCGCATCCCGACTGCTGGGCATGGTCCGCGAGGTCCTCATCGCCGCGACGTTCCCGAAAGAGATCACGGATGTGTTCTTCGTCGCGTGGCGGGTGCCCAACGCGCTTCGCGCGCTGCTCGCCGAGGGCGCGGCCAGCGCGGCGCTCGGGCCAGCGTTTTCTCAGGCGCTCGCGACGCCTACGCCAGACGGCTCGAAGAACCTCTCGCGGCTGCGCGAGGTGATGTCCCGCGTTGGTGGAGCAGCGCTCGTGGTGCTCGCGCTCGCGACAGCGCTCGGGATCGGATTCGCGCGGCCCATCTTCTCCGTGGTCTCTGGCGGCTTCAACGGTGACGTCGCGCGGTTCGAGCTCGGCGTGAGTCTCCTTCGCGTGCTGTTTCCGTTCTTGTTCTTGATGGGGTGGTTCAGCATCGGGCGCACGGCGCTCGAGCGCCTCGGAGATTTCTCGACCGGCTCCAGAGCGAGCGTGATTCAGAACATCGCGTTCGTTCTGGCGCCGTTCGCCATGGTGCCGTTCGCTCCGGCCCTGGGCGTCGCGCCGATCATGATGATGGCGTGGGCGGCGCTCGTGGGTGGCTTGATGCAGGTGCTGTATCTCCGGCCCGCGATGCGTCGAAAGGGCATTCTCGTGCGGCCGTCGCTCGCGAGCGACCCTGCCCAGAGCGATGTGTCCAAGACCTTCGCCGCGATGATCGTCGGGCAAATGGTCTATCAGGCGACGGTCGTGCTCTCGGCGCGGCTCTTGTCGACGCTCGAGCCCGGGAGCGCCTCGTGGAACAGCTATGCCCAGCGACTCGCAGACATTCCGCAGGGGCTGTTCACGGTCTCGCTCGCTGGCGCAGCGGCCGCCGAGATGGAGAAAGCTGCGGTCGTCGACGATCGAGCGGCCGTCGCCCGCACCTACGAGCGCACGCTCTCACTCAGCGCGTTTGTCGCCCTGCCGGCGTGCGTTCTGCTCGCGGTCTACGCGGACGCGATCGTGCCCCTCGTGTTCGGCTTCGGACGCTTCGCTCAGGGAGAGGCCGGCGTTCGCAACGCGTTCGAAGTGGCCCGCTCGCTCGAGTGGCAGGCGATCGGCGTCGCGCTCTTCGCGTTCGTGCACCCGACTACGCGGGTGTTCGCTGCGTTCAAGCGGCGACCGCCGATCCTGGTGTCGTCGGCGCTCGCGCTCGTCGCCTTCGCGGCCACAGCCGTGCCGCTCGCGAAGGCTCGCGGACATGTGGGCGTCGCGATGGCTGGGGCCATCTCGGCGGTCGTGCAGCTCTCGGCGCTGGTGGCCCAGGTCGCGCGCGAGATCCCGTTTGCGCCCAGCAACGTCGCCCAGTCGCTCTCGAAAGTGCTCGCGGCGACGGGGGTTGCCGCGCTCTGCGCGCGCGCCGCGGTGGCGTTCTTGCCGGTGACGGGCTGGTCGTGGGGCAACAAGCTGTTGGCGGTCGCAGTGGGCGCGGGGCTGCTGGTGGTGTATGCCTGCGCGGCTTGGGTGTTTCGATGCGAAGAAATGAAGGAAATCGCCGACCGAATCCGCCGTCGGCGAAGCCGCGGCCCGTGAAGCCGCCGGCGAAACCCGCGGTAAACAAGCGTGACGCTGCGTCCGGGGGGAAGGCGAGCGCGGGTGCGAGCGCGTCCCCGGTGGGCGTTCGACCTGAAAAAAAGCTGTCAGAGGGCGCCTCGCCGCTCGACGTGATCACGGCGACGTTCGTCACCGAGGCGAGGACGAGCGAGGGACTTCCCCCGCCGTCTTGCGCAGAGATCGCGTTTGCGGGCCGCAGCAACGTCGGCAAGTCCACGCTTCTCAACGCGATCGCCCAGCGCAAAGGGCTCGCGCGCACCTCCGCAACGCCTGGCTGCACCCGCGGTCTGGTCCTGTTCGAGCTCGTGCTGCGCGGCGGCGAGGCGCTGAGGGTCGTCGATTTGCCCGGCTACGGGTTCGCCGCGCGCGCTCGGGACGAGAAGCGCGGTTGGGGTGAGATGATCGAAGGCTACCTCGCGAGCGGTCGCCCCACGCTCGCAGGGGTGTGCGTGCTGGTCGACGCGCGGCGCGGACCCGAAGAAGAAGAGCGCCAGCTCGTGGGATTTTTGTCTTCGGTGGGCGTTTCGTTCGTGTTCGTCGCCACGAAGATCGACAAGCTCGCGAAAAATGAGCGCTTTTCTGCGCTCGAACGGATCACGCGCGAGTTCGGCGCCCGAGTGATCGGCGTTTCCGGCGACACGGGCGAAGGTCGCGACGACCTCGTTCGTGCCATGCGACGGCTCTCGACTCCGAAGTGACACAACTCAGGCACGTCCCGGCGCTATGTGACTCAACATCACATGCGTTCAGCGTTCGGCTCGAGCCAGCACTTTGCTAGGAAATTCACCAACGAATCAGCAGTCGAGTCGTTGACGTCGCGCCACGTTGTAAACGAGAGTGGCACACACCAGATGTCTTTCGGACTGCTCGCGCCGTTGACCCTCGCGGCCCTCGCCTTCGTCACGACGCTCCGTTCGCCGCCGCCTCCGCCGGTCGTTCACTCGACGATTCGCGTGGTGGACGTGCGTGGCGCCGCTGCGCTCGTCGCTCGCGGGGCGAGCGTGCTCGACGCGCGCGACGGCGGTGCGTTCTCTGGCGGTCACATCCCTGGCGCGCAGCTCTATGCCTGGTCGTTGTTCACGGGCCCCGCGGCGGCACGGGGACGGCTGCGCTCGGACCTCGACTCGGTCGCCGCGGGGCTCGCAGCGCTCGGCGTCGACGAGACGCGACCGACGTTGGTGTACGGCGCCGCAGGCCTCGGGCAGGGTGAAGAAGGCCACGCTGCGTGGCTGTTAGCGCTGCTCGGCCATCCCGACATCGCGATGCTGGACGGAGGATTCGACGCGTGGCGCTCTGCGGGCCGTCCGGTCGTCACGACCACGGCAGCGGCTCGCGTCGGCCGGTTTTCGGCTCGTGTGCGCTCGGAGCTCCTGATCGATCGCGCCCGCCTCGGGGGCCGCGGTCCGCGGGTGCTCGACGTGCGAAGCAGCGCGGAATTCGTCGGAGCGTCGCCGCGAGGCGAGGCGAGGGGCGGACACATCCCTGGGGCGTTGTCGATGGACTGGCGCACGGTCCTCGACGAGCGCGGCCGTATCCGCCCCGTGCAGAAACTGCGGGAATCGCTCGAGTCAGCCGGGGTCGACGCGAGCGAGCCGTTCGTCGTCGTCTGCACCAACGGCGTGCGTTCGGGATTCGTCGCGTCGGTCCTCGCCGCGCGCTCGATCGCGGCGCCTGCCGTGGTCGACGGAGGCATGCTCGAGTGGGCCGCGGACCCGTCGGCGCCGCTTTCGACGACCTGACAGACCGCCTGCGCGCAAAGGTGGTATAGGCTGGCTTCCCGTGTTTCGTTGCCCCCTGTGCGGTCTCGACCTCCCGCCTGGCACAACTCAGTGCCCACGCGATGGCGTCGCGATCGGAGACTCCGACGACCCGATGGTGGGGGTCACGTTGGGCGGTCGATACCGCGTGCTCGCGCGCCTCGCGCGGGGCGGAATGGCGTCGGTGTTTCTGGCACAGCACGTCCTGATCGGTCGAAAGGCAGCCATCAAGGTCCTGCGTCGCGAGCTGTGTGACGACCCCGTGCAGCGCGACCGGTTTCTGCGAGAGGCGCGCGCGGTCAATCGAATCGACCACGAGAACATCGTCCAGATCGTCGACTACGGCGAGGCAGACGACGGACGGATGTATCTCGTGATGGAGTACTTGCCCGGCGAGTCGCTGCATCACCGGATCGGACGCGGCGCGCTGCCTCCGTTGCGGGCGCTCGACGTCACCGGTCAAATCGCCGCGGGGCTCGCCCGGGCGCACTTGAGCGGCGTGATCCACCGCGACCTCAAGCCTGACAACATCTTGCTCTTGCCGCCGCTCGAGCCGGGCGGACGGGATCGCGTGAAGATTCTGGATTTCGGGATCGCCAAGCTGCTGGACCAGCCTTCGCTGACCGCGTCGGACAAGATCTTCGGGACGCCAGGGTACATCGCGCCCGAGTACGCGTCGGGCGCG
Organism: Deltaproteobacteria bacterium Ga0077539; assembly: GCA_001465015.1. Classification (GTDB taxonomy): domain Bacteria; phylum Myxococcota_A; class Polyangia; order Polyangiales. The sequence goes on along the minus strand of LNEO01000168.1, from coordinate 1,855 downwards.
CCGATCGACGCCCGCGCGGACCTGTATTCGCTGGGGGTGGTCCTCTACGAGATGCTCACCAATCGTCTGCCTTTCGACGCGGAGTATCCGGCGGACCTGTTGCTCAAGCACATGCTCGACCCGCCCATTCCACCGCGGTCTGTGCGGCCCGACCTCCCGCAGGTCGTCGAAGACCTGGTGCTGCGGCTGCTCGTGAAGAACCCGGACGACCGGTTTCGTGACGCATTTCACCTCATCGAAGAGGTCGAGCGCGTCCGGCAGCTCGTGGGCGGGCCGTCACCGGAGATCACCGCGGTGCGGGTCGCTGCGGTTTCGGTGGCCGCAGAGCCGATCGCGCCCGTCGATTCGACGCAGACCGCGCTCGCCCCGCCGACGCAGGAGACTGGCCGAAGCGTCTTGGGCGCTCGCGCGTGGAGCCGCTATGTCGACGCGCTGCGCGGCGCGCTCACCGAGCGGTTTCGTTCGGGCATTCCCGAAGCGATCGTCGCGCGGATCGCCGCGATGGAGTCGCGGATCGCGACGATGAGAGAGCGCCTGGAGTCCATCGAGCAGTTCAAGCGAGAGCTGCTCGCGCTCGAGTCTCGCGGGCGGGAGTTTCGCCGCAACATCGGCCGCGCGATCGACACGCTGCAGCGCGATCGAAGCGTCAAAGAGCGGGAGCGAGACGAGATCGCCCAGGAGCGCGAGGACGTCGCCTCGGAGCGTCAAACGGTGGTGGATCGCGTCGCTGCGGGAGAGGTCGAGCTCGTCGGAGAGTCCGACGCGATGCTCTGGCGCCTCGCCGCGTGCGACGAGCTCCTGCGGGACGCCGTGATGCAGTGCGAAGACATCGAGTACCAGTCCCGCGAGCTGGAAGCGCAGCTCGAGCGCCTCAACGAAGGCCTCGAGCACGAGCAGGACGCCTTGCTCACCGCGATGCACGCTTCGCTCGAAGAGGTCGGCCGGGACGACGCCACGCTTCGCTCGTACGCCCTCCAGCTGAACGGCTCGAGTTGACGCCGAACGGGTTGCGAGCCGCGCGAGCGTTGCGGTTGAAGCTCGGTCGATTGGCGTTGTAGCGTGCCCGCCGTGAAACGATTGATCGCGATCCGCGGTTCGACGTCAGCTCTCCTGGCCGTCGCGGGAGTACTCACTGCATGGGTTGCCCCCGCCGAGGCCCAGCGCCGTCCGCCGCGTCCTCCCCAGACGCCTCCCGCGGAAGATCCGCGGGTCGTCGAGGCGCGCCAGGCGTACGACGACGGCCGCAGGCAGTTCGAAGCGCGAAACTACGCCGAGGCGCTGCGACGCTTCGAGCGCGCCTTCGAGCTCAGAAACAACCCGGTGATCCTCGTCGCGATCGCGAACTGCCACGAGCAGCTCAACAACTTTCGCGACGCGGTCGCGGCGCTCGAGCGATATCTCCGCGAGCGGGCGAACGCTCCTGATCGCGCAGCGATCGAGCAGCGCCTCACGACGCTTCGTCCGCGAGCGCAGACGCAGACCGCGGCGACCGGTGCGACAACGGGTGCGACAACGGGTGCCACAACGGGTGCGACGACTGGAGCTGCAACCGGCGCTACGACTGGCGTTCCGGCGGGCGCGACAACGGGCGCGACAACGGGCGCGACGGCGGGCGCGACAGCGGGCGCGACGGCGGGTGCGACGACCGCAGGCGCTGCAAACGCCGGCGCGACCAGCGCTGCAACGGACGGCGCGGGCTCGACCGACGCGAACGCTGCGGCCCGCCCGAACGATCCCGACTCTGCTGCGACGCCCGAGCCTCCACCTCCACCTCCTGCGCGTGGAATCAGCCCCGCCGTGTGGGTTTGTGCTGGCCTCGCGGCCGCGGGGGTGGCCGGCGGCTCTGTCCTGGGAT
>LNEO01000167.1 GCA_001465015.1 Deltaproteobacteria bacterium Ga0077539 | reverse complement strand
GGGGGCCGCGCTTCGCGGCTCGATGTCAAACGTCGTTCTGTCGCTCGATTCACAGCGCAAACTCTCTACTCGAGCCACGGAGTTTTCGGCGCCTATGGGCAGAACCCGCGGCGGCACCGAGCCGATTCCGGAGGAGATCGTGATGCGTTACCGAGAGATCGCAAAGGAGTCCGACAAGATCATTCGCGCAATGAAGGCAGAGGCCCGCGCCGAAGGGATCGCCGAAGGAGAGGCGAGAGGAGAGGCGAGAGGAGAGGCGAGAGGAGAGGCGAGAGGAGAGGCGAGAGGCGCTCTCGAAGGCGCGAAGAGCGCGCTGCTCACGATCCTCGCGAGCCGCGGGCTCACCGTGGACGCGCGAGCCGCAGAACGCGTCGAACAGTGCGACGATCGAGCGGTCGTTCAGCGCTGGATCGCGCGCGCCGCGACCGCGACCAGCAGCGAAGCGGTGTTCGGCGATTGACGAGGGGAGAGAGAATTCTCCGACGGTCGCGCAACGTTGCGCGGTTCCTGGCGATACGCCGCTCGCGCCAGGCGTTGCGATGGCGTAGAAAGAGCGCTCAGGGACCCATGAATTCATCACACCATGCGATCGTCGCGCTGCTGTTCGCGATCGTCGCGCTGACAGGCTGCCCACGACCGAGAAAACAGTGCCTCGCGGGCCAGGACTACTTCGCGGACTTCGACGACTGTCTGTGGCGTTGCAACGACCCGGCCACTCCGCCGGGCGAACGCTGCGTCGAGTCCGACGGAGGAGTCCGCGAATCAGGCGTAGGGCGCTCCGATGCGAGCGACGTCGTCAACGACATGACCGCCGCGCCCGCGGACTCGGCGGTCGACGTCACCATGGGGGACATCGCGACCGACGGCGACGCGAGCGAGGGAGTCGCCGCTCCGAGGCAGGTGTTTCCGTTGAGCCTCGTGATGTTGTCGGGCAATCAGCCCACGTTGAAATGGGCGCTCGCGAACGGGACCGACGGCGCGTCGATCGAGCTGTGTCGCGACCGCGCACTGACGGCCGAGTGCCAGCGATGGAGCGCTGTGGGCAGCGAGAGCAGGGTTCCGATGGCGCTCGCGAGAGGGCCGTGGTTCTGGAGGCTGAGAGGGCGCGCGGGAATGCGTGACGGGAGCGCGACGAGCGCGATCTGGTACTTCTGGTCGAGCGGGCGCGCGAGAGCGAGAGACGCGACGTACGCGCAGATCCCCGACGTGAATGGGGATGGGTTGGCGGATGTCGTGTGGGTGGAGAATGATGAGGCCGGTCTCGGGGTCACGGACGGAGGCGCCCGGCTCACGCCCAGAGTTCGCGTGCAACTTGGCCAACGCGGAACCACGCCCAGCGCACCATCAATGACAGAGCTCACCGGAATGGAGTTCGTGGGATCTCGGCTCATTGCGGATGTCAACGGCGATGGGTTCGGGGACCTCGTCGGAACAAGGATCGACTCCGCGCCCGTTCCTTCGTCGTCAGTCGTTGTGCTGTTTGGGAGTGCCACCGGCTTGCGGCCAACGCCTCGGATCACGTCGTCACCAGACGCCACGTTCGCGCTGTTTGGCACCCCAGTCCTCGCGATTGGAGACGCTGACGGCGATGGCTGGGCGGAGTTTGCGAGCTGCTCGCCTGTGATCGAGCGCGACTCGACGACGCCAGGTCGCTGTCACCTGTACTCGTCGAACCACGAAGGAATCGAACCGAGACCAAGACGGACGCTGTCTCTGCCCACGTTTGGTCCGGGGGTGTCGGTGCGCGGACTTCTCGGACAGGCCACATCGCAGGGTGACGTCAACGGCGACGGATTCGGCGACTTGATGCTCGTATCGGACCAATACCTCAGCGACCGAGACACCGCGCTCGAAGAGCGGGTGTGGTTGTTTCTCGGCCAGCGCGCTGGCATCGCCGACAGACCGTCGCAATCCGTGCTTTCGCCGGAACGACGAAATGCATTCGGATTCAACCTATCGATACTTGGCGACCAAGACGGGGACGGAGCGCTCGAAACAGTTCTCGCGGCGCCGCTCGGAAGCGGTGCGCCGATCTTTGTGTTCAATGGCGACGCGAGCGGCGTTCGCACGCCTGCGCGGCAAGTACTTCCGTCGACGATCAGTGGCGAGCGCAATCGAGCAAGCATTGCGATCGGCGACGTCGACGGGGACGGTTTGGGTGACGTCGCGATCGGTCGACAGATCGCGCCGATCGGTCCCCCGACACAGGAAATCGAGTTGCTCGTGCACTTCGGCACGACAACAGGAATTCAGGGAACGGGTTCGCGTTTCGCGACGAGAAGCCTGCCTTCGAATGAAGTCGTTCTCGTCATCGACCTTCTCGCTGGCATCGGTGACGTCGATGGCGACGGTCTGTTCGACGTCTTCGACGAACGACGACAGCGACTGTGTTTCGGCGAACGCAGTGCGGTACCTGGCCGCTGCCAGCCAGTGGTTGCCCCAACAGTGGGCATGACGAGAATGGTGGCCAGCGCGATGTTCTAGCTCAGCCCCTCACCCGCTCTTCTTCTTCGGCCCAGTGCTCATGAACTTCACGAACGGCTCGATCGCCTTCGCGACCTTCGCGTCCTTCTTCGCGACCGCCTGCGCCACGCGATAGATCTCGAGCATGTCGCTCCACGCGTTGCTCGCGAGGAGCAACCGCGTCTCTTCGAGCATCTCGAGCTGCTTCTTCAACGGCGCGATCGTCGCGTCGAGCTTCGCGACCGCCGCGAGGTTCGCGCGGATCTTCGCGCCATCGACGGTGGCCGACGCCAGCTCCTTGCTGAACTTCGTCTTCGCGCCGATCAGCCCCTCGACGTGCGCTTCGAATCCCTCGCGCGGCTTCAACAATGACCGTGTCTCTTCGGGAGTGAGGTCGACCAGCTCGACGCCAGCGTCACTCTTCTTCTTCGCGCTCTTCTTCGGGGTCGCCATCGTTCGATTCCTTCTTCGGGGTTTCGGGGGTGTGCGGTGTTTGTCGCACAAGGTGGTCCAACCACATCGAACGCTACGTGATGCTTCGGTCCTCGCGCTTCGAAATCATCGAGATCCTCAGGGAAATAGTCGTCGTCGGCATCCATTTTCGGTCGCTCGGACCGAAGGACGCTGTCGCGGACAACGACCACACCGCCGAGCACGACGACCATCGGTCGCTGCCAGTGTTGGTCGTTGCGCATCGCAGCATGCGACGCGGTCATCGCGTTGTTGAGCGCTCTCGCACAACCCGCTACCCTTCTCGCACCCTCGCTCTTTCTGCGTTCAACCGCACACAAGGACGGTTCGCTGATGCCGCGATTCCTTCTCCGAGCGCTCGTGTTCGCGCTCTTGTATTTGACCCTCGCCGCATGTAGCGGCGGGGGCTGTGGTGGTGGTGCTTTCCCTGCGATTCGTGGCGGATTTCCGCTGCCGCCGACGGTTCCCGCTGACCGCCGCATCCCGCACGCGATTCAAGTCCGACTGTCCAATCAAGGACTTCGAGCGATCGAGACGGTCGGGCCCTCGTTGTTCGCCGGCGCGCTCGGGTCCGGCGTCAACATTCCGCGAACCACGACGTCGCAGCTCGGCTGCAACATCGTGATCTGCCCGTCGGGAATGTGCCGTATCGACGTCCAGCTCGCGACGATGCGCCCGATGGAATTGTCGTTCACCCCGCCCGACCGTATCGCGGTTCGCCTGCGACTCCAGCTCCGAACCAATCCGCGCAACGTTCCGGTCACGGTCGAGCGAGGGTGCGCGCTCACGTTGCTCGGGGCGATCAACGGCAACCTGGTCGTCGACACGACCATGGGATCCCGACCGTTCGTTGGGCTGTCCACTGCGCTGCGAATCTCGCGCGACACCAACACCGCGCGTCTTCACTACTTTCGAGCCGACATCGTCTCGCCCACGGGGAGCGGCGATGCGATCCAAGAGACCATGGGAGAGGGGATCGAGAACGCGGATTTCGACCTGAATCTCAGCGGCTTCGCGTCGATCCTAAACTTCGTGATCGACCTGTTGAAGCCGCAGCTCCTCGGACAAATCCGCAGTCAGCTCACGTCCGCCCTCGGCCCGATCCAGAGCGCCCTCGCTCACTCGTCGATGCCCGATCCGCCGGGATGCCCCACGGGCACCACGCGCGACGCCGACCGTTGTCTCTATCCAGGCACGCAGCCGCGAGATCAGCGGCTCGTTCCGCTGTTGCTCGGCACGGACGGCGAGGGCAACTTCGGCTCGCTGCTCAACTCGATTACGCCCGGGATCCGCGCGCCCAATCGCTTCGTCATCGCCGCGGGCGACCCGGTGCGCGGCGCCGAGGTGAGCGCCACCGGCGCGACGCTCAACGTGTTCGGCACGTTCGAGTCGATGCGTCAGGCAGCGTGCGTTCCGCCGGCGATGCCGCCGCCGATGCCCAACGTGCCCGAGTACATGGCCCTTCGGTCCAACGTGATCCCGGGCACCATGACCGTGGTCGACCTCGGCATCGGCGTGTCCGAAGAGTTCCTCAACAACGCCCTGTGGAACTTCTGGAACAGCGGCATGTTCTGCCTCGGCATCACCTCGCGTTTGTCTCAGCAAGTGAGCGCGGGGTTGCTCACGGCCCTGCCGCAGCTCGCGACGATCCGCCAGGTGATTCACCCGAGCAACAACGCTCCGCTCGCGATCGCTTTTCGTCCGCAGCGCCCGCCCACCGCGCGCCTCGGCGGCGGGACGAACATCATGACCGACCCGCTCATCACGCTGCGGTTCGAGAACCTCGCGCTCGACTTCTACGTCTGGTCCGAGGAGCGCTACGTCCGAATCTTCACGCTCAACTCCAACCTCTCGATCCCGATCAACCTCGTTCCCGGCGCGATGGGCCTTCAGCCCACGCTCGGAGCGGTCGGCGTCGAGATGGCCACCGTCACCAACATCTCGCTGATCAACGCGATGCCCACGCAGCTCGCGGATCTTCTCCGTGAGCTGCTCGGCACGATCATCACGCAGTTCGCCGGGTCGCTTCCGGCGGTCAACCTCCCGGCCATCCCGCTTCCGGGCGCCGGCGGCGCGATGATCAACATCCAGATCCCCGCGGGCGGCGTGCGCGGCGTGACCGAGGGCAGCTCGCGCTTCCTCGGCCTCTTCGCCAACCTCCGCTGCACCGGCGGGATGTGCCCGCGCATGAACACGGTCGAGCTCGCGCCCACGCTCAGGGCGCAGCTGCTCGACTACAACGCCGCGGCCCTGCGCTTCGACGGCGCATGGACCGCCGAGGCGGCCCCGCGCGTTCGCGTCACGATGGGCGCGGTCGAGTCCTTCGGCCACCCGGTGGAGTATCGCTACCGCGTCGACAACGGAACGTGGAGCGAGTGGACCCGCGAGAGCATCGTGGACGTTCGTTCGCCGGCGTTTTCCCTGCAAGGTCGCCACACGATCGAGACCACGGTCCGCATCGTGGACGAGATCGCCAGCGAGAGCAGCACCTTCGCGAGCGCTCAGGTGCTCATCGACGCCGAGGCTCCGACGCTCACCGCGAGCCGCGTGGGCCGCGAGCTCGTCGCGTCCGCGCACGACCTGGTCTCGCCGGACGAGGCGATCGAGTACCAGTTCAGCTTCGACGGACGCGCGCAGAACTGGTCGCGCTCGAGCCGAGTGACCCTCCCCGCGAGCGCGCAGAACATCATCGTGCGCGCCCGCGACGAAGCGGGCCGCGTCGCAGAGCGCACCGTGGGCGCCAACCCCGTCAGCGATCCGCTCACGATCCGCGGCGGTCCCAGCACGGACACCTCGGGCTGCGGCTGCACCACGCCGGGCGGCGGCGCGAAGAACAGCCGAACGACGGCGCTGCTCGGCGCCCTCGGCGCGGCGCTGGCGACATCGCTCTTTGCGCGTCGTCGTCAGCGCAAGACCGAGCGCGACGGTGAGTCGCTCCCAGCATTAGAGGCAAGCGCGGAGAGCGCGTCGACCGACGCCCACACAATCAAGAGCGCTTCTGCGCGCGCGTCGCTCTCGAGCATCGCGCTGCGCTGGGGCGTCGTGCTCTCGTTCTTCGTGGGCTTCGGCTGCAACTGCGGCGACAACAACGTCGTGGGCCGCGACGGAGGCGACGCCGCGGCAGACGCGAGCCCCGACGTTCAAGCGCCGCCGATGTGCATGGACGGCGCGCAGGCGTGCGCGTCGATGGGCGGGCGGTGCATCCCGATGCCGATGTGCCCGGCGTGTGATCCGGGGACGATGGCCGAAGGAGCGCCGGTGTTCGACGCGCCGACGTGCACGTGGCGCACTGCGGGAGAGGGCGCGTGCTCGTGCGTTCCGCTTCCGCCGCTCGCGCAGGGCATGGCGGGCTCGCACATGGACATGGCCGTTCACACGGACAACACCGTGTGGGTGTCGGGCTACTCGGCGGGCGATCCCTTCACCCGCAAGTTCTACGGCGACCTGATCGTGGGCCGCTGGAACATGGCGATGTCGCGCGTGGACTGGACGCACGTCGACGGCGTTCCGATGGGCGGAAACATCGGCGGCGCGGCCACGGGATGGCGCGGCGGCAATGACACGCCCGGCCCCGACGTGGGCAAGTGGAACTCCATCGCGCTCGACGCGATGGGCCGCCCCCGCGTGAGCTACTGGGACGCGACCGCAGAGAAGCTCAAGTTCGCGTCCTTCGACGGGATGCGATGGAGCACGCACGTGATCGACGAGGGCGGTCAAAACGGCCGCTACTCGTCGATGGTGTTGCTCGCGGGCGACGTGCCGATGGTCGCGTATCGCGCGACGGTGACCGACGCGATGGGCGCCGTGACGAGCGAGATCCGCGTGGCGCGCGCGTCGAGCGCCGCTCCGACGCGCGCTGCAGACTGGATGATCTCGCGGGTGTTCACCGCGCCGACGAGCTGCCGTGCGAGCGACTGCCCCATGGGACAAGCGTGCACGACGGCGGGCCGTTGCATCACGCCGGGCTCGGGCTGCATGCCCGCGTGCGGCGCTGGCAGGGTCTGCAGCGCGATGAACGCGTGCGTCGACCAGGTCGGCGCGAACTACGTCGAGGACTTCTCGGTCGGGACGATCTTCCCCTCGCTTCGCGTCGACGCCATGGGGCGCGGCGGCGTGGTGTTCTACCACCGCGATCGCGGCAATCTCATGGGCGCGCGCTTCGACGGAACGATGTGGACGCCTGCGTTCATCATCGTCGGCGAGGCGATGATGCGCGACGAGGGCGACTTCGGCGCGTGGAGCTCGCTCGCGATCGGCTCCGACGGAACGTGGCACGTCGCGTACGTCGACGGCTACGACGAGACGCTCAACTACGTGCGCGTCCAGAACGGGATGCGCATGGGGATGCCCGAGATCATCGACGACGGCTCGCGCGTCGGCATGACCGTGTTCGACGACGGAAAGCACATCGTCGGTGACTCGGTCTCGATCTCCTTGGACGCGATGAACAACCCGCGCGTGGTCTACCAGGACTCGAGCGTGGGCACGTTGCGCTACGCGCAGCGCGGCGCGATGAACTGGGAGACCCGCGTGCTCGACATGATGGGCCACACGGGCTACTGGTCGCGCATCCGCGGCAACCGCGTGGGGACGTTCTTCCGCGACCTGCGCAACCCGATGGCGGCGGCGCGCTTCGGCGTCCGCGTCACGATGGCGCCGTAGCGAATCGGGGCGGGGACGGAATCGGGGAGGGGACGGTCCTCAATAACTCAACCGGGTGAGGAGGGGACGGCATACGCGCCGAAAACTCCGCGGCTCGAGCAGAGAGCTTGCGCTGTGAATCGAGAGACAGAACGACGTTTGACGCAGTGCTGAAGCCCCCACCCGCGC
>LNEO01000166.1 GCA_001465015.1 Deltaproteobacteria bacterium Ga0077539 | reverse complement strand
GTGGGGGCCGCCGCGCGGCTCGATGTCAACCGTCGTTTCGTCGCTCGATTTGCAACTCCAAGTCGCTGTTTGTGTCGTGGAGTTTTCGGCGCCTATGGCCCACACACGTCCGGGGGCCGCTGAATTCCCATACGGATCACTTCGCGGGCAGTCCGCCGCCCCGAGCGCCGCCTCCGCCCTTCTTGCCGCCGAGTACGGCTGCGAACACCTCGGCCAGGTCGGGGCGCTTTCGAAACGCGAAGCGACCGCACTCGTGTGTGATTGCAGATTGTGCGCAGCGACCGCGAAGGGAGGCTCGAGTCGCGTCGCCGCAGACGCGCTGCAAACTGGACCGACCTGGCAGCGAGGCTGCTTCTCGTTGAGCGTCTCAGCGTCTCATGAGGAAGCCGTCGCGAAGTACGTTCGCAATCAGCGGAGCGCGTCGGTGCTGTCGCCTATCCCCGCACTTGTCCTTCGCCGTACACGACAAATTTCTCCGCGGTCAGCTCGCGAAGTCCCATCGGTCCCCAGGCGTGCATGCGCGACGTCGAGATCCCGATCTCCGCTCCCAGCCCGAGCTCTCCGCCGTCGTTGAAGCGCGTGCTGGCGTTCCACAAGACGCACGAGGCCTCGACCTCGCGCAGAAAGCGCTCGGCTCGCGCGGGGTCTTCGGTGACGATCGACGCGGTGTGCTCGGTGCCGTGCTTCGCGATGTGCTCGAGCGCCTCGTCCAGCGAATCGACGGCGCGCACCGCGAGCTCGAGCGAGAGAAACTCCGTGTCCCAGTCGCTCTCCTTCGCGGACAACACCGTCACGCCCGCGCCGTCCAGCGCCCGCGCGCAGCGCTCGTCGCAGTGGAGAATCACGCCGTTGTCCCGCATCCGCCTGGCGATCTCCACCCACAGGCCGTTGTCCAGGGCGCTCTTGTGCACGAGCAGCGTCTCCATCGCGTTGCACACGCCTGGCCTCGAGACCTTCGCGTTGACCGCGATTTCGACGGCCATTCGCGGGTTCGCGCCCTCGTCCACGTACACGTGACAGATCCCCTGCCCGTGCCGGATCACAGGAACCTTCGCGCACGCATCCACCAGCTCCATGAGCTTCGCGCCGCCGCGAGGGATGCAAAGGTCGACTCTTCCTGTGGCGCCGAGCAACGCCGCCACGTGCTCGCGCCCCGTCTCGTTGACGAGCTGCACGCAGTCGATCGGCAGCGACGCGTAGGACAACCCTTCTCTCACCGCGCTGGCGAGGGTTCGATTCGAGCCCATCGCTTCTTTTCCGCCGCGCAAGATGATCGCGTTGCCGCTCTTGATGCAGAGCGCCGCGCACTCGACGGTGACGTTGGGCCGCGCCTCGTACACGACGGCGATCACCCCGAGGGGCGCGCGACGCTTGGTCACCTTCAAGCCGTTCGGTCGCGTCCCGAGCACGCGCTCTTCGGCGAGGGGATCTGGCAGCGCCCGCACCGCCAGCGCGCTCTCGGAGATCGCGCGCAGCCGCGCCTCGTCGAGCCTCAAGCGATCGAGCATCGAGTCCGAGAGCTCGAGCTCTCGCGCGACGCTCATGTCGCTCGCGTTGCAAGAGAGCGTCAGGCTCGCGTTGCGCCCGATCGCCTCGGCGATCTTGCCGAGCGCGTCGTCGCGCTGCGCGGTCGAGGCCGAGGCGAGCGCCCGTCGCGCCTCGCGGGCGCGTCGCAACATGTCATCGATGATGGCGGTCATGAATGTGCTCCGTTATAGCGCCCTGCTCGGCCGTCACGCCCCGAGCAGCACGATATCGTCGGCGTGAACCACCTCGTCGCCGAGGTGATAGCCGAGGATGCCCTCGATTTCGGCGCTCTTTTTGCCGCGGATCTGCGCGAGCTCGTCCGCGCCGTACGCGCAGAGGCCGCGCGCGATCGGGGCTCCGTTGGCGTGCGCGATGTCCACCGCTTCGCCCTGCTCGAAGGAGCCCGATTGGTCGATCACGCCCTTGGGCAGCAGGCTCTTGCCGGCGACGATGGCCCGCGCCGCACCGTCATCGACGACGATCGTGCCCTTGCTCCTCAGCGTGTGCGCGATCCAGTGCTTTCGACTCGCGAGCCGCTCGACCGCAGGAACAAAGAACGTCCCCACGTCCTCGCCCGCCATCACCCGCCCGAGCATGCCCTGGACTCTCCCCGCGGCGATCACCGCGCCCGCACCAACACTCGCCGCGGCCCGTCCCGCGCGAACCTTGGTGACCATCCCGCCCTTGCCGCCAGAGCTCGTCTCGGTTCGGACGAACCCCTCGGCGGTCGGGTCGTCGACGCGCACGATCGGCACTCGGTGTTCACCATTCAAGAGCGCCGGCGCGACCGAGAGCATCACGAGCAGCTCGGCGCCGACGAGGTTGGCCACCTGCGCGCTGAGCGCGTCGTTGTCGCCGAAGGCGATCTCGTCCACCGAGACCGTGTCGTTCTCGTTGATCACCGCGATCGCGCCGCGCCGCGCCAGCTCCGCGAGCGCGCGCCGCGCGTTGAGAAAGCGCTTTCGGTCCGCGAGGTCCGAGTGCGTGAGCAGCACCTGCGCCACGACACGTCCGTGCGGCCGAAAGGCCTCTTGCCACAGACGAATGAGCTCGCCCTGCCCCGCCGCGGCGCACGCCTGCAGCGCGTCCATGGTCTTGGGCCGCGCTGGATATCCCAGCGCGCCGACGCCCAGCGCGATCGCGCCAGACGAGACCACCACGACCTCGCGCCCGCTCGCGGCGAGCTGCGCACAATCTGCGGCGATCCCGTCGAGCACCGCGCGATCGATGCGCCCGGCGGTGGTGAGCACGCCGGTTCCGATCTTCACGACGACGCGGCGCACGCCGCGCATCCACTTTTCGACGTATTGCAAAGGCTGTTGAGGGTCGTCCATGAGCGGCGGCGAGGGTACACTCCCAGGCTTCGTAGACAATGAAGCTCCAGGGTAGACGCATCGCGTTCGTCGGCGCAGGAAACATGGCCGAGGCGCTGATCAAGGGTCTCTGTCGCGCCGAAGGCGTAGGTTCTGCTGCGATTTCTGCGGCGGATCGACGGCAAGAGCGCACCGCGCTCCTCGCGCAGAAGTACGGGATCACGACGACGACCGACAACGGGGCGTGCGTTCGCGACGCCGACATCGTCGTGCTCTCGGTCAAGCCGCAGGTGATGGGCTCGGTCGTGCCGGCCCTTCGCCCGCATGTGGCCAAGGGAGCGCTCGTTCTCTCGGTCGCCGCGGGGATCACCACGTCGACGATCGAGTCGATGCTCGAGCCCGGCTCCCGCGTGGTCCGCTCGATGCCCAACACCGCGGCGATGGTCGGCATGTCGGCCACCGCGATCTCCGGCGGAACGCACGCGACCGACGAAGACATCGAGATCGCCCGCGCCGTCTTCGAAGCGGTCGGACGCGTGGTCGTCGTGGACGAATACCAGCTCGACGCGGTCACCGGGCTGTCCGGCTCGGGCCCGGCGTACATCTTCTTGATCATCGAGGCCCTCGCGGACGGCGGCGTAAAAGTGGGCCTCTCGCGCGAGATCGCGCTGCAGCTCGCCGCGCAGACCCTGCTCGGAAGCGCGCACATGCTCCTCGAGACCGGCGAGCACCCGGGCCGATTGAAGGACCAGGTGACCTCCCCCGGCGGCACGGCGATCGCCGGCTTGCACACGCTCGAGGCCGGAGGACTGCGCACGACCCTCATCGACGCGGTCGAGGCTGCGACGCGACGCGCGCGGGAGCTCGGCGATGCGCGGAAGTGAGGGCCTCGCTCGCGAGTGGTATCACGTGGACAACGGCGACGGCTGGGACCTGGCGCTGTATCGCACGCACCATCCGACGAGGATCGACCGTGAAAAACGCCCGGTGTTCATCGTTCCGGGCTACGGGATGAACTCGTACATTTTTCACTATCACCCCACGCGTCGATCGCTCGCGGCGTCGCTCGCGGACCGAGGGCACGAGGTCTTCACCGTCGATCTCCGCGAGCAGGGTCGCTCGAAGAAGCTCACCCCCGGAAAGCAGGGCCGCTACGGCCTGCGCGACCTCGCGCTCGTCGATTTCGCCGCGGCCATCACCGCCGCGCGGGAGCACACTGTCTCTCGCACACACGAAATCGACCTGCTCGGCGCTTCGCTGGGCGGGACGATCACGATGCTCTACCGCTCGCAGGCCAAGGACCCCGCGCCCGGCCGCGTCGCGCTGCTCGGCTCGCCCATCCGTTGGACCAACGTGCACCCGCTGTTGAAGGTGCTCTTCGGCTCTCCGAGGCTCGCGGGCGCGGTCGAGCTGAAGAAGACCCGCGCCCTGGCCGGCGTCGCGCTGCCCGTCGCCGCGAAGCTCGCGCCGTGGGCGCTCAAGATCTACATGAACACCGAGGCCACGGACCTCGAGCACTACAGCGAGATGGTCAACACCGTCGAAGACCCCTCGCGCTACGTCAACCGCGAGATCGCCGAGTGGATCAAGCGCGGCGACCTGATCGTCAACGGCCGAAACCTCACCGACGACGTCGCCCGCTTCGAAGAGCCGCTCTGTACGATCTACGCCAACGGCGACGGGATCGTGCCCAAAGAGACCGCCACGTTCGCGCACTACCACGCGCGGAGCCAGCGCAAGCTGCTCGTGACCGCCGGGGACCGCTCGGTTCCGTACTCGCACGCGGACATGTTTATCGGCCGAGACGCGTCCAATCAGGTGTTCGAGCCGCTGATCGCGTTTCTCGAAGAAGGCCGCTAGGCACACAGCAAATCAACGTCCGCAGGCGGGGAGGTCTAGCACCGACTGTGCGATCGCGCTCGGATCGACGGGCGCGTACGTCAGCGCTTGCATTGCCGCGATCGCGCGTCACCTTGAGCCTTGTAATGAACAATCAAGGTTCTCTCGACGCGGTCGCCGCCGAGGTGCACGGCCTCCGGCTCGTTCTCGCGCAGTCCCCTGTCCCCCACTTCACGCTCATGGCCGAGGGCGCCGTGTCACTCCCCTCGGTGCGCGAGGCGCTTCGCGCGCTCGAGGACGCTCGCCGCGCGAATCCGACGCTCGATACGCTGGTGATCGACTCGCTCGACGTCTCGCGGTTCGGCCGCGGCGCGGTGGTCGAGATCGCCCGGTGGATTCCCCGCAACGGCGCGGGGCTCGAGCGCGTCGTGCTCGTGAGCACCTCGGCGCAGCTCCGCTCGTCGGTGCACGCGCTGGCAGCCTGCGCGCGGTCCGTTCGCGTCGAGAGCGTCGAGACCCGAGAGGACGCCCTCGCGCTCCTCGGCGCTCCCACCCTGTCTCTGACTGGCTGAGCGCGGTCACCGAAGGCGCTTCGCCGATCCGAGTCAGCCGGTGGTCGAAACAAACTTCGAACCAACCGACGGCAGAGCTGCGGTAGAATACCCTGTGACGATGCGTATCGATTCGTTCGCTCGCGGCGCGCTCGCCGTCGCGGTCCTTGCGTCGGCGGCAGCGACGATCACTGTGACCGGCGAAGCCCACGGCCAGACCTGCACAATGAACCGACGCGTCGCCGCCAGCGTCTCGGCGGCGCTGCGCCCACGCGCTCCTGCGTGGGCCGCGCCGCTGCTCACGCCGGCGCTCGTGTTGCGCTACGAGCGAGAGAACCTGAGGCCGTTCTCGTTTTTGCTCGGCTACGCGCTCTTGCCCGTCGAGCGGCTCGGGATCCGAGGCGCACCGCCCTTCGCGGCCTCCGTCGTAGTGCGATGCCGCGACGCCCGAGCGGAGGTCGTCGCAGACCCGATCGCGTGGGCGAACGAGCGCGCGAGGGAGCTTCGCCTGGCCGTCGGCAACGCCGAGATCGCCGCGGGCCTCGCGGCAGAGGTTATCTCGCTTCAGGCCGGACGCCGGCCCGACAGCGCCAACGCCTCGCGCGCCGCTGGCTCGTCGGTGTTTCGCGTCACCGTCTCGCTCGCGCCGCGACAGGGTGAGACGCAGCCGCAGACGATCCTGCTCGACATCGAGCGGGACGGCACGATGCGCCGCGCGAACTGAGCGCCCGAACAGGGTCCCGGATTGTCAAATGACTGGCGTCGATTCGTCGGACGCCCGATCCGCCTGTCTGGGGGGGGGCTGTTTGCCGTCGGCGAGATGGACTAAAGTTCTCGAGTTGGCGCGTTTGCTCCGAAAGGTCCCCTCGCTGATGACCCTGACTCGATTCGTTTCGTCGCGCGCAGTCCTCACCATCAGCCTCGCACTCGCGAGCGCATCGATGGTCGGCACGGGCTGTTCGCGGTCCGATCGCGCGGCATCCAGACCGGCGCCAGCGGCGCTCGGCAGCGCGATCTCGTCCCACTCGAACAACGCGGTCAGCCCGGAGGAGCGCGAAGGCAACCGTCGCCGACAGCTCTCCGAGCAGGCGCCCGCGATCCGCGTCGAGTCTGGCGCGCTCGTGGTTCGGTCGGACGAAGATCACGTGGACGCCCACGCGACGCGCACCACCAACGGCTGGGCGGTCTCGTGGGGCGACAAATCGCACCAGCGGGCGTTCATGATGGTGGCCGACGAGCGAGGCTCCATCAGCGCCGCACCGGCGATGGTCCGGCAAGCGGTCAGCGAAGAAGAAGAGGTCTATCCGCCGGACGTCGTCGCGGTGGGCAACGGGTTCATCGTCGCGTGGACCGACCCGAGCAACGGACGTGTTCGGTTTGCTCGACTGGATAGCAATCGCCGCCCCGTGGGGCGCCCGAGCATCGTTCACGACGGGCTCGAGTCCCCACGATCGACCCGCCTCGCCGCGGGAACGAACGAGCACGGCGTCGCCGTTCAGCTCGATCAAGGCGTCTACTTCGCGCGCGTCAACGCCGAAGGCGCGCGGCAGGGCGAAGGCGTTCTCCTCGCGGAAGACACGCAAATCGCGGCGATCGAGGCCGTTCGCGCGGCGGCCCACGGATTCGAGGTTCGCTGGCGAGAAGCCAACGGCGCCGTGCGCTCGGCGACCGTGGGGCGCGATGGACGCGTCGCCACGCGAACCATCACCGACCCGGCACAGGTCGCAGCGCGCTGACCGGCAACCGTAGGCGGAGCCGTCGTACGAGGGGCTTGGTGACAGGCGCCGTTTCGCGGTAGACGCTTCCCGCGTCGCCAGCCTGTGGAAACGCGGCGGCCGGGCGCCTATAAGAGTCGCTCGCGTCGAACCGAGCCCGCGGTCACCAACCAAGAGTCCCATGAGCACCACCGAGTCCACCACCGAGTCCGCTGCGTCCGAGCCCACGCAGTCGATGTTGTCCCAACGAGTAGGGTCGTTTCTGGCGTTTGCGCCGCTCGCCGTCTGGACCACCTGGCACCTGTACTCGAATCTCTCGGCCTTTCAGGGACCGCAGCAGTGGGAGCAGTCGGTCACCGCCGCGCGAGCGCCGCTCGTCGAGGTGATCACCAGCACCATCGTCTTGCTGCCGCTGGTGATTCACACGGTGTGGGGCATCCGACGGCTGCGGATCGTCAAGTACAACAACGGGTCGTACTCGAACTTCGACAACCTGAAGTTCTTGCTCCAGCGCTTGAGCGCCATCGGCCTCGTGCTCTTCCTCGGCGCGCACATTGTCATGGCGCGGTTCAAGCCGCTTATCACGACCGGCCACCACGAGACGTTCGCGGACATCTCGTACGAGATGCACCACAACCCGCCGACCTTCGTCGTGTACCTGCTCGGCGTGCTCGCCACCGCGTATCACTTGTCCAACGGCATCGCGACCGGAGGCCTGACGTGGGGCTACGCCGCCACCGAGACCGCGCGAAAGCGCGTGCAAAACATCTCCTACCTCTTCTTCGTTCTGCTCATCGGGATGGGCTGGGGCACCATCTTCGCGCTCTGGAACGCGGGCGAGCACCAACGCCGCATGGAGCAGCGCGCGACCTCCCCGGCAGTTCCTGCGCTCCCGGCTCGCTGAGCCGCTGTCGCCGTCGAAACGACGCGGGACCGACAACCATCGCCCGCTCCTGTGTTCGACGCGCTACGATCCCAGCACGCGCCGATGCGGGCCCGAAGTCGATCGAAGTACACGCCGCACGCTTCGTCGCGCGCGACCTTCGCGGTGATCGCGGCGGCGCTCATGGCGCCGATCGCCGCGCGCGCTGACAGCCCGCCGAGGCTCTTGCGCGCCCCATCCGTCGAGGCCCCGGCAGACCTGACGTCCGGCGCGTCGGTGCTGCTCGAAGTCGAGATCGACGAGACAGGAAGGGTCGCTTCCGCGAGGGTCGTCGAGGGCGCGCGCGACGACGTCGACGCGCTCGCGACAGACGCAGCGCGAGCCATGACCTTCGCGCCGGCTGAACAAAATGGCCGACCGGTGCGCGCGCGCGTTCGATTTCGTTTTCGACTCCGCCCCGCCGCGCGGAGCGGCGCCGACGCCAATCCGCAGGGCGCGCAGGGCACGCAGGGCACACAGAGCGCCCCGACCGGCCCGACGTTCGACCCGAGGGCGCCGATCCCAGAGAACCCCTTCGGTCCTGCGCCCGCGAGCGCGCCGCAGAACAGCGACGGTCGGCGCGGGCGCGTCGGACGCACACCAAATCAAGTTCGTCGACGCGCAGCGCAGGACCAGGGCGTGACGGTGCGCGGCCTGCGCCCCGAGCCCGGCGCGGCGACCCGCATGACCTTTCGCGCCGAAGAGCTCACGACCGTTCCAGGAACGTTCGGAGAGCCGACCAGGGTCGTCGCGACGCTCCCGGGCGTGGCGCGCACGCCGTTCGGCCTCGGGTTCTTCGTCGTCCGCGGGGCGTCCTTCGAGAACACAGGGTTCTTCATCGACGGCTATCCCGTGCTGATTCTGTATCACCTCGCGGCGGGCCCCGCGGTGATCTCGTCGAGGCTGGTCGGCCAGCTCGACTTCTATCCCGGCGGCTATCCGCTGCAGTACGGGCGCTTCTCCGCAGGCGTAATCTCGCTCGAGACCGCGGCGCCGCCCACGGATCGACCCAGGGCCGAGCTCGAGATCGACATCTTTCGCGCGAGCGCGCTCGCCCGCGCGCGGTCGCGGCTCGGTCGCCCTGGCCGCGCGACGCTCGTACTACGACCTTCTGCTGCCGCTCGTGTCGCCAGGGGTCAACGTCAACTTCGGCGACGCGCAGGTGCGCGCGGATTACCGAATCACCGACCGATTGCGGGCGAGCATCTTCGGGTTCATCTCGTCGGACACCTTCGATCGCACCGAGGCCACGGGCGTCGGCGCGACCGCAGCGTCCGCGCGAGACGCGCTCAAGTACGACTTCGGGCGCGCGATCGCGCGGCTCGACTACACGACGCCCGAGCTCAGCGCGCACTGGAGCGGGATGCTCGGCTTCGATCGAACGGGGATCGTGCAGGTGGACCCGGGCCGCCCCGATCGAGGCATCACCGCGTTCGGCGCAACGATGGGCACGCGCGCGTTTCTTCGATGGAAGACCGGCGCCGTCGCGACCACGACGGTGGGCGTCGACGCGCTCGGCTACGACTACACGCTGGACCTCGACTACTCTTCGCCCCCTGGATTTGCAGCGGTTCCCGCGCCGCAGACGAACAGCAGGGTCGTGCGCATCCAGACGGGCGTCGCGCAGCTCGGCGTCGGCGCGTGGGTCGAAGAGATCCTCCGCCTCCCGCGCGTCGAGATCACCGCCGGAACGCGCGTCGAGATCATGGCCTACCAGGGCAATCGGCACGTCGTGGCCGACCCGCGAACGGTCATTCGCGTCCGCGCTCACGAGCGCGTCTCGATCATCGGCTCGACAGGGATCTTTCATCAGGCGCCTCCCGTGTTCGGGCTGATTCCCCTCGTGGGATCTCCCAACCTGTTGCCGCAGCGCGCCTGGCAGTCGAGCGTCGGCACCGAGGTCGACCTCCCGTTCAACCTCGATCTGCGCGTCACGGGGTTCTTCAATCGCCTGTGGCAGCTCCCGCGCGCCTCGTTCGAGTTCGTCGAAGGCCAAGGCGGTCAAGGCGCCATGCGCGCCAGAGCCCTCTCCGACGGCGAGGGCCACGCGTACGGCCTCGAAGTGCAGCTCCGACGCAAGATCGAGCGCGGGATCTACGGCTGGGTGAGCTACACGCTCTCGCGCAGCGAGCGCTTCATCGGCAACGGAAAGGTCGTTCCTTTCACCTACGACCAGACGCACATCCTGAACGTCGCGCTCTCGTGGGACATCGGGAGTCGACTGCGGCTCGGGGCCCGCTTTCAGCTCGCCACGGGCGCGCCGACCTCCCTCGTCAACTGCAGCCGCTGGACCACCATGCCGACCAACGCGACGTGCGGCGTGTACGACTCGGACGTCGACGGATTTCGACCGCAGTACATCGCCGAGGCCGATCGACTGCCCACGTATCACCAGCTCGACGTTCGCGCGGACTACAAGTTCATGCTCGGACCCCTGCAAATGTCCGCGTACGTCGACGTGCTCAACGCGTACTACGCCCGCACCGCAGAGGGCTGGGTCTATCAGCACGACTTCACGGATCGCCGCCCGAGGCCCGGCCTCCCCATCCTTCCGACCATCGGAATCCGAGGCGAGCTGTGACCGCTCGTCGCTCGGCCTCGCGCCCTGCCGACGCGTCCCGCGCGTGCGGTGGAGCCTTGATTTCGTGGGCGCTGATAGGGTGCGACCCTCCGCCGCTCGAGCCTCGGCACAAGGTCACCTCTCCGCGCATCCTCGCGATCATCGCAGACTCGCCCGAGCTGCGGCCGGGACAGAGCACCGAGCTTCGCGTGATCACCGGCGGCCTCAAGGTCGAGCCCGAGTTCACCTGGTATGTCTGCGCGCGAGCCGAGGCGACGGCGACGTTCGTCGCGCAGAGCACCTTCGGGCAGGCAGAGCCCAACGACGCATGCTTCGGCGACGCGGGCGCGGGCAACGTGCGGCTGCCGTTCACGGGACCCAACGCGCTGTTCGCGGTGCCCGCTGACCTCTTGCGCAGGATCGAAGCGCTGCGCGCGGTGTACGGCTCGAACATCTCGACCGGGCGGCTCACGGACATCGCCAGGACCGCGGGGCTGCCCCTCACCATCGCCGTCGAGATGCGCCACAACGACCCCGGAGCCGACGGCGGCGCCCCAGCAAACACCGTCGTTCGCGCGCTCAAGCGCGTGGTGGTCATCGATCGAAGCCAGCTCAACAACAACCCTCCGGGGCCCTCGTTTCGCTTCAGCGCGCCGCGCGACGGCGGCGCAGGCGGCGTCGCGATGCGCTACGTCCGCGACGCGACCGAAGAGCGATGCGAGCCCGACGACGGCTCGGGGCCCCTCGTGGTGCGGCCCGGCTCGGTGCACGAGATCGCCCCCGCGCCCACCGAGCAGCCGTGGCTCGAGCGGTACTTCATCCTCGACACGTTCGGGCAACCCGCAGAGCAGGTGGAGACCGCGTTCTACTCGTTCTACTCGACCGGCGGGGCGTACCGCGACGATCGCACGAGAATTCCCACGAGAAACACGATCTGGGAGGCGCCGCTGAGGCTCGGTTCGATCGACCACTGGCTCGTCGTTCGCGACGGGCGCGGCGGCACCAGCGCGTGCCGGTTCACCGTGACCGTGAGCAACGACGGCGGAACGATCTCGAGCCGCGACGCCTCGTCCCTGCCCGACGTCCTCGAGACGCCGCCCTGGACGAGCTCCGACGCGGGCGCCGCAGACGTCCCGCACTCGGACGCGACCGCGCTCGACGGCGAGCGTTGACGCCTCCTTCGCCGCGTGTGAAGTGTCACGCGTTGCATTCATGGAGGCTATTTCGATGACACATAGATTCATTGTCGCCGCTGCGTTCGGCGCGACCGTGCTCGCCGCACTTCAGGGCTGCGGGCCACAAATGATGATGCCCGCCGACGTGACGACCGCTGAGTCCGGGACCGATGCGAGCGCGGACACGGCCGCGCCGCAGCCGCGCGTCTGCGACCCGGCCAACATCGTCGACCTCGCGATGGCGGGCATGCGCTCGGGCATGACGACCCGCTACACCGGCACGACCGAGCGCGCCGCGAACAACCAGATGATCGCCGTGCCCGCGAACTGTGTGCAGGGCGGCGTGGTCATCCGCCAGGTCGCCCTCACCTATCGCGTCCAGAACATGGGCTTTCTGCGCGCTTCGACGGCGAACATGGGCACGCCCGGCGGCATGGGCGGGCACGACACCGTCGTCTGGATGCAAGATCGCTGCGATACGCGCGGCACGATGTCCCTCGGATGCAACGACGACGTGAGCCAGGCGGTCATCGCCTCGACCGTCGTCTCCAACCGCCTCGTGATGCCCGGCCAGATGGTGACCATCGTCGTCGGAACCTTGGCGATGGCCGCGGGAGCGCCCGGCCAGCCGTTCGAGCTCACCGTCGAAGAGGTCCCGCCGCTCGCGATGGGCGCGGACTGCAACCCGTCGGGCACCAACTTCTGCGCCACGGGCCTCTCCTGCGTCGGCAGCGGTCAGGTGGGGCGCTGCGTGGCCAACGGCTCGCTCGGCGCAGCGTGCCGCGACATGAATATGTGTGACGCGAGCCTCGAGTGCATCGAAGTGGGGACGGACACGTTCCGCTGCCTTCGCCGCGCCGCTGCTGGCGGCCTGTGCGACGGCGTGACGGTCTGCCCCGAAAGCAGCCAGTGCATTCCCGACGGAATGATGCCGGGCAACTCGCTGGGCGGCCGTTGCCGCGCAAACGGCGCCGAGGGAGGCATCTGCGGAGGCAGCTCGATGGTGTCCTGCGCGATGGGCCTCGTGTGCACCGGCGACGACATGCGCGTCGGCACGTGCGTCCGCGACATGATCGCAGTGGGCATGCCCTGTGATGCGACGGGCTTCAGCACACGGTGCGTGATGGGGACGTCCTGCGCGCGCGCGACCATGGGCTACACGTGCCAGGCCAACGGCTCGTCCGCCGGGACGACGTGCGCAGAAATGGCGCCGCGGTGCTCGGGCATGGGGCTCGCTTGCTCGACCATGATGGGCGCTGGCGTTTGTCGCTCGACGACGATGGCCGGCGGGATGTGCGACCCGCGCTTCGGGTCGATTTCGTGTGCTGGCATGGAGGCGTGCTCGTCCAACGGCGACGGCGCCGGCGTGTGCCGCGCGACCGTCGCCGAGGGCGCTGGCAACAACAACGCGCCCATGATGGCCGAGGCCGCCAGGCCCCTGCCGCTGGTGATCCGCGGCTCGCTCGCGGCGGGCGACGTCGACTGCTTCAACGTGACGCTCCCGGCAAACAACGGGCTCGTGATTCAATCGAGCGACGGCGCCGGCGGATGCCCGGCGATGACCGACTCCGTTGTCTTTCTGCTCGACTCGATGGGTCGGACGATCTCGACCAACGACGACTCGTTCAACCTGTGCTCGTACCTCGACACGCGCGACAACGCGTTTACGCGCATGCTCGCGGCGGGCACGTACACGGTGTGCGTGCGCAACTTCGCGATGGACGGCACCTTCCCCAACTACACGCTGAGCATCAGCGGCGTCGCCCCGCGGATGTGACGGCCACCGGGGGGTGGTCGAGCTCAGTTCACGAGGTGAGCGCGCGGCGGGGGCGGAAGCGCGAGCGCGCGCACCAGCTCGAGCGCCGAAATGATGCGCGCGTCGTCCAGCTCGGACGGCTCGAAGGGGACCGTGAGCTCCATCACCCCGGGCGCCACGTTGAGGTGCGCGGGTCCCAGGGCGAGCAGCGCCTGTCGGACAGGGCGCGAGATCGCGTGAAACGCCTCGACGGCGTCGTTGGCGTGCACCTTGTAAACGAGGTCGAACTCGTCGTCGCCCGTCGGGATCGTGTGCTCCCACGAGCCTCCGACGGCCTTGTCCGCGGGCGCCACGAGCAGCTTCACCGCGTGCTGCGGCAGCTCTGCGCGAATGCCCCACCAACGATCACGGCCGTCGGCCATCGCAGAGAGGCCGAACCACACGGGCGTCCCGTCGAGCACGCCGTGCAGGGCGAGGCCGTACGGGCTCTTGCGAACGAGCCGGAGCCCGGTTCGCCGAGCGATGTCGGCCCAGTGCGCCTCGATCTGACGGGTCTTGACTTCGTCGTCCTGGACCGACTCGCGGTCGATGTTCTTTTGGTAGGCGATTCCGCCGAGGATCATCAGCGCAAACGCAGCGATCACCATGAGCGCAACGAGCTCGATAGGCATGACATCGAAGGTTGTAGCTCAGGTCAGCACCGCGCGGTACGCGCCGGAATCGACGAACAGCCGCAGGAGCTCTCCGTCGAGGGCGCCGTCCTTCACTTCGGCGTGCAAAACATCGAGCGCGCGATCCACTGGGACCGCTTTTTTGTAGGGCCGATCGCTGGCCGTCAGCGCGTCGAAGATGTCGGCGATCGCCATGATTCTGGAACCTACCGGGATCTCTTCGCCCTTCAGGCCCCGCGGATAGCCGCGACCGTTGAGCTTCTCGTGGTGGCAGCCCGCGATCTGCGGGACCTGAGAGAACGACTTTCCCCAGGGAATTTTCGAGAGAAACTCGAACGTGTGCGACACGTGCAGCTGGATCTCGCGGTACTCGGCGGCGGTCAGCGAGCCGCGAGCGACCTTCAGCGACGAGAGCTCGTCGGGATCGATGTAGGGCCGCGCGTTGCCGCGCAGATCGACGTAGTTGAGCCTCCCGAGCTCGTCGAGCCGCGAGCTGGCCTCTTGCGGGAGCACGGTCGGCTCGTTGGCGTCCCGAACGAGCGACCACATCGCCTCGATCTGCCCTGCGCGGATCGCCAGCTCTTCTTCGACCTGCGAGAGCTCGGTCACCGACGCGGCGCGCGCGTAGAGCTCCACTTTGCGCTCGAGCAGCTGCACCTGCGCGGTGCGGTGCAGCAGGTCGAAGCGCGCGCGCAAGAGCTCCATCTGCCAGGGGTAGAGCTTCTTGGCTTTGACGAGGACCTGCTCGCGAACGCCGATCTTGCCGAAATCGTGCAGCAGCGAGGCGTACTCGAGCTGCCTGAGATCCGACGGAGAAAACCGCCAGGCCTTGTACGGACCGTCGGTCGCGAGAGAGACGGCGTCCGCGAGGCGGATCGAGAGCGTCGCGACGCGCTGCGAGTGACCCGAGGTCGTCGGGTCTCGCTGCTCGATCGCGTGCACGCTCGCGCGCACGAAGCCGTCGAGGATGTGGCGAATCTCGTCGTACAGCGTCGCGTTTTCCAGCGCGACGCCCGCCTGCGCGGCGAGCGAAGCGACGAGCTCGATCGAGCGCTCGTCGAACGGAACTACGTGCTCGATGGCGTCATCGGGCGTCCGCAGCCGCTCGCGCGGGTCGCGCTTCTTGTTGATGAGCTGCACGACGCCGATCACCTCGTCCTGCGCGCTCACGAGCGGCACGGCGAGGATGCTCCGGGTGCGATAGCCGACGCGCTTGTCGAAGCTCGGATCGAACTGAAACGGCGAGTCTGCGGGCAGGTTGTAGACGTCCTCGATCGCGACGAGCTTGCGGGTGATCGCCACCGAGCCGGCGATCGATCGCATCGAGATGGGCATCACGAACTCGCCCGAGGGAAGCGCGAGCGACTCGTTTTGCGAGAGCTTGAAGCGCAGCTGCCTGCGCGTGACGTCCGCGTCCGTCCCTTCGACCACGTAGATGGACCCGGCGTCGGCGCCCGCGAGAAACCGACAGCGCTCGAGCACCGTGGCGAGGAGCTTTCCCATGTCTCGCTCTCGGGCCAGGTCTCGCGCGCTCTCGATGAGCGTCCCGGCCTCGTAGCGATAGCGGCGCAGCCATCGAGCGCGGTTCTCGGCGCGCTCGCGCACCTCGAGCAGCTCGAACGCGTTGCGCAGCGCGAGCATGAGCCTCGTGTCCGTGCTCTCGCGGTCGATCACGTCGAAGATCCGTTTGGCGACGAGCGAATCGAGTCGGCTCGGGACGTCGTCCACGATGATCAGCGCGGCTTCGTCGCGCGACGCGTTGGCCAGGAGCCGCTCGGCGAAGGCGTCGCCGCGGAGCAGCACCTCGGCCTCTGCGACCACCACGGTGTGGTTTCCGACGGTCACCGCGACGACGTCGCCGCGGTCTTCGCCGAGGCTCGAGGTTCGCCCCAGCATCGCGAGCGCCGCCTTCACTCGATCCGCTAGCGTTCGTTGATCTTTGTTCATCGTCCCGCGACCTCTCGCTGATGACGTCCGTCGTCACTCTTTCTTGGGTCCGCCGTCGCCGCCAGCGCTGTGCGGAATCGAGCGCTCTTCGCGCTCTTCGCGCAGCGCGTGGCCGCGCTCGATCGCCGAGTCGCGAGCCTCGTACGCGCGGATGATCTTGCCGACGAGCGGGTGCCTCACCACGTCGACCGCGGTGAAGTTGATGATCTTGATCCCTTCGACGTCGGCCAGCAGCCTCACCGCGTCCGAGAGTCCCGACTTCTGCCCGCGCGGAAGGTCCACCTGCGTGACGTCTCCGGTGATCACCGCCTTCGACTCGAACCCGAGGCGGGTCAAGAACATCTTCATCTGCTCGGGCGAGGTGTTCTGCGCCTCGTCCATGATCACAAACGAGTCGTTGAGCGTTCGACCACGCATGAAGGCCAGCGGCGCGACCTCGATCTGACCGCGCTGAATCAGCGCCTGCGCCTTGTCGATGTCCATCATATCGTGCAGCGCGTCGTAGAGCGGCCGGAGGTACGGGTTGACCTTCTCCGCGAGATCGCCGGGCAAGAACCCGAGCTTCTCGCCCGCTTCGACGGCAGGGCGCGTCAGGATGATCCGCTTGACCTGCCGCTGCATGAGCGCGGCGACGGCCATGGCCATAGCGAGGTATGTCTTTCCTGTTCCCGCCGGGCCGATGCCGAAGACGACGTCGTGGGCGCGGATCGCCTCGATGTACTTCTTCTGCGCGAGCCCCTTGGGGGCGATCACGCGGTGCCGCGCAGAGACGAGCACGACGTCGTCGAACACGTCGCGCAGCTTCAGGCCCGGATGCTCGCGGAGCAGCCGCGCGGCGCGCGCGACGTCGTTGGGGTTGAGCGTGTTGCCGTCGCGCAGCGAACCGACGAGCTCGGCCAGGACGCGCTCTGCGAAGGCCACCTCGTCCGCAGGACCCTGCAAGTGGATCTGATTGCCCCGCAGCCCGATGGTCACCGACGCCTCTTGTTCGAGCGCGCGGAGGTTGTCGTTGCGAGGCCCCGCGAGCGCCATGAGAACGCCGTTGTCGTCGATCTCGAGCTGAGCGGAGGCGTTAGCGCGGGTGGTCCTCGATGGAGTGCGATCGTCCTTGCCGTTGGCCATGCCCGACGAACGGTACCCCGGAACCGCGCCCCGTACGCACTCTCGTGCAGTCGGATTTTCCACGCGAAATTGGCACTCGGTCAATTTGACCGAGACGCGGTCAATTTGACCACCCTCCGTTCGCGCGGCGAATCCTCGCGCGCTCGGCGACCGAGACGCTCCGGCGAATCGAGCTGGCCCTCTCGCGCCAGCAGGGGCGCGCTCAACGAATCGCCTCGTCGAGCGCCCTCCTCGTCTCGTCGAAGCCGCTCGCCTCGTCGCGACGTTGCCGCAAGAACGCCTCGATCTTCTCGATTTTCGCCAGGGCCTCGTCCGTCGCTCGGTCCGAGCCTCGCTGATATGCGCCGAGCGCCACGAGGTCTCGCTTGCTCTCGTACGCCGCCAGAATCTGCCGCATTCGCTGCGCGCTCGCGCGATGTCTCTCGTCGACGACCAAGTCCATCACGCGCGAGAGAGACACGAGCACGTCGATCGCCGGCCAGCGACCGCGGGCGCCGATCGCGCGGTCGAGGACGATGTGCCCGTCGAGGATTCCTCGCACCTCGTCGGCCACTGGCTCCTCCATGTCCCCTCCCTCGACGAGCACGGTGTAGAGCGCGGTGATCGAGCCTCGCTCGCCCGCGCCGGTGCGCTCGAGGAGCCTCGGCAAGAGCGCGAACACGCTCGGCGGATAGCCCCTTCGCGCAGGAGGCTCACCGGCGGCGAGGCCGACCTCGCGCTGCGCGCGCGCGACGCGTGTCGCCGAGTCCATCATCAGCAAGACCTTCGCGCCCTGGTCTCGAAAGTACTCGGCCACCGCCGTCGCGACGAACGCGCTTCGCAGCCTCACCAGCGCAGGAACATCGCTCGTCGCGACCACCACGCACGCCCGCTTCTGCCCCGCCTCGCCGAGGGAGTCTTCGAGAAACTCTCGCACCTCGCGGCCGCGCTCGCCGACGAGGGCGATCACGACCACATCGGCGCTGCACTGCCGGGCGATCTGGCCCATCAGCGTGCTCTTTCCCACGCCCGAGCCGGCGAAGAGACCGACGCGCTGCCCCTCGCCCGCCGTCAGCAGCCCGTCGATCACTCGAACGCCGACAGACAACGGAGTCTCGACGCGACGACGCTTCATGGGGTCGGGCGGGCTGCGCTCGACGTTCCACGTCGAGACCGAACCCTCGATCGGACCGCGCCCGTCCATCGGGCGCCCCAGCCCGTCGAGCACACGCCCGAGCACTCCCTCGCCGACGGATATCTTCATCGCCGAGCCCGTCGGGCGCACGACGTCATCGAGCCCGACGCCCGAGGCGTCTCCCAGCGGCATGAGGATGGCTGTGTGATCGTCGAACCCGACCACCTCGGCTTCGAGCGGTCCAAACGGCGGCGGACGCGCGCACCGAGGGGGCTACGGCGCGAACGGTCAACCCGACGAGCGCGGTCACCCGACCGCGCGACGCGAGGGGGTCTGCCGCAGAGAGCTTCTGTCGAAATCGATCGAGGCTCATCGTTGCTCCGTGGGCTCCTGCGCGGGGCGCGACGCGTCGCCCTCGGTGAGGTCGCGGCGCTGCGCGAAGTACGCAAAGACCGTCGCGGTGATCGGGCCGATCGCGAAGAGCACGTTGGCGTGCCTCGGAGACGCGTACATGCACGTCGCCGTGAGGAGCATCACCGCCGCAGGCGTCGCGAACCAGCGTCGAACCGTGACGGCCCCGAGCGCCAAAACGACCGCGACGATGAAGAGGTCGTCGCTGAGGACGTGGGCGAGGTTGCCGTCGCCCCGCGCGAACGCGACCCAGCGGTGCACGGTCATCGCGCCGATGGAGAGCGCGACGATCGCGGTCACACGACGATTGAACTCGTTGGCCAGGATCGATCGCCGCAAGGCGATCAGCGTCGTGACCGTGACCACAGAGAGCACCGTGCCGAAGTGCGCGGCGTCCCGCACCGTGAGCCAGGCGATCCCACCGCGAACCGTGGTCAAGAGCAGCAGAATGACGGCGAAGGCGCCGATCACCAAGAGCACGATGGAGCGCTCTCGGTAGGCCACGCGATCGTCGAGGTCGTTCAACACCGCGCGCGCGCGATCGGCGTCTCGGGCTCGGGCGCGAACCCGGACGGACACCGCGCGATACTCCTCTTCGAGCGCTTCGTCCGGCGCGCCCATGGCCGCGAGCTCGTCGAGCAGCGATCTGGCGCCCGCGATGTTCTCTGCGTCGAGCTCGACTCGCACGATCGCGCGAAGGCACGAGGTGAGCCCGTCGCGCGCGCCCTGGTTCTCGGGCCACTGTCGCAGCGCCTCGGTGAAGCCGAACCGACACTCCGTCGCGAGCCGATCGAACGCGGCTCTGTCGGTCGGCGCGCCCGCGGCGTTCAGCGCCCGCGCGCGGATCGCCGTGGCCCGCGCAAGCTCGCTCGAACCTCGATGACGCAGCCACTCCGCGAGCCGACAGCGAAACTGCTCGGCGGACTTCGGACGATCCGCGGCGTCCTTCGCGCAGCTCTCGTTGGCGAGCGCCGCGAGCTCCGATGGAACGTCGGACCCGTACTCGAACGCGGCGCTGTCGTACGCGCGCACGATCACCTCGTAGAGGGTCGCCCCGCCGTGTCGCGGCTCGCCGGTGAGCACCTCGTGCAGCGTCGCGCCGAGCAAGAACACATCGGTCCGGGCGTCGACGCGGGACGCGTCTCCGTCGAGCATCTCGGGAGCCATGTACGACGGGGTGCCGACGAGCCCCTTCGACGTGCGGTCGCCGAGGCGCACGGCGATCCCCCAGTCGACGAGGTAGACCTCGCCGTACGCGCCGAGCATCACGTTTTCGGGCTTGATATCGCGGTGGATCACGCCACGCGCGTGGGCGAAGTGCACCGCGTTGCACACGGCCATGAGCACTTCGATCGACGCGACGAGCCGGTCTCCCGAGCGCTCGACGAGCGCGCTCCACATGGGGTGCGCCGGGTCGCGAAGGACGTTGCGCCACGACGTTCCCTCGATTCGCTTCATCACGAGCATCGGGCGGCCGTGCGCGTCGCGGCCGAGCGCGTGGACGGGAATAATGTTCGGATGCTCGAGCGCGCCCGTGAGGAGCGCCTCGGACACGAGCGATTGCACGACGTCCCCGGCTTGGACCTCGGGCTTGACGACCTTGACGGCGACGTCGCGCGCGAGCGAGCGCTGCCTCGCGAGCAAGACGCGCCCCATCCCTCCCTCGCCGAGCACGCGGCGGGCCTCGAGGTCCGCGCTCGTCTGGGCGAGCACGACCGCGCCCGCGAGGGCGGGGTCGCCCGCGGTCACCGCCAGTGAAATGACCGGCAAATGCGCATACGGATCATCGGACGAGTGCGCGGCGACCGACGCGGCGTCCGACGAGGGCGGGGCGCTCGCGAGGACCGTGACGTCGCTGCCGATCGCGTCCGTCGTCGCTGAGCGACCCAGCGTGCGCGCGGTGATCGTGGCGTCCGGCGCGAGCGGCGCGACGGCGCGGTCCAACCCGTGCGCCGACCACAGGGCGTCGACCGGTGCCCTCGTCGCTGGGATCTCCTCGCTCATCGCCGCGGCGAGTGTACCACCCGAGTCGCTCGCCACGCGCGATCGCTCCCACGCGCGGGGTTGGTTGCGCTATCGTGCGCGCGCCGATGAGCAACGACACGACTCGCCACGACTGGACCGTCAAAGACGCGCTCGCGATCCACGAGCTGCCGCTCATGACTCTTTTGTTTCGCGCGCAGAGCGCGCACCGGGACCATCACGAGCCCGACGCCGTGCAGCTCGCGACGCTGCTCTCGGTCAAGACCGGCGGCTGCCCGGAGGACTGCGCGTACTGCCCGCAGTCGTCCAAGTACGACACCGCCGTGGGCGCCGAGCGCATGCTCGGGATCGACGAGGTCGTATCCCGCGCCCGCGCGGCGAAGGCCAAGGGCGCGACGCGGTTCTGCATGGGCGCTGCCTGGCGCGAGGTGAAGGACGGCCCGGCGTTCGACCGCGTCGTCGACATGGTCAAGGGCGTCAAAGAGATCGGGATGGAGGCGTGCTGCACGCTCGGGATGCTGTCGTCCGAGCAGGCAAAGCGGCTCAAGAGCGCCGGCCTCGACATGTACAACCACAACCTCGACACGTCGAAAGAGTTCTACGGCTCGATCATTCAGACGCGCACGTACGACGATCGACTGCGGACCCTCGAGAACGTCCGCTCCGCGGGCATCGGCGTGTGCTGCGGAGGCATCATCGGGATGGGTGAGGCCAAGCGCGATCGCGTCGCGATGCTCGTGACGCTCGCGAACATGACGCCGCACCCCGACTCGGTTCCGATCAATACGCTCGTCGCCGTCGAGGGAACGCCGCTCGAAGCGCAGAAGCCGGTCGACCCCCTCGAGCTCGTGCGCATGGTCGCGACGGCGCGAATCATGATGCCCAAGAGCACGGTGCGCCTCTCTGCGGGCCGCACGAGGCTCTCGCGCGAGGGGCAGCTGTTGTGCTTCATGGCCGGCGCCAACTCGATTTTCTACGGAGAAAAGCTGCTCACGACGCCCAACCCCGAGGCCGACGAAGACGCGCAGCTGCTGCGCGACGCCGGGCTGCGCGCCACGGGACCGACGCACGTCGATGCGTCGAGCGAGGCCCAAGAAATCAACGCAACCGACGCGGCCCATCGCTTTGCCCACGGGGAGTCCGGCGCCGGGAGCTGCGCTTCATGCGACCTCGACGCGGAGTGATTCCGCGCGCGCCAGTCGCGCCGGTCGCGCCTGTCGCGATCGTGGCGCTGCTCGGAGCGGCCGGCGCAGCGTCGTGCGGCCCGCCGCCGACGGACGTGTTCTCGGCGCTCGCTGCGATTCCTGGCGGCGCGCTGTTGTCCACCTGGGTCAACCGCGAAGGAACGAGGGCCTACCTCGTCGGCGGCCTCGTCGGCGTCGATCCCGCCATGGCGCCGGACCGATCGGCGATCGGGCGCCTCGTCCGCTACGAGAACGGTCGATTCGAGACCGTGTGCCGCAGCCCGTCGGTGCTCTGGTGGGTGCACGCCGTGGACAACGTCGTCTTCGCGAGCGGCGAGAACGGCACGGTGCTCCGCTTCGAAGAGGGCCGCGGCTGCACACAGATTCAACTGGGGCTGGATTTTCCGATGGGCGCGCCGACGCTGTGGGGCGCCTTCGCTCGCTCGCCGACCGACGTCGTCTTCGTCGGCGGCTCGGCGGCGCCCGACGGCACCAAAGGCGTCCTGCTCGAGTACGACGGCACGACGTTTCGCAGGGCCACCATCCCCGCCCGCGCCCAGAGCGAAAACCTCTTCAAGGTGGCGGCCGTCGGCGACGCGACGTTGGTGGTCGGCGCGCGAGGGATCGTCCTGCGCCGCGCGACGGGCTCGAATTCGTGGGTCGAAGAGAGCGTCCCGCCGCTGGGAGGGGACGACACGATTTTTACGGTGTCCTGCGCGAGCGCGGGCGAACGGTGCATCGCCGTCGGCGGCGTCGGGGTCGGGCGCGTCCTTCATCGAAGCGCGGCTGGCGCCTGGACGCTCGACCCGATCAGCGACGAGATTCCCGGGATGAGCGGCGTCTGGGTCCATCGCGCCGACCGCGCGTTCGTCGTGGGAAACAACGGGACGACCCTCGCCTACGCTGGCGCGAGCTTCTATCGCCCGCCCTCGACGGTCACCCGCGACGCCCTTCACGCGGTGCACGGCGCGAGCGCTGGCTCGCTCGTGATCGCCGTCGGCGGCGAGATGCTCGACCCGCGCCCCACCCAGCGCGCGACCATCCTCTTGCGCGGCGTAGACCGACGAGAGTTCACCTTCGACGGAGCGCCGCTGCGCGCGACGGGCGCCGCGCGACCCGAGCTCTAGACCAACGCAGCGCTATCGAGCTCACACATTCAAGTGAGCTGGCCGCCGCAGCTCGATCCGCTGCCCGCTGTGCAGCCGAAGCAGTGATCGCCGGTCGCGATTCGCCTGCCTTCGAGCGCCTCGAGGTCGACGTCGAAGATCGTCGGCGCGCCCTCCGCGCGAAGCTCGAGCATTTGATTGAAATCGCAGTCGTACAGGCCCCCGTCCCACGACACGCTCAGCGTGCTCTTGCACATCAGCGAGTCGATCGTCGAAGGGTTGAACGCGTCCTCGAGCGCCTGCTCGTACTCTTCGCGCTGCCCGGTCCTCTCGAGCCAGCTCTTGAAGCGACGGATCGACATGTTCGTGATCACGTACAGCGCGTCGAATCGGACGCCGTGCCGTCGGTCGAGCTCGTCGCGGTACTGCGCCTCGAGCGCTCGCTGCGAGCCCGGAAGAAACGCCCCCACCGGGTTGTGCACGAGCGCCAGGACCCGCGCGGGATCGCCGAAGCCGTAGCCGACGGCGTTGAGCCTTCGGATCGCCTCGATGCTCTTGTCGAAGACGCCCGCGCCCCGCTGGCGATCGGCGGCGCTCGCGTCGAAGTGAGGGAGCGACGAGACCACCTCGACGTCGTTGGCCGCGAAGAACTCCGGTAGATCCGACTGTCCGGGCTCGAACTGCACCGTCAGGTTGTGTCGGACGATGACCTTCGCGCCGAGGGCCCGCGCGCGCTCGACCATCCACCGGCAGTTGGCGTTGAGCTCCGGCGCCCCGCCGGTCAGGTCCAGCGTGCCGATCCGCCCGCGCTCGAGCACGTCGAGACACGCCCGGGCCGTGCGCTCGTCGATGGCCTCGGTCCTCGCGGGCCCGGCGTCGACGTGGCAGTGCTTGCAAGCCTGATTGCACACCTTGCCGACGTTGACCTGCAGCGTGCTGACCGGGCCCGCGCGAAGCACCGCTCCGCGAGCGCTCTTCACGCGTCGCGCGAAGCGGTCGTCGCCGCCCCGCAGCACTGGAAGTTGCACGCTCAACGGAATCTCCTCATCTTCGCCTGCTTTGCCGCTCGCAGCGCTCTGCCGATCGCGGCGCCGCGCCATAGATTACGCCGCGAACGGTAACAATGGTTTCGTTGCCCTTTCGTCGCGACGTGCACTTTCGTTACCCTCCCCCGCAGTGACCTCCTCCGAAAGCCTCGCGCATCACGACCTGCTGGTCCGTGGCGTGCGCATTCGATACAGCGAAATTGGCTCCGGCCCGCTGCTCATCCTCGTCCATGGCTACCTCGTCTCGGGCCGCGAGTGGCACCGCATCGTGCCCGCCCTCAGCAAGAAGTTTCGGCTCATCGTGCCGGACCTGCCCGGCTTCGGTGAGAGCGAAAAGCCGCCCGAATACAACTATTCGCGCGAAGGCTTCGCCGACACCCTGCTCGACTTGATGGCCGGCATCGACGCACCGCGCGCCCACATCTGCGGGCACTCGATGGGCGGCGCCATCGCCATGACCCTCGCGGCGGATCACCCCGATCGAGTCGATCGACTCGCGGTGATCAACTCCGTCTCCTACCCGTTCAAGCCGCCGTTCACCGCGCGCCTCGTGCAGACGCCGGGGATCGGCCCGTTCATCTTCAAGACGGTCTACAACAAGCTGATCTTCAGGGACTACTTCAAGAACAGCGTGTACGCACCAGGATTCAAGATGGACGAGGCGGACCTCGACTACTTCTACCGCTGCTTCGACCGTCCCGAGGCCCGCGAAGCCGCGTACCGCGCGTTCACCGCGGCGACGGACCTGACGTCGCTCGTGCCGAAGGTCACGCGCGTGAAGGCGCCGACGTTGATCCTCTGGGGCGAGCTCGACCCGATGTTTCCCGTTTCGCTCGCGCAGCGGCTCTCGCGGGACATCCTGGGCTCGCAGCTGCACACGCTGCCGGGCTGCGGACACGCCCCCGCCGAAGAGCAGCCCGAGCGCACAGCGTCGCTCTTGCTCGAACACTTCAGCGGTTGACCTGGTAATTCGGTACGCTCGCGGCGAGTGTTGCAGAGCCCGTGAGCATGACCGAATCGCTGTCTTCTCCTGACGGTCGCGCGTGGAAGCGCTTCAAGCGCAACCGAGGCGCGCTCGTCGGCGCCATCATCGTTTTGTGTATCGCCATCGTGGCGCTGTTCGCGCCGGTCCTGGCGCCGCACGACCCGGACACGCCGTTCAAAGAGCGGACGCTCTCGGGCGCTGGTGTTCCCATCGGGCCGGATCGACAGTTTCCGCTCGGCGCCGATCCGCTGGGCCGCTGCGAGATGTCGCGCTTGCTCTACGGCGGACGGGTCTCGCTCGCGGTCGCGCTCGCCGCCACGCTCTTGCTCGCGCTCGTGGGGACGTCCATCGGCGTCGTGTCCGGCTATTTCGGCGGGTGGACAGACAGCGTGCTGATGCGCTCGGTCGACGTGCTGCTGTCCTTTCCGTTTCTGCTCGTGTGCATGGCGATCAACAAGATCGTCGCGAAACCTGGGATTTGGGTGCTCTTTCTCGTCCTTGGATTTCTCAGCTGGACGGGCCTCGCCAGGCAAGTGCGCGCGCGCACGATGCAGCTCCGCTCGCTCGAGTTCGTCGTGGCCGCGAGGGCGCTCGGCGCGTCGCACGGGCGCATCATCGTCAGGCACATCCTGCCCAACGTCTTGTCGCTGGTGATCGTGCTCTGCACCACCCTGGTCGCGGAGATGATCATCGTCGAGAGCGTGCTCAGCTACCTCGGCGTCGGCGTCGTCCCGCCCACCAGCTCGTGGGGCTCGATGCTCCAAGAGAGCGACCCGCTCATGCGATCGGTCCCGAGGCTGCTCGCGATTCCTGGACTCGCGATCACCACCACGGTCGTGGCCTTCAACCTGCTCGGCGAGGGACTGCGCGATGCGCTCGACCCCAAGGCCTGAGCGCGCGCTCGAAGGGATCGCGCTCGCGGCGTTGGCAGCGCTCGCGAGTCTCGTGGCGGCGTGCAGAGACCCCTACCCCACGCCTCGATTTTCGGGGGCAGGAAGCACCGCCGAGCGCCGCGGCGGGGTGCTGCGCGTCGCGTTCGATACAGACCTCCGAACGCTCGACCCAGCGCAAGCGTACGACGAGCTCTCGACCGCCATCGTCCGTCACCTCAACGACACGCTGCTCGACTACGACCCGCAGACCGGCGAGCTGGTCCCAATGCTCGCTGAGCGCTTCGAGCTCGGCGCTGACCACAAGACGTACACGTTCGTCCTGCGGCCCAACCTGGTGTTCAGCGACGGAACGCCGCTCGACTCCCGCGCCTTCGTCCGCTCGTTCGAGCGCATGCTCGACCCGCAAAAAGTCCCCTGCCCCGGCACCAGCTTCTATCACTTGATCGAGGGCGCCGAAGCCTTCGGCGAACACCGCGCGCCGCACGTCACGGGCATCACCACGCCCGACGCGCGCACGATCGTGTTCAGGCTCACGCAGGCGGACCAGACGTTTCTCAACGCGATGGCGATGCCGTTCTCTGCACCCGTGCCGGTCGACTACGTCGCGCGGGTCGGCAACGACGAGTTCGCCCGCAACCCGATCGGCGTCGGCCCGTTCATGCTCGAGCGCTGGGAGGCCGGCTCGCGCGTCGTCCTGCGCCGCAATCCCCGCTACTGGAACAGCAGTCGCCCGCTGCTCGACGGAGTCGTCTACGAGCTCTCGCTCGCGAGACACCTGCAGTTCATGCGCTTTCAGCGCGCCGACCTCGACCACGCCAACGACTACGCCCTCACCACCGCGGACTACCTCTCGCTCACATCGCAGCCCGCGTGGCGCCCGTTCATCGAGCGAAAGCCGGACATCGCGATGTACGGCGTGGCGATCAACTGCGAGCTGCCGCCGTTCGACAACGTTCACGTTCGGCGCGCCCTGTCGTTCGCGATCGATCGTGACGCGATCGCGCGCTCACGCAACTACCGCATTCGACCGTTGGGCGGGCTCTATCCGCCGGGCCTGCCAGGGTACGACCCCAACGTCCCCGGAGCGCACGAGTACAACCCCGATCGCGCCCGCGCCGAGCTGCGCGAGGCCGGCTATCGCGACGGTCTGCCGGGCGAACATGATTTGTGGCTCACCGAGGGGCCCGCGGCCGCCGTGTACGGGCAGCTCTTGCAGGCGGACCTCTCGCGCGTAGGAATCCGCATTCGCCTGAAATTCGCCAGCTTTCCTGTCTTTCTCGAGATGACCCAGCGACGCCGCGCCGTCGCGCTCTCGTACTCGGGGTGGAACATGGACTTCCCCGACCCGAGCAACTTCATCGACACGCTGTTTCACTCGCGCAACGCGACGGAAGAGCACGCGCAGAACCAGAGCTTCTATCGCAACCCCACCCTCGACGCGCTGCTCGACCGCGCGCGCATCGAGCCCGACCGCGCCCGGCGCATCGCCATGTACCAAGAGGCCGAGCGCATCGTCGTGCGCGACGCTCCGTGGGCCTTCATGTTCACCCCGCAGCGGATCGAGATCGAGCAGCCGTACGTCCATCGCGGCGCGTACAGCCCTGTGTACGTCCACGACCAGCGCAACACCTGGCTCGATCTGCCACTTCGACCGTTTGTCCAGGAGGCGCGCCGATGACGAGCTTCATCCTTCGGAGAGTGCTCGCGGCGCTCGCGATCATCTGGGCCGTCTCGACGCTCACCTTCGTCGTGACGCTCAAGCTCGGCGACCCGGTCGCGACCATCCTCGGGCCGCGCGCCAACGCGCGGGACCGAGAGAACGTCCGTCGCTACTACGGCCTCGATCAGCCGACGTACGTCCAGTACGCGCGGTACATGGGTCGGCTCGTCAAGGGCGACCTCGGCGTGTCGTACCGATATCGACGGCCGGTGTCACAGCTCATCGGCGAGCGATTTCCCAGGACGATGCTGCTCGCGGTGATGTCGATCTCCTTCGAGGTCATCGTCGGCGTCGCCCTCGGCGCGCTCGCCGCAGCCCGAAAGGGAACGCGCACCGACAGCGCCATCATGGCCGGCGCGTTCGTCACGATGAGCCTCCCGACCTTCATCACCGGCAAGGTCTTTCTGCTCGTGCTCGCGTACTACCTCGGGCTCTTTCCCATCGGCGGCTACGGCGTGACGTGGCTCGACCACATCTATCACGCGATCTTGCCGGCCCTCGCGATCTCGCTGTTGTCCACCGCCGCGTACGCGAGGCTCGCGCGCAACGAGCTCGTCGAAATCCTGCAGGCCGAGTACATCCGCACCGCTCGCGCCAAGGGGCTGAGCGAAGGCGTGATCGTCTTGAAGCACGCGCTGCGCAACGCGCTCTTGCCGATCGTCACCTCGCTCGGACTGTCCTTTGGCGCGCTGTTCACAGGCGCCATCGTGACCGAGTCGATCTTCGCGTGGCCGGGCGTCGGTCGGCTCGCGTTCGACTCGGTCTCGGGCCTCGATGTGCCCGTGATCGTCGGCTGCGTGATCTTCGGCTCCTTCGGGATCCAGCTCGGAAACCTGCTGAGCGACGTCGCCTACGCGTTTCTCGACCCGCGCATCCGCCACGGTTGAGCCGCCGAGCTGGGGGGCGCCGGGCGACTCACTCGCTGGCGAAGGTCGTCCCGTAGCTCCGCTCCCACGTGGCGCGGTAGGCGCGGTGCTCGCGCTCCCAGCGAACGTTGTCCCAGCCGAGCTCTTGCTGAACGATCGTTCGAATCCGGCTCATCTCGCGCTCGGCCCCGTCCGAAAGGAGCATGCCCACGCGCGCTCGGCGCAAGAGCAGGTCGTCGAGGTGCGCGACCGCCTCGCTCCGAGCGGCCCATCGGAGCTCTCCCCACGTCGCGACCGAGCCGCCGATCCGCTCGCGCGCTTCGTCGCCGAACGCGACGATGGACGCGGTCTCGTCGCCGTGACGACCGAGCATTCGCTCGCTGAGCGCGGTGTCGAAATTCGCGGTCTCGAGCGCGGCGAGCGTCGCCTCGGAGGGATCGTCGAGGATCGTCTCGCGCTTCTTGTCGGCGTCGATCCCCAGCGTCGCTTCGAGCGCGCGCAGAACGTCGCGCGCCATGATGCGAAAGGTCGTGAGCTTGCCGCCGGTCACGGTGAAGAGCCCGTCCTCGTTCCACAGGGCGTGCTCGCGAGACTCTTTGGAGGGGTCCTTGGCGCCGGTGTTGATCACCGGTCGAACGCCGCTCCACGTCGAGATGACGTCCTTCTCCGTGAGCGAGAGCGAGGGAAACAGCGCGTGCGCCGACTCCATCAAGTACTCGGCCTCGCTCTGCGAGATCCAAGGCTCGTCATCGAGCGGGTGCTTGTGATCGATGTCCGTCGTCCCGAGGATCGTCGTGCCCTCCCACGGAACAGCGAACACCGCTCGCCCGTCGCGCGGGTGCATCAAGCTGATCGCCTCGCCGAGCGGCACGCGGCTGGTCGAAAACACGAGGTGGCTGCCGCGGATCTGCCTGAGCCGCTGCGTTCCGCCCACTTGTTTTCTGAGCACGTCCGCCCACGCGCCGGTCGCGTTGACGACGGCCTTCGCGCGCACTTCGTAGCTCTTGCCGTCGCCCGCGTGGTCCTCGACGGCGACGCCCACGACCTTGCCGTTCGCGTCTTTGAGCAGTGTTTTGACAGGCGCGTAGTTGATCGAAACGCCGCCGTGCTGGCTCGCTTCAGAGAGCACCCTCAGCACGAGCCGCGAGTCGTCGGTCTGCGCGTCGAAGTAGTGATACGCGGTCTTGACCGGCGTCTTCTCGAGCGCAGGGACCTTCTCGATGAGCTGCTTTCGCGTGAGCTTGGTGTGCTGCCACTTCATCGCGATCAGGTCGTAGATCGCGAGGCCCGCGCCGAACATCCAGCCCGGCATCTTGTCGTTGGGGAAGCTCGTCAGACAAAACCCGAGCGGAACGACGAGCCCCTTGGCCTCTTTCATCAGCCGCTCGCGCTCGACGACGCTCTCGCGCGTCACGCCGATCTGCCCCTGGCGGAGATAGCGAAGCCCGCCGTGCACGAGCTTGGTCGAGCGCGACGAGGTCCCCGCGCTAAAATCCTTGGCTTCGAACAGGACGGCCTTCAAGCCGAGCCGCGCGGCTTCGAGCAGGATTCCCGCGCCCGTGATGCCGCCGCCGATGATGATCAGGTCCCACGGATCGCTGAGCCGAGAGAACGCCTCCGAGCGCCAACCTGTCTTCCACATGCAATCTAGAGCGTTGGCATACCTTCAACGCGACGCGTTAGCGAGAGGATCTCGCGCGATTTCTCGCCAGCGGGTGAGCCCGCCCGAAACGCTCGCGCGCCGCGCAGCGCGCACGCAGCTGCGCGTCGAAGCGTCACGGATCGAAGGAGTGACCGTGCGCTCGAGGTGCACGCTCGTCGACCGGCGCGATTCGCGCTCACCACGCGGTCCGATGCGCCGAACAGAACGGGGCCGCTGAGCCTTCACGGCGCCAACTCAGCGCGATTTTCGCAGACCTCGAGGGCTCGTAGACCGGAGCTCCTCGAATGCGACGACCGTCGCGGTATTGGTTTAGCGCGGGAGTTGCCACACCCCATCGCAGCAACGAGGCTGGCGATGAATCTCGTTGCGTCGTTGCTGGCGTTCGTCCAGCCGTTGAGCGCGGCGATGATCGCGTCGACCTTCGTGTGTTGCTCTACAGCTTGGTGGTGGTTCGGTTCGCGGCCGAGGGCGTCAAGACGTCGGGCGCCCCGACGCTGCCGTGGTACCCGAGCAAGCGTCAGCCCTCGTTCGCGGACATGGTCGCGACGCTCGAACGCAACCGCCTCGAGGAAGGACTTTTCTCGCACCTGTCCGCTCGTCGCCTGCGCAAGAGAGTTCACCGCGCCCTGGTCTGCGCCGCTCAAATCGCTGCCTGAAAGGCGCGGTGGGCCCATCGGTGGGAGGCAGCCACCGGCAGAGGACGGCGCCGAGGCTACGGGCCATCGGGTCGCCTCGAGGGGACGAGTGCTCGACCGACTGCGGTTGGATGTCTTGTCCTCCAAAGGGCCTAAGGGCGCAGACGAGGCAATGGGCGATCGGGTCGCCAACAGCGGACGCGTGGGCGACGGACCGCGGTTGGAGGGCCTATCCTCCACGGTCAGCTCTTCCGTAAACGATACGCGACCACGGTTGGAGGCCAATCACTCTTGCTGCCGTCGCTCATCGCGGACTTCGCTCTGCCTCGCGCGTCGCGGCCCACCGTCTCGCGGCGCGCACATCGATGTTGACGTGAGAGAAGCCCGGGATCAGCAGCGTGCTCACCGCCGCGTCGATCGCCTCGCGCGAGCTCTCTGCGCTCGGATGTCCGTGCGCCGTCACGCCCTCCGCGGGCAGCGAGGGATCGTCGCTCAGCCATTGCGCCACGTTCGCGTCGAGCATCGCCGGCAGCGCGGCAGCGATCTCTTCTCGCATCGACGCGGTCACAGCGCTCGAAGCGAGGTGCGCCCATCCCAGCCGCGCGTGGTTGACCTCGTCGCGGAGGTGCTCACGGTTCGCTCTCTTCGCGTGGCTGACCGTGGCGACGGAGAGGCAGCGCTCGATCCACGCGGTGGCGAGCGTCTCGTTGATGCAGCACATGCCGAGCACGAGCAGCGCCACTTCGACGCGCTCGTCGCTGCGGCCGAAGCGCGGCAGCGCGACGCTCTCGAGCTGCAGCGGCTCGATCGCTTCGCCGAGATAGAGCTCAGCGAGCCGGTGACACAAGCCCGCGTGGCGCTCTTCATCGCTCGCCCCGCGCTCGAGCAGCGACACGACGATCGGCGCCGCGCCCTGCGCTCTCATCATCGGAGCCATCGCCGCGAACGCTCTGCCCACCTGCAGCTCGCTCCGCACGCGGCGACGCCAGTGCGCGCCGACCGCGCGTCGCACGCCGTCTTCGAGCGCGTCGACCGCGCGATGATCAAAGGTCACGCTCTCGACGCCGCGCTTCGCTCTCATCGTCAACGAATGTATGGCAGAATCCGCCGCAGACGCTCGTCTTGCGCAGACGGCGCGGGCTCTCGCGGCTCGCGCCGTCGTCTTCGCGCAGCGACGTTCGCCGCGGACAGAGCGTCGACCGCGACGACGATCGCCGAGAAGAGCTTGTCGCGCTTCGGCTTCACGCGCCGGACGCTAACACCTTCAGCGAATGTGATAGCAGGGCGGCACTGGACGCTCCGATCCGGGCGGGCATCGCGGCGCGCTGCTGTCGCGAGCCGCTGCGTCGAGCGCGCTGTCCGTCCCCTCCGCGACGATCACGTCCGCCGCTTCCGCTGCTGCGCCGACGCTCGCTTCGACCACCTCCGCCGCGGCCCTGTCGCCCACGGAGGGCGCGATCACGCGCTCTTCGCTGCTCGTTTGCTGCGATCGGCACGAAGCCGCGGTCAACGCCGCGCCCGCGACGACGATCGCAGAGAAGAGCTTTGTCTCTCGTGGCTTCACCGGCCA
Organism: Deltaproteobacteria bacterium Ga0077539; assembly: GCA_001465015.1. Taxonomy (GTDB): domain Bacteria; phylum Myxococcota_A; class Polyangia; order Polyangiales. The sequence continues at coordinate 11,869 of LNEO01000166.1, read as the reverse complement.
ACGGTAGCACTTTGCCTATCCGCTGACTTCATCGGGATATCAGGGCTCGTGAACGATCGAACACCGTCCCCGCTGCCTCGGCTACCGCTGCGGCGGAGCGGCTTCGAGCACAGTCGCCCCGGCCTCGTCCGACTGCACGAGGATCGCGAACCGCGTGGTCGAATCCAACACAGTATCGCCTGTGAAACCAGCGGCGAACGCACGGTGCGGGGCGGTGGGACGGGCGCGTCCTCGCACCATCGGGCAGAGGTTGAGGAGAGGCAACGGGCAATCGGGTCGCCGTCGGCTCACGCGTGCCAGACCGACCTCCGTTCGATGTCCTATCCTCAGAAATACACGGTCGGTCAAATTGACCGAGCGTTGGTCAATTTGACCACCCTCGTTTTTCGCGGGGAATCACGCGATATCGTCGGGTGAACAATGGTCACCAAAGGCAAGGGCAACGTTTCCAAGGGCACGAAGGGATCGAAGGACACCAAGCGCACGAAGAGCACCGAGCGCGCCGCCGAAGAGAGCAACACCGAGCTGCTGCACGTTCCGGCGAAATTCGAGACGCGATGAAGTCGCTCGTCGGCGTCGTCCGCGTCGCGCGCAAGAAGGGCACATCGCTGTGGGACCAGCTCTACGAGTCGGTCGCCGAGATCGCCGAGCACGACCCGCCGCTGTACCTCTTCGAGCACCCGACGTTCGAAGCGTTTTGCGACAAGGAGCTCGGCGAAGAGGCGCGCAACGTTCGGCGTTGGATGCGCGTGGCGAAGTTCTTCTCGCCGCAGGACGAGACGACATACAAAGTGTCGCGCCTCGACGCGCTCGTGCGCTGGGCCGAGAAGCGCGCGAAGAAGAAGATCACCGGGCGCTTTCCGCTGAAGCTCGAGGACATTCGCATCCATGTCGTGAGGGACGGCGAGCGAAGGCGTGTTCCGGCGCTCGAGGCGTCGCCCGAAGAGATCGACGCGAACGAGCCGAAGAAGCGCGGCGAGAGCGAAGAGCGCCCGCCGCACAGGCTAGAGCTCGAAGCCGCGCGCGTGATGAAGAAGCACCGCGAGCTCAAGGGCGTGAAGTGCGTGTACATCGACGGAACGGTGTCATTCAGCCGGGTCCCGGCCCACGCAGGGAGCGCGTTTGCCAAAGCGCTGAGCGAGATCGCGTGGGAGGGAGAAGAGCGACGGGGGGTCATTGCGTCGACTGATCGCGACGCCAGCGCCGAATCACTTCGACACGTCGGTTGAGTCCGAGTTCGATGCTCGTGCGCTCGATTTCGTCGAGCGCACGAACGGTCGGACGAGCTCGGGTGTCGCTTTGCATCACCTGCCAGAGCCATTCGCACCGAACAAATACGTCGCCAACGCGAGTCGCCTCATCAACCCAGCGATCGACTCGGCGCGAGAGACCGGCTTCATCTCCCAGCTGTCTCTCGAGCTCACCACAATCGAGCTGCACATAGAACTGCAGCCAAAACGCTTGCCGTGGGACTCGGGCCGACAAGTCTTCGCTAAGAAACGTCAGCAGGGTGCGCGATGGACCAAAGACGGCCAGCGCTGTCCTCCATGCAGCACGCAGCTCGTTGAGACACGCTGTTAAATTCGGAGGGCAAGCAAGAAGGAGCCCCCGCAAGTCGCGCATCGCGTGTTCAGGGGACTCCGACGCGTCGATGACCTCGAGCGACCGCGCCAGCAACCGGAGTTCGTGGCTCGGCTGCCCGTGGGCCGCCTCGAGGTACTTCGCGGAGACGCGCACCGTTTGTCCAGCGAGCTGTCGACATGCCAGTTCAGTCGCGCGGAACCGAAACGCAGCATCCCAACGACGCAAACGCTCAGCGTGCTCGGCGAGCTGTCGGGCAACTCGCAACCAGCGCGCGTCGATATGCCCCCAGCGCGTAAGGTACGCCAAGCGCTCCTGCCACAACGAGAGCGTCGGGACGTCGAAGAGCTCCAAGGACTTCCGAGATAGCTCCTCGAGCCAGCGTTCGACGAGGGTCGGCGGCACCGACACGAAGTGATCGAACTTCTGTCCAACGACGACGCCAAGCGCTGCTCTCGTTCGAATGGAGCCTGCTTCACCAAACACGAACACTCCGCTTCGCGCAGACCAGAGATCCGAGGCGAGGTCCGGGAGCACTGCGTAGTTCGCCTCGCTGAAGCACAGCACCAACGGCCCTCGAATGACGTCGGCGAGACGCTCGCGGCTCAGGTTGATTGCAGAAATCAACGTTGCGTCGCCGTGACTGACAAGCCCGTCGCCCGACAGAACCAAACCACGATAGAGGCCCACTTCTCGCTGCAGGAGCGCCTCGACCGAAGCACGAAGGTCATCTCCGTCGATCCACTCCGACGAGAAGATCTGCCCTAGCTCGTCGACCCCCGCTTGTACTGCGTGCCGAACGAGTGCTGGATGCAACGACTTTCGCGCCACAAACACATAGAACCCGAACTGCTCCCCCGCTCGCCGAATCGCTCGTCGAAAACGCTGAAGCTCTGCCACGTGCGCGTCGCTGACGTCCTCGAACCAATCGAACTCGTCTTCAGCCTGCACGCAGCCTCCCTGTCGCTTCGAGCAGCGGATGCACGACGAAGTACGGTTCGGGCTCTCCGTTTTGGTACGCGAGCACCTGCAGATGCCGCATCATCTCCATGCGCACGGAGTCGGGGCACTCCGGCGAGAATCGATTGGTCGCGCGGACGTTGAGCTGCTCCTTCAGCCGCGACTCGCTCAGCGCTCGGCCCATGTCGGCGGCGCCGCGTCGCACCGCCTCGTCGAGTGACGCTGACGTGATCTTGGGGTCCTCTTGCTGGTTGATCGCGTCCTTCGTCAATCGAAGCGCGTCGCGAATGCACCCGCCCGAGAGCTTCGAGATCCGCTCTGCAGCGCCGCGCCCGTCGGCGAAGAGTTGATCGAACCGAACGCGCTTCGCGAGGAGCTCGACCATCGCGTCCACCCCCGCAGGATCGTCGTTGCCTCCCTCTTCCATCCGAACGCGCATCCTCACCATCGGGATGAAGATCAAGTTGCCGCCATAGAGGCTAGCGAGCGACGAGCCGCCCGCGTTGTACGCAAGATAGGTAGGCGTCGTGATCACGACGTGCGCGGCGAGCTTGCGAAGCGCGCCGAGGCGTTCGAGATAGAGGTGCTCGACGACCTGTTGGCTGCGCTCCGTGAGCTTCTCGAGGTTGTCGATGATGACCACCACGGGGCTCGTCTCGTTGACAGCGCCGCCGGGCTTTCGTCGAAGCGCGTCGAATGCTGCGTTGAGCCCGTCAATCATGGCATCCGCGGCGTTGGCGATTCGATTGCGAATCTGCATGCGATCGTCGGGCTTGGCCGACTGCAAGATGCTCACGAGGCGCCCGACGACCTCGCGCGCCACGCCGGGAAGGTTACGCGTGAAGTCGTCGAAGAGCTTCTTCATTTGCGACTTCCAGGTCTCGGTGAGCACCTCCGTCGCCGCGTCGTCGTCGAGCGCGAACACTGCGTCCCAGAGACCAACGAGCAGATCTTCGAGGTCGAGGTCGCCGATCGTGTTGACCAACGGCAGCGCGTCGAAGAGAACGACAGCGGCGGCGGGATAGCGCACCCTCCCGCTCGGGTCTCGAACGACTTGCTCGAGTTCGCGCCGCAGCCGAGACAACTCGGTGCTCTTGCCGGAACCCACGTGGCCCGTCACGAAGTGCAGGCCCGGCTGCGATCCACGTCGACGAATGTCGAGGACGGTCGACTTCAAGCGATCCCCCCCTCGCACCAACGAAAGATCACAATGCAACGCCCCGTCGTGCTCTGCGTCGAGCGGCGTGTAGGGATCACAGAGCTTCACAGCGTCATCGAGCGTGATTGCGGGAACGCCGTCGCGAACCTGCTGCGAGAGCGGGATCTTCATCGCGACCACACTCTACCCTAACGTTGCGCTCGCGCTCTTCGACCTTCGCTCGGTCAATTTGACCGCCCTCGTTTTTCCCAGGAAATCGCGCCGCTCTCTCACCCGCTGACCACGCTCACGCTCGCGCGCGAAGAAACTCGCGCACGGCGCGCTCGGACATCGTGCGCACCGTCGTGTGCTGCTCGCTCCGATCGTGAACGACGTGCGCGAGGTGCGGTTTGCTTTCGAGCCACGACTCGATCACGTCGGCCGTCACGTGCGCGGTCGACAACTCGACGTACGACTCGTCGCCGATCGCGCGAAGGTCCGCGGACTTGGACCACGCACAGGCGACGCGCGCGGGAGTCACCAGCGAATACAGCGACGAAATCGGACCGCTCTTCTGCGCGCCCGCGTACCGCTGGCGCGCTCGCCGCGCGAGTCCACGGCTGTGCGCTTCGCGATCGCGCTCTCGAAGACGCCCGTGGTGATCGACGACGCGCTCGACGACGCGCTGCGGGAGCGCTTCACCGAGCGAGAGCGCGTCGTGCTCGCCGAGGCCATCGCGATGGTCAACTTCTGGTCGCGCTTCAATCAAGCGATGGGCGTCGGGAGCGCCGGGTTCTTCGACGCGCGCGCGTGTCGCGTTCGGTGAGCTCGATGGGGTCGGCACTTTCGCATCGGTGCGATTCGCGGCACCATCCGCGAATGCGATTGGTTCGGAGTGTGCGCGCCGCTGCGCTCGGATGGGGACTCGTTGCATCGGTGAGCTGCAGCCCGCCGATGACTGCGCCGATGGATGCTGCGTCGTCGGTCGACGTGATCGGGTCGCACACGGGCGCGTGCTACGGCGCCAATATGGGCCTGATGTACTGCCAGCTCGTCCTCGAGTACCGAGGCCCAATTTCGGCGCCCACGCTCGACCGACAATGCGCCTCGCAAGGGGGAACGTATCGCGCCGACTGCCCCGCAGAGAACCGCGCCGGGCGCTGCACGATCAACAACGCGCTCTCGCGCCAGGTGCTCAATTACTACGCCCCCGCGAGCGCCAGCGACGTGCAGATGCTCTGCGCCAACGCAGGAGGAACGTTCGAACCGGGCTGAGAGTGCTGCCCGGCGAGCGTTTCGCAGCGTCGTGGCGCACAGCGCGCGCAGCGAGTGTATCGTTGTTCCCGCGGTCTTGGCTTGCCCGCGGGTGCGGGCGTCGGAGGGCGATGATGCGTGTTGATTGGGTTCTTGCAGGGTGTTTGGCGTTGAGCGTCGTCGGGTGCGCGAGCGAGACGCCATCGCAAGACGGAGGGACACACGACGTCGTTCGCGACGTCCCGCTGCGCGAAGACAGCCACACGATCGACGCGACGACGGCTGACTCGGGGGTGTCCGACGCGGGCGACTCGGGATCGGGCCGCGCGTGCGCGAGCGACACCGACTGCGTCGACGAGGACCGCTGCACCGTCGACACGTGCACGCCGCGCGGCGTGTGCTCCAACGTGCGGGACGTCACGTGCAGCTTCGTGCAAATCGGCGCGATGGGCCGGCCGTTCTCCGACGTCGGAATGCGAAACGTCGCGCTCGACAGCGCTCTCGGCGGACTGACGTTTCGCGCGGGCGCCGGCCAGGGTGACTTCCTCTGGATCCCCAACACCAACGAGAGCACGGTCTCGAAGTGGGACGCCTCGATGGGCCGCGAGATCGCGCGCTACCGCGTCGGGCTTCCGTCCGGCGAGTGCCGCGGAATGTGCTGCAACGTCGCCCGATGCAACCAGCCCTCGCGCGTCGCCGTCGACGCGTTCGGCGACGTCTACGTCGCGAGCCGAGGCGTCGCGATGCAAGGATCGGTGACGAAGATCGCGCACAAGCGCCACGATTGTGTCGACCGCAACGCCAACGGGACGATCGAGACGAGCTCGGGTCCGACCGACGTCATGCCGTTCGGACACGACGAGTGCGTGCACTGGACAAGCAGGGTCGGACCCGTCGGGGCCGTACTGCAGTCGATCGCCATCGATCGAGGCAACCCCGACTTTCCTCGAGGATTCGCGTGGGTCGGTTCGTGCGGATCGTCGTCGGCAGGACTGTTCAAGCTCAATCCACTCAACGGCGAAGTCATCGCCTCGCGGCCGTTCGACCGCTGCGCGTTCGGCTCTGTCGTCACGCCCGACGGAACGCTCTGGGAGCACTCGCCTGGGCGCAGCTTGACCCCCATCAACGTCGTGACTTCAACAACTGGCGCGTACGTGCCGCTGCCTGCCCGCGACGCGCTCGGAGGACGTTGGTGCGCGACCGACGTCGCAGAGCCCGACACCTCGTACAGCCACGGAATCACCACCGACTCTCGCGGCCGCCTGTGGTTGTCCGGACTGCGTTGCGCCGACGCGCTCGGCTACGACCCGATGACCCGAACGTGGACGCGCGTGGACTTGTCTTCCGCCGCGGGCTACTCGGGCCCGACGCTGCGTCAGTACACCGGCGCGGGGATCACCGTGGACGCGTCCAATCGCGTGTGGACGCCGGTCGTTCGCGCGGACGGCAACACCGCGCTCGCGAGCTGGGACGCGGACGCATTCGTGTCGAACGGCGTCGTGGCTCCGAGCGCCGTCACCGTGCGCGAGCCCGGGATGCCGTTTGCGACGCCGAGCGCGATCAGCACCGATCGCGCAGGACGCATCTGGGTCGCGACCTCCGACGCACCCTCCCCGCTCTTGCGCTTCGATCCCTCGACGGGCGCGTCCCTGTTGCTCACGGGACCCAATCGCGTCGACACGCACACGGACTTCAACAGCGCCGCGCGACGCGCGCCCATCACGATCGGCCAACACGTCGAGACCATCGACGCCTGCGAGTTCGGACGATTCTTGGAGCTCGAATGGAGCGCGGATACCCCGCCGGGAACGTCGCTCGATTTCTTCATACAGATTTCCCACTCCGAGGCCGCGCTCGGCGGCGCGCAGTACGCGTTGATTGCGCGAGCGCCGCGAGATCGATCGCCGATCCGCCTCGAAGAGCCCCTACGAATCTTGGGCTCGTCTGGCGGACGATTCGCGAGGATCACGGTCGCCTTCGAGGCCGATGCGCCGCCGAGCACCGCGACGCCGGTCCTGCGCTCGCTCGGGTTGACCTGGAGGTGCGAGGGATAAGACGAAGGTGAACCCGCAGACGCGCGACGACGCTCGGTCAAATTGACCACCCCCGGATTTCTCTGGGAATCACGTTGATTCCGCGCCCGTGAATGGAGGTCTCGACATTCCCGAGATGTTTGCCGCAGATCCGTGGGCAGAACGCGATCGACTCACTCGCCGACGGTCGATTGTCGTGAACCGAGTAGCAGCACTCGTTGCGCTCGGGGGCACGGTTGCTGGGTGCTTCGTCCCTGCGCACGTCGAGCTCCCGTCGGCGCCGACACGCGCATCGCTCGAGGAGCGCCGTGAAGCCGATCTGCGCTACCGTCCGCTCGCGCAGAGGCGCTACGCGATGACGCCGCCTGACAACAGATCGGCGCGCCACAGGTACTCGTTCTTCAATGCGTTGGTGCTCGCAAATGGTGTCTCGGTCACGCACCCCAACACAGTATCGCCCGAGAAAGCAGCGGCGAACGCAACCTAAGTGAGCGCGTCCTCGCACCATCGGGCAGAGGATGAGGAGAGGCAACGGGCAATCGGGTCGCCGTCGGCTCACGCGTGCCAGACCGACCTCCGTTGGATGTCCGATCCTCCGAAGCGAAGCTTGAACGATCGCAGCACGGGCAGCACGGGCAGCACCGTACACAGCCGTCGCGCGCGACCCAAGGGGCTGCTGCGATGGGCGCGCGTGCGGAGGTTCGCGCGGGACGAAGCTCGCTCGTCGGCTCGAGACCAAGTGACCGCGACCCGAGTGGAGACCTGGTCGCCGAGGGAGCGGGGCGCATCGCGGCGCTGCTGCACGGGCAGCGAATCCCGACGTGTGACTGCGGGGCGCGCGGTTGCGACCGCAGTGAGCGTTGCTGCGTGCCTTGGGGGCCGCGCGCTTCTCTCTCGATCCAAACGGGCCGCGAGAACCGCCCTCACACCGCGCGCGCTCCCGTCGTCGCGCGCCTCGGTCCGCGCGTCGCAGCGCGCGCGCCGTTCGTCGCGAGGCGGAGGCGCGGCGTCGAACGTTCGTGGCAATTCGGTCTCCGATGTCACCTTCGCAGCTCAACCCCATGGTGCCCCTCGTGCTCGTCCTCGTTCTCACAGCCTGCGCAGCGGACGCGTCGATCTCCAGAGGAGACGCGCCCGCGTGTCGCGGCGATGCAGCGCTGGGTGCGACCCTCGTCGGCTCGAACGCCTGCGCCACGTGTCACGGTCGAGACCTCGGCGGCAACGGCGCAGCACGCGCGCCGAACCTCACGCCCGCGGGACTCGTCGGTTGGAGCGAAGCAGACATCGCCCGCGCGCTCTCCCTCGGGGTGAATCGCGAGGGCGGCGCTTTGTGTGCGTCGATGCCTCGGTATGCTCGACTGTCCGAACGAGAGCGGTGCGACATCGCCGCGTACCTCCGCGCCCTCGCGCCGGTTGCACGACAGGTCGCAGACAGCTGCGATTGAGCGAGCGTGGGCGCTGCCCGGGCCGTCGCGCCGCTCGTCTCACCGGAGGTACCGTTCGTCGCGCGTCTGCCGTACGCGAGGTCTGCGCTGCTACCCTGGCTGCATGATCGGCGCTTTGACGAACGAACCGGAGGTCGCGACGGCAGAGCGCCGGGGCCTCATGCCGCGCGAGACGCTCTGGACGGTCATCGGGATGCCGCCGACGCTCACCGCGCTGCTCGACCCCGAGGTGATGAGCACTCCCTTGGGGCTCACGCTGCAGAGAATGGCGGGGATCGCCGTCTACTCGCTCGCGTGCGCGCTGCTGACCCACGCGCTCTTCGAGCTCGGCTTCGATCGCATTCGCGCACGGGTGTTGATGCCGGTGCGCGCGCTGCTCTTCGCGATCGTCCCAGCCGTGGCGGTCGTCTGTCTGACCATCGTGATCGCGCCCTTGCTGCGGTGGGTTCACCCGCCGATGGCTCACAACGTCTCGTGCCTGGCGCAGCAGGGCGTCGTCGTGACGTGGCTCTACATCCTCCTCGGATTCTCCTTTCGCGCAGCGCAATCACGCTTGCTGTTGGCCAGTCAGCGCACGCACCTCGAGCGCAATCGCGCGTTGGAGGCGCGGCTGCGCGCGCTCACCGCACGCACCAATCCGCACTTTCTGTTCAACTCGTTGAACGCGGGAATGAGCCTCATCGCGACGTCCCCGGACCGCGCCGAAGAGCTGTTCGCGCGCCTGTCATCGCTGTTTCGTTATGCGCTCGAGGGCTCGGCGAAGCGCCACGTTCGTCTCGAAGAAGAGCTCTCGGCGGTCCGCGACTACCTCGACATCGAGCGCACGCGGTTTGGCGACAGGCTGTGCTTCGAAGTGACGCTGCAAGAAGGGCTCGAGGGCCATCCCATCCCTCCGATGGTCCTTCAGACCCTCGCGGAGAACGCGGTGCTTCATGGCATTCAGTCGCGGGTCGAGGGCGGGACCGTTTGGGTGAGCGCAGCCCGCGTCGCGGGGAGGGTGCACCTCGTCGTCGAAGATGACGGCGTCGGCCTCGACGCGTCGGCCCATCGCGGAACGGGCACAGCGCTCTCGGATCTGCGCGAGCGACTGGAGATCCTGTACGGCGCAGACGCCTCGCTCTCGACGCAACGACGTCCCGAGGGAGGGACTCGCTCGGAGATTACTGTCCCGTGGAGCGCGCGATGAGCGTCCTTCGTGTGGTGATCGTCGATGACGAGCAGCTCGCGCGCGCCCGCCTTCAGCGCATGTGCGGGCGCATCGACGGCGTCGCCGTTGTCGGTCAATCAAGTGACGGGCAGTCTGCGCTCGAGCTGATCGCGCAGAGCAAACCTGACCTCGTCTTGCTCGACGTTCAGATGCCAGGCCTCGACGGAATCGGCGTGGCAGAAGAGTGCTTCGAGAGCGGGGCTTCGATTGTGTTTACCACGGCCTACGCGCACTTCGCGGCGGACGCGTTCAACGTCGATGCGCTCGACTATCTGCTCAAGCCAGTGCTTCACGAGCGCCTCGAGCGGGCCATCGCGAAGGCTCGCCGCGCGCGCGCGATCGCGGCCTCGACGGTCACTCTCAGAGAGAGCAAAGAGCCGGAGAGCGAAGAGAGCGCGCGATTGGTGGTGCAAGAGCGCGGTGTCACGCGCGTATTCGACCTGCGCGCGATCAAGCGCTTTCACGCGACGGAGAAGTACGTCGAGTTCGTCCACGAAGGACAGACGCACGAGACGCGCGAGAGCCTCGCGAGCCTGGCAGAGCGTCTGGCTTCGCTAGGCTTCGTGCGCGTACACCGCGCCGAGTTGGTCAGGCTCGCTTGCGTGCGCTCGGTGCTCGCAGAGGCAGGCGGGAGCGCGACGCTGGTGCTCGATGACGCGACGCGCGTGCCCGTGAGCCGACGGAGCGCCGCGGACCTCCGGCGCTTGATCGGGACGTAGCGTCGCCGCTCGTTCTCTAGGCGCCGCCTCTCGTCGCGCCGGGGCGTCCGAGCGTCTCTCAGCGTTGGTGAAGCCACCGTCGGCGCTTCACTGTTCGACCATGAAATCGCTTCGAACGAGGCTCGCCGTCGCGCTCGCGATGGTCGCGCACGTGAGCTGCCTTCGGACTGCGCCTTCGACCTGCTCGAAGAGCGACCCGGCGACGAACCCACTCGCGAGCTCGTCGCTCGCGACCGATCAGCGCTTCACCTTTGAAGGCATGATCGAGGAGCGTATCGACACCGGAAACTACCGGTATCTGCGCGTGAGCGGGCGCTGGGTCGTGAGCCTCGCGATGACCTCGCCGAGCGAAGGTCGCGTGCGGGTGACGGCGATCGGGCGCGCTACGGACTTCGCGTCGAAGAGGTTGGGCCGTCGCTTCGACGTGCTCGTGTTTGGAATCGTACGAGCCGCAGCAGACGCGGCAGAAGGTGAACTGCAATGAAGTCGACGTTGATGATCACGGCGAGCGCGCTCTCGCTCTTTGCATGCAACCCCGTAGCGCTGTCGGGCGACGCCTCGGTGAGCGACGCCGCTCGCGTTGACAGCGCGGCGCCGATGTTCGATCCGATGGTGTGTCGCTCCACGACAGCGCAGCCGGACTTTATGTCGCAGGACGCGATGGGCGAGCCGATCGCAGGCACCGTGTGGTCAGGTCCTGCGGTCAACGCGACGACAGGACAGCCGATGGTTCCTCCTGGATCGCTCGTCGCAACGACGTACCTGCAGCTGCGCACGGACGCTGCGTCGCAGATGGTGTTCAGCGCGGTCAGCGGACGTGTCACGGCCGAGTTGTTCGCAGCGCCAGGCCTGCTCGCCGTCGCGATCGTCGTCTCGCGACAGTGCGCGGTCGCGCGCACAATGTCTGTCTGGGCGAGCGAAGAAGCGATGCTGCGCTTCGTGACCAGCGCCGCTCACGCCGAGGCCATCGCGAGAGTCGGCGAGATCAGCCGCGGAGGAAGCGTGACGACCACGTTTATGGCCAACTCGAGCGGTGATGTGACTTGGGCCGAAGTCACCCGCCGCTTCGAAGGCTACTCCGGCCCGACGTACTGAGCGCGTCGAGCGCGGCGCGAGGGCGCTGCTGGTTCATCGCGTCGCTGTTGTGCTTCACCGTCCAAGGCGCAAGGCGCGCATCCGCGCGTTGGCAGGCAGCGCGTTCGCGAGGCGCTTCGCCGCGCCGAGACGTCGGGACCGTTGGCGTCTGACGGGCCGATTCTGCGTGATCGCCGTCAGGCGACAACGAGGCTGACGCCCGAGGAGACCAACACAGTATCGCCCGAGAAAGCAGCGGCGAACGCAACCTAAGCAGGGAACCGGATTTCGGTTCGAAGTGCACATCCGCAGGAAAATCAGTAGCGGCGTCAACACCAAAGCGGCAACACGCTCGCCTGACGGCCAGAGGTCGAGCCCTCATCGTCACCCCAGTTCTGTAAGGGAAAGGAGCAGCGCAGCGTCGGCCCGGAGCCAAGGGGCCGGGCAACAACGCACCT
>LNEO01000165.1 GCA_001465015.1 Deltaproteobacteria bacterium Ga0077539 | reverse complement strand
CGCGATCGAAATGACCATCGTCAGCACGGCGATGCCGCGCGCCGCAGGAGACCTCGGCGGCAGCGACCGCTATGCGTGGGTGCTCTCGATCTATCTCCTCACGAGCTCTGTCTCCGCGCCGCTGTTCGGAAAGCTCGCCGACCTCTTCGGCCGACGCCCCGCGTACCTCGCAGGAATGTCCCTGTTTCTTCTGGGATCGTGGGCGTCGGGCGCAGCGTGGTCGATGAACGCGCTCATCGTCGCGCGCGCCGTTCAGGGCATCGGCGGCGGCGCGATCGCGACCGTGGGGCTCACCGTCATCGGCGACCTGTATCCCGCCGAGAAGCGCGCGAAGGTGCAGGGGCTCTTCTCTGCGGTGTGGGGCTTCGCCGGGGCGGTCGGGCCCGTCGCAGGCGGGCTCATCGTCGACTTTCTCTCCTGGCGCTGGGTGTTCTACCTCAACGTCCCGTTCGGCATCGTCGCGATGGGACTGCTCGGAACGTCGCTCTCCGAGCGCGTCGAGAAGCGCGAAGTGTCCATCGACTGGGCCGGCGCTCTGCTGCTCACGGGCGCGATCGTCGGCGTGCAGCTCGGCTCGGGAGGCCACGGCGTGGCGGGGATGGGGCGCGCGCCGCTCGCGATCTCGCTGCTGTTGGTGATCGCGTTTTTTCTCGTCGAACGCAGGGCGAAGCACCCGGTGTTGCCGCTCGAGCTCTTCGCGCACAAGGCCATTTCGGTGGCCGTGCTCGTCGCGCTCACGTCGGGCGCGGTGATGACCGTGGTGACCAACTACGTTCCGCTGCTCGTGCAGGGCGGGCAGGGCGCGACGACGCGAGAGAGCGGGCTGACGATGACGGCGTTCGCCATCGCGTGGCCGGTGTCTGCGTTCTTGCTGGGGCTCACGCTGGCGCGCGTCGGCGTCCGGCGCGCCGCGATCGGAGGCCTCGCCCTGGTGTTCGCAGGGTCGCTGATGCTCGCGCTGCTCGACCTTCACAGCGCGCGCGTCTGGTACGTGGTCGCGACAGGGATCATCGGCTTCGGCATGGGCATGCAGAACACCCCGCTGCTCATCGCCGTGCAGTCCTCTGTCGACTGGAACCTCCGCGGCGCCGCAACCGCCGCGTACTCGTTCGCTCGCACCATGGGCGCCACGTTCGGCGCGATCATCGGCGGCGCGATCACCGATCAGCGCCTGCTCGCTCGCGGGATCTCGAGCTCCGCCATCGACGCTGCGCTTCGTCCCGGCGCAACGCTCGCGCCGCTCGCGGTCCGCGAGGCCATCGGTGACCTCGCGCACGTCGTGTTCGTCGCCAACGCCGGGCTCGCGTTGCTCGCGCTCTTGCTCTCGAAAGCGACCCCGAACATCGCGATGCGGGCCACCCCGACGAGCGCCGCGAAGGACGCGAGCTGACCGCGCGTGACCTCAACGTTGTGCGTCGAGCTTCTCGAGCAGCGTCGCCGACACGCTCACCAGCGAGAACACGTCGATCGACCAGCCCTCGCGCACCACGACGCGCTCTTGAACGACGTTGAGCTTTCCGTACCGCGTCGAGAGCGCTGCGACGAGCGCGGCTGCGATGCTCGCGCTCTCTCCCGTGCCCCCCTCGTTGAGCACGATCCCGATCGTGTCGTCTCCCAGCTCGACGGGCCGCGCGTAGCCCTGCAGCGTCTCGCTGATCCAGGCGCGCTCGACGTCGTCTGCCAGCGTTCCTGCAGGCAGCCGCGTCGCGACGACCACGACGCGCTTGGACTTCTCTTTCGCCGTCGGGCGCGACGGTGTCGTCGGCGAATCGAAGGGAATCAAGCCCGGACCCGACGAGCGCAGCGCGGCGCGCTCTTCGGTCTTCGGCTCATCGAGCACCTCGCGAAGCGCGCTCGCGAACTCCGCTGCGGAGCTGGGGCGCTCCGACGCGCTGAACGCGAGCGCCGAGAGCGCGATCTTCTCCAGGCGCTCGGGCCACCGAGGTCGACCGTCCGGGAGCCTCATCGGGAGCGGCGGCTGCCCGGTCGTCTTCTCCATCGTGGCCTTCATCGCCTGCCTGCTGAACGGCAGCCGCCCCGTGAGCGCTTCGTACAACATCACGCCCACCGAATAGCTGTCCGAGCGCTCGTCGATCGGGTGCCCGAGGAGGTGCTCTGGAGACATATAGTTCAGCGTCCCGAGCACCTCTCCGGCCGCGGTGATCGCTCGCACGTCGCGATCGCCGACGAGCCTTCGAGCGACCCCGAAGTCGACGAGCTTCACGCGATGCTCGTTGCGCGCGAGCATCACGTTGGACGGCTTGATGTCGCGGTGAAGAATCTTCGCCGCGTGCACGGCCGAGAGGCCATCGAGCACGCCGAGCACCACGCCCACCGCTTCGCGCCACGGCAGCGCGCCTTCGTAGCGATGAAGCACCTCGGCCAACGTCTCGCCGTCGATGTACTCGAGCACGAGCACGCCGCCGCCGTCCGGCAGTCGGCCGAAGTCCAACAGCGACGCGACGTTGGGGTGGTGCACCCGCGCCATCAACGTCGCCTCGCGCTCGAACCGACCCTCGAAGAGCAGGTCTGGATCGCAGTGCTCGACCTTGATCGCCACCGTCTGACCGTCGGTGACCTGACGGGCGCGATAGACGAGCCCCATCGCGCCGTGGCCGACGACCGCGTCTACTTCGTACCGATCGAGCAGCACCGTTCCCGGAGCGAATTTCCTGGCAAACGCGAGCAGATCGTCCGGAGTCGGCTGAGTGTTGTCACTCATCGATCGCCTCTCCCCGAACGGCCATCCTCGGAGCGCTTCATGATCGAGCGCGCATCGGAGCTGCTCTGCGCGAGCGGACGCAGCGCCGCGACGAGCTCTTGCCAACGAAAGTGGCGGTCCTCGAGCTGACTCAGCAGCGCGAGTCCTCGCTCGAAGCCTGGCTCCTCGAGCGCGCCGCTCCTGCGCGCGAGCGCGAGCCGCGAGAGCGCCGCGCTCTCGACGAGCGGAAGCTCGTTTTCACTCGCGATCTCGTCGTGCGCACACGCGCTCTGCTCGAGCACCGCGAAGCGCTCGCGCGCGAGCGCCGCGAACTCGCCGAGCACGCTGAGCGCCCCGTCGTCGAACGCGCGCGCGCGCGTATGCGCGACGGCGACCGTCCCGACGACGTGCGACCCGAACTCGAGCGGAACCGTGGCGTAGCTGCGAAGGTCGAACATCGCCGCGAGCGTCCGCTGCGGTCCGTTGAGCGTCCCGAGCTCGGTCACGAGCAGCGGCCGGTGCTCACGGACCACCGTGTCATCCGGGACGCTCGCGCGCGAGACCGCGCGGCTCACCTGCAGCTCCGGCGGCAGGCCCGTCGCCACGCGAAACAAAGCCACGCGAGAGAGCACGATCACCACCGCGGCGAACGGCGCGTCGAGGCGCGCGGCGAGCCTCGCGACGAGCTCGTCGAGCACAGGGTCCGAGCGTAGGTCGGTCAGCACCGGGCTGATCGCGAGCAACCTCGTTCTTTCGCGCAAGCGAAGGTCAGACATTCTTCCCAACGTACCTCAGCTTCGTCAGCGATTCACGGGGATCCCGACGGGGGACCCCGGCTTTGCCGGTCAAACTGCGGCCGGCTGCGGCACGAAGATCCGCGCGAACGCGCTGGGGTCGACGACGCCCTGCTCGACGAAGCCCCGGTGCCCCTGCTGTACGAGCAGCGCTCCCTCGTCACCGCCGACGATGTTGCCGACCGCAAGCCGGCACGCGGCTGCATGTAGCTGCATGTCGGCGGTCTCGAAGGTCTGAAGCGCCGCGCGATACAGGGAGATCGCGGCGCTCTCGCGACCGGCCAACGCCGCCACGCCCGCGCGCGCGGCGAGTCCGCGGCTTCGCGCGTGCGGCCCGAGCTCACCCTCGAGCTTGCGGCCGAGCTCGTCGCACTCCGCGAGCAGCGACGCGCGCTCTCGCGGCCCTGCGTCCCGCGCCGCGCCGAGCAACACCGAGCCGTACGCGCTGAATCCTCCCGCGCGAAACACCGGGACCGAGAGCATCATGGATCGATCGAGCTTCGGCCAGCGCTCGCGAAACCACGGCAGCAGCGCCGAGCAAGAGCCCTCGTACGTCGCGAGCTGCGCGCGTCCGACCATCTCGAGAAAGTGACCGAACAAGAACCGCGAAGACGGGATCTTCGAGCTCGCCTCCTCGATCACTCGCCGCGCCGAGTCTCGGTCGTCGGTCATCATGAACTGCAACGACTCCCAGCGGAGCGAGTTGCGAACCATGCCCGCCATGAAATTGCGCTCGCGCGCGTCTCGCTCCTGGCGCGCAGCCTTTCGAAACGCCTGAGACAGTCGGCCCTGATTCGTCAGCGCCTCGATCACGAGCGACGCCGCGGTGTCTCGGTCCCACACCGCGCCCGGGACCTTGGCCAGGACGTCGAGCGCTCGTTCGCACCGGGCGATCGACTGCGTCCATCGGCCCATCATCAGGTCCAGAAAGCCGTAGCCCATGTCGATACAGCCACGCAGGTACGGGTCTCGGTGGCGAATCGAGAGGTCCTCGGCTTCGCGCAGCACTGCGAGCGCGCGCGCCTCGCGCGACGGTCCGAGGACGCTGATCGTGGTCGAGTAGCGCAAGAGCGCGAGGCCGACTCGGACCGGCTCGCCGACCTCGATCGCCATCTTCGTAAAGCGCGTGAGAAACCACATCGAGAGCAGCGAGTCGGCGAAGGCCGAGCCGAGCCCTGCGTAGTGAAACAGGTCGAGGCGCTGCAGCGTCTCGGGGTCGATCTGACTCGCGGAGGTCTCTTGAAACCGTGTGCCTCGGACGCGCAGCCACGCGGTGTCCTTCGCGAGCCCGGCCCCGAGCATCCACGGGCTGTCGGGGATGGAGACGCCGAGCTCCTTGGCGACCGCGGCGAGCGTTCGAACCCCTTCTTCGTGCTGGCCGTCCGTGAAGAACTCCACGCCTGCGTGGCGCCGAAGCTCGATCGAGCGGTTCTTTTCTTTGCAGAGCCTGGCGGCTTCGAGAAAGGCCGCCGCCGCCGCGCCGTTGCGCCCGCAGCTCGCGAGCGTGTGCGCCATGCGGGTGAACAGCTCCGCGCGCTCGTCGCCGCTCGAGCGCCCCCAGTCGAGCGCGGCGCGATACCAACGCGCCGCTCGCTCGAAGGCGAGGGCCCGGTCTGCGAACTGCGCCGCTGCGAGCGCTTGCTCTGCCGCGCGCTCGCGCTCACCGGCGCCGAAGAGGTGTTCTGCGAGCAGGCCAGGGTCTCTGTCGGTGCGCTCCTCGAGGGCCCGCGCGAGCGCCGCGTGGCGGGCTCGCAGCGTCGCGCTCGAGAGCGACTCGACCACGCTCTCGCGGATTCGGTCGTGGTAGGGCTCGACCGAGTCGACCTCCTTGGCGCCCGCGATGCGCACCATGTTCGCCGCGCGCAGCGCGCGAAGGGCAGGGTAGGCGCGGTCGCCCAGCGTGGATGCGTCGAAGATCACCCGCTGCGGAACGGGCTGGCCGATCACCGCCACGAGCTCGAGCAGCGACCGCGCGTCGTCGGGCAGCGAGCGAACGCGCTCGAGCACGACGTGGTCGAGCGACAGCTGCGTCGCCTCCGCTGAGCTGCCTCGCTCGAGCGCGAAGCGGGCGAGCTCGCCGACGAAGAACGGGTTGCCGCCGGCTTCGCGAGCGATGCGGTTCGCTTCTCGAACGCTCTCTGTTCGACGGCCGAGCATCGCGCGCGCCAGCGCGACGGCGTCTCGATCGCCGAGGGGTCGGACGTCGATGACCCGGCGATCGATCTGCGCGCCTTCGACCGAGTCGAACGGCGTGTGCACCTGGCCCGGTTGCCCGCGAAGCGTGGCCACGAACAACAGCCTCGGCGTGTCGGGGCCCGTGAGCAGCTCTCGCAAGAGCGCGGCGCTGTCGTCGTCGCCCCACTGCAGGTCGTCGACGGCGATGACGACTGGTCGCAGCGCGCTCGCGCGGACGAGCACCTCGCGCAGCGCAGCGAAGGCCGCTTCACGCGGAGGATTCAGCGGATCGAGCGGCGGGGGCGGGTTCGAGCTCGGACGCGCTCGACTTCGCAGCGCGCTCGCGTCGAAGTCCAGCACGGGAAAGAGCTGCGCGAGCGCCTCCATCCCGCGCGGCATCAGCACCGCGAGCTCTTCTGGCGGTCGGCCGCGAAGAAACATGCTGAGCGCGTCCACGACGCCGTCCATCGCTTTGAACGGAACGCTCTTTCTCTCGTCGCACCGCCCCGAGAGCACCAGCGCGCTGTGGCTCTTGCGAACCTCGTCCAGAAACTTTCGGACGATCGCGCTCTTTCCGACGCCCGACGAGCCGTACACCTCGACGATGACCGGCTTGCCCGGCGCGCATTCGTCGAGCGCCGTCCTCAACGTCGCGAGCGCCTCGTCGCGCCCCACGAGGAGCTCGATCCCAGTCGTTGCGCTCGACACCGAAGTGGCGCTCTCCGAGCCGAGCATGCGCGCGATCTGGCTGCCCGATGGACGGCGTGACGGATCTCTTTGCAGCAACGCCATCACCAGCTCTTCGAGGTCCTTCGGGACATCGTCGGCAAACTCCGAGGGCCTCGCGGCGTCGCTGAACTGCCGATCCGCGACGATCTCGGCCACGGTACCGACGAAGGGGCGCCTGCCGCACAGGGCCTCGTAGAGCACGGTTCCGACCGAGTACCAATCGCTCGCTGGACTGAGCGGATCGCCGACGCTCTGCTCGGGCGACATGTACTCGGGCGTTCCGACGATCGCCGTCGTCGGCTCTCCGGGCGGGGCGTCGAGACGAACGCGCCCCGAGACCGGCTCACCGACGCTCGACGGCCGCACGAGGCCGAAATCGAGCAGAACGACTCGCCCTTCGGTCGTCACCATCACGTTCGACGGCTTGATGTCGCGGTGGAGCATCCCGAGCTGGTGCAGCGTCGACACTCCCTCGACGAGCTGCGCGAGCGCTGCGCGTAGTCTCCCGTGGTCGAGGCTTCGTCGCGAGCGCGGCGCGCGGGCGCGCGAGGGCGTCGATTCAGTCGAGCGTGGCTCGGAGCCGACGTCGACCGTCACGAGGAGCTCTTCTTTCGGGCGATCGCGCTCGGACGGGCGGACGTGCGAGAGAAAGTCCACGCCGTCCAGGTACTCCATCGTGAAGAACCAGTGTCCGTCGTGCTCGGCGAGCTCGTAGAGCGCTACCAGGTTGGGGTGCGACACATCCGCCAACGCGCGAAACTCTTGCTTCAGGCTGAACAGCGAGTCCGCGTTGATGTGCTGCAGCGCCTTGAGCGCTACGCGCCCGCCGAGCTCGCGGTCGATCGCCTCGAAGACGACGCCGAATCCGCCCTGGCCGATCTTGCGAACAAGCTCGTACCGCGCAGAGCCGAGAAACTCCGATGGCGCTCCCCGTTTGCGCGATGGCGAGTGGCCCGACACAGAGCGCCAGAGTCTACCCCAACGTTCGCTCCAACTGCGAGCCGCGCGCGAAATCTACACAAGGAACCCGATGGTCACTGCGCGCGTTGCGCGTTCGTGAAGCCGCGCAATCAGGTCGTGGTCGGCGGATGGTACTGCGGACCCGATGTGCGGATCGACTCGATGCGCGCGAGCAAGAGCTCTCGTTGCATCTGGAGCTCTTTGGGCACGTTGGCGCCGAGCGTCGTGAAGAACTCTCCTGCGCCCTCGAGCTCGCGACGCCACTCGTCGAGGTCGATGTGCGTCGCTTCTTCGACGCGCTCGGTCGGAATGTCCAACCCCGACAGATCGAGGTCGCCCGGACGCGGAACCCATCCGAACGGCGTCTCGCGCCCGCCGACGCGGAGCCTCGCGCGGTCCACGATCCACTTGAGCACGCGCATGTTCTCGCCGAAGCCCGGCCACACGAACTTGCCGTTGCGGTCCTTTCGAAACCAGTTCACGAGGAAGATCTTCGGCGGGTACTGGATCTTCGCCTGCATCGAGAGCCAGTGCTTGAAGTAGTCCGCCATGTTGTACCCGAGGAAGGGCAGCATCGCGAACGGGTCGCGACGCACGACGCCGACCTTGCCCGTCGCGGCAGCGGTCGTCTCGCTGCCCATCGTCGCGCCGAAGTACACGCCGTGCGTCCAGTTGAAGCTCTGGAGCACCAGCGGGATCGTGTCCGCGCGACGGCCGCCGAAGATGATCGCAGAGATGGGCACTCCCTGCGGATCGTCAGCGAATTTGCTGAGATACGGGTTGTTCTTCATCGGCGCTGTGAAGCGCGAGTTGGGGTGCGCGGCCTTCTCCATCGATCCGCGCGACCAGGGGCGACCTTGCCAGTCGGTCAGCTCCGCAGGGATGTCTCCGTCCTTGCCCTCCCACCACACGTCTCCGTCCGACGTCATGGCGACGTTGGTGAAGAGCGTGTCGCGCTGAATGGACTTGAGCGCGGTCGGGTTGCTCGAGCTGCTCGTGCCCGGCGCGACGCCGAAGTAGCCCGCCTCGGGGTTGACCGCGTACAGCCTTCCGTCGTCGCCGACGCGCAGCCACGCGATGTCGTCGCCGACCGTCCACACCTTCCAGCCCTTGAAGCGCTTGGGCGGAATCATCATGGCGAAGTTGGTCTTGCCGCACTGGCTCGGAAACGCCGCCGCGACGTAGGTCATCTCGCCGTCGGGGCTCTCGACGCCGAGGATGAGCATGTGCTCGGCGAGCCATCCTTCGTCACGCCCCAGGTAGCTCGCGATGCGAAGCGCGAGGCACTTCTTGCCGAGCAGCGCGTTGCCGCCGTAGCCCGAGCCGAAGGACCAGATCGCGTTGTCCTGTGGAAAGTGGCAGATGAACCTGCGCTCGGGGTTGACGTCCCCCGTGCAGTGAAGGCCCTTGTTGAAATCATCGCTCTCGGGCCCGAGGCGATCGAGCGCTCCCTGACCCATGCGGGTCATGATCCGCATGTTGAGCGCGACGTACACCGAGTCCGTCAGCTCGACGCCGACCTTCGAGAACGGCGACTCGAGCGGCCCCATCACGTACGGGACCACGTACATCGTGCGTCCCTTCATCGAGCCCGCGTAGAGCTCCGAGAGCTTCTTGTACGCGTCTTCAGGGGCCATCCAGTTGTTGCTGGGTCCCGCCTCGTCCTTCGTCGGCGTACAGATGAAGGTGAGGTGCTCGACGCGCGCGACGTCGTTGGGGTTGGACCGATGGAGGTAGCAGCCGGGGAGCTTCTTCTGATCGAGCGGGAGCAGCGTCCCCGTCGCGACCGCGTGCTCGGTGAGGCGCTTTCGCTCGGCCTCGCTTCCGTCGCACCAAACGATGCGATCGGGCTGGCACATGCGCGCCATTTGCTCGACCCACGCGGTGAGGTGAGGGTTGGTGGTGAGTGGCTTGGACGCGACATCGCCCTGCGTCGCGGAAGGGACTGTTGCGGTCGTCATGGCGCCCTGTACTAGCGACGATTCACCGCCCAACGTCAAGGCTTACCGCCCCATGTTTCGGGGCTTTTCGCCGGTCGTTGCGAAGACGCAAAAGACTGCGTCGCTCGCGAAAAAAGTTCACGGCGCGAAGAAGAACCGCACGGCGCGAAAGAACCGCTGCCGCCAGGCCGTCTCGTTGTGCGGCGCGCCTCGCTCGTACCAGTGGTAGATGTTGGCGTCTCGCGGCGAGAGCACGGGCGCGTCGGGCTCGAGCGGAAATGTGTTGATCCCAGCCGCCACCAGGATGCGCCGCATCTCGAGGGTCTCGCAGTAGTTGTCGCGCGGGTCGTCGACGCCATCGAACGTGCACGTCCCGTCCCCTGCCGGTCCGCCGCCCGAGTCCAGATAGAACCGTTGCGCCCTTCCCGAGAGCCCGGCGGTCGCGCCGAAGCGCGCGAGCATCGTGTCCGTCCCTCCGCCGAAGCCTCCCCACTCGAAGGTCGACGACATCCCGCCCACCATCGAGAACACATCGGGCCTTCGCAGCCCTGCGTGAAACGAGATCAGCCCCCCGAGGCTCGAGCCGATGATCGCCGTGCTCTCGCGGCTCGCGCGCGTGCGATAACGACGGTCGACCGTGGGCTTCACGTCGCTGACGATGTAATCGACGTAGTCGTCGCCCCTGCCTCCCAGCCGCATCCCGCTGATGACGTCGGTCGTGTGCGTGTACTCGTTCATTCGCGCGTCGTTGTTGGGGATCGCGACGATGATGAACGGCGACGCCCGGCCCGCGAGGATCTCTGCGTCGCTCGCGGCGTCGACGTCCCAGCTCGCCGGCGCGCTCCGCGGCTGCGCGACGTCGAACGCGTTGTTTCCGTCGTGCAAATACAGCACTGAAAACCGATCGCTCGCGCGCTGGTCGTAGCCGGGCGGAACGTACAAAAAGATCGGCCGCTCGTTCATCAGCCGCGTGGCGCGCACCGAGCGAATCCACTCGAGGTGCCCCGCGCTCGATCCGCCGCGCACGAACGAGATCCTGCCGTTCGTGTCGTATTGAAAGCGCCGCGAGAGCGGGTCGCTGAAGTACACCGTGGTCGCCGCGCCGTCGCGCGCGACGAACTTGTAGCCCCATCGCGAGGCGGCGGTCGGCTCCGTCGCGTGCGTTGCGACGAAGAGCCCGCGGCCCACCGCGCGCATCGCGAGCGAACGCTCGTTCCACGCGTTGAAGTCGCCCGCGACCGTGATCGGCTCGGCCCTTCGCTCGAGCGAGAAGTCTTCGCTCGTCGAGCTGCGATCGTCTTCGACGTCGTACTGCGCCTCGCGCACATACACGAAGCGAACGCTCCCGCCGCCGATGATCGGAAAGCCGCCGCGCCCCTCGACCGCGCTCACGAAGCGCGCGATCGCGCCGCGCACCACCGTGTCCGATCGCGAGACGTCCCCTGCGCACCGCACGATGGCGTCGAACGCGCTCACGTCGTCGCCCGCCGCGCCCGCGAGCTCGCACGCGTCTGCGGGCGAAGCGCCGTCTGCGCCGTCACCGCCCGCGTCCCGAACGTCGACCGCGTTTGCCCCGCCCGCGCCGTCGGTCTGGACCCGGACGTCGACAGACGCCCCTGTGTCCACGGGTGCGAGCGCGTCCGTGATCCCGCTGTCCGCGCCGGTGTCCTGCGCTCGCGCGTCCTGCGCTTGCGCGTCGAGCGGCGTCCCTTCGGGCACGACGCACGCGGTCGCCGCGAAAATCGCCGCGAACAGAGGCCGCGGATCGCAGAAACGAAGGCGTGCCTTGCGGGCGCGGCTTCGATCGCCGGCGGACGTCGCTCTAGCCATTGCGCGAGTTCTACTTCGTTTGTGGGCCTTTGCGAGTCCGTCCCGAGCCCGGACCGCTCGATGAGCGGCCGCCGCGGTCTCCGTCGAAACTGCAACCAAACCTGAGGTCGCGAAAGGGCGCGGCCTTGCGGTATCCTCCTCGCCCTCATGCGCCCGACCCATCCCTTCTTCGCGTTCGCCGTCGCTGCGTTGCTCGCGGCGTGCGGCCCCGGCTCGAACACCAACGCTGACGGCGGCGACGCCGGCCCGGCGTGCACCGACTGCCGCGACAAGATCAACGTTCACTGTCGCAGCGCCGGCGGTGACGAGGGCGCCGCCGCGTGCAACACGCGGTTGATGGCCACGTCGATGGGCATGACCGCGGGCGCGCGCTTCTTCATCGGCGACCGCCGCGCGTGCAACCCCAACCCCAATAACTCGATGTGTCGCCCGCTCTGCGAGCTCTCGGAGATGAGCTTCACGAACACCGGCGGAACCAACCCGGCGTTTTGTGAGTTCAACATGATGACGCCGGGCTGCTCGATCAATTTCAACACGGGCTACAGCGTGGTGGTCGAGCTGCCCAACGGTCGTCGATCCAACACCGCCGTGGCCGACTCGGGCTCCTGCAGCGGAAGCCCCGGACAGAATCGCTCGTGGGGCCTGATCAACCTCGAAGACCTCCGCACCGCCGCGACGTGCGCTGCCGACACGCCCGCGACTGGCTACGATCCGCCCACCAGCTTCGTCGCGTGCGACGACAACTCGGACAACTGCACCGCCGCGAGCCGAACGACCTGTCAGGAGCGGATGTTTCGCGTCATGACGATGATGGGCCCGCGGATGTACGCGCGAAAGTTCTGCTCGCGCATGTGCGCAAACGATTCTGAGTGCGGCACAGCCGGGCGCTGCTCCAACGGCGACTGCGTCCACCGCTGCGGCGGCCCCTGCGGGCTCAGCTGCCCGGACACGTTCACCTGCAACGAAGGAGCGTGCATCCCGCTCCCGCTCTGAGCCCTCGGAGTCGAGGCTCAGTTTCGCAGCAGATCGACGCCGGTCACCGCCCACACGCCGGTGCGCAGCTCGGTCCCGCGCACAACGACGCTCCCGCGCGACCGCGTGCCTTCGAGACGAAACGTGACCGCTCCCGTCGCGACCGACGGATCACAGCCGAACCGATCGGTGAGCGCGTCGACCGCGATCACGAGCGGCGGCTCTTCGGCAGGGTAGAGCACCGCGTGCGCGACGCGCTCTCGTCGCGGAACGATCGTCACCGCCGACAGCCTCGCGTCCTTCGGGGCGAGCAGAATCGCCTCGCCGTCGCCGCCCATCGGACCCTCGGGTAGACCCAACAAATCAAGAGCCCGGTCGACCGTAAAGTCCTGTCGCAGGACCTTCCACGCGAGGTCCGCGAGCCAGACGCCGGCGTCCATGGCCTCGTCGATCGAAATCCGCACCGCCGCTGGCGCGGTCGGCGGCATCGTCGGCGCGGCGATGTCGTCGGGAGCATCAGCGATCACCGCGTTGCTAGTGATCGTCTGCTCCGGCGACGCGTCGTGCTCTTCGAGCTCGGCGTCGTCGATCTCATCGGCGTCCACCTCTTGCTCTTCAGCGTCGCCCGGAAAGGGCCTGCGGAGGTGAACCTCTTCGACGCGGACCTCATCGGGCCCCCTCAGGTGACCCATGTTCGGCGGGTCCGTCGGCTCCCGCCACCAACGAATGATCACCTGACCGCTGAAGGTCCCCACATAGTCGTACTCGAGCTGAACCGACGGATCGCCGTCTTCGTTCTCCGGCCCCGCTGCCAGGCGGCCCGTCCCGAACCACGACTCGAACATCGAGCGCGAGTAGGGGACCGGCGCCCGCAGAACGAGCACCAGCTCTTCGACGAACGGCTCGGCCGCGTAGAGCTCCCCGTCGTCGCCTCGGATCGCCTCGCCCTCTTTCGGCGGGCGAATCGCAAGGTCGATGCGGGCGAGGGTGCGCGAATCAGGGCGCAGAAACACCCACTCGCGGCCCTCGTGCTCCTGCCGCTCTGAAGCCTGTCCAAGCAAGCCGACCGCGTACTCTTCGGTGAATTCAGTCTCGAAGAAGTGCTCGGTGATGGCGGCGATCTCCGCCTCGCGCATAGTGCGCGAACGTTCTCGCTGCGCACGTAGGCCGTCAAGCGCGTTTCTACAGGACGCGTTCGTTCTTGTGCCTTTGCCGGTACCTCGAGCAGAGGCGCTGGAGGCTCAACCCGAGCCGGGGGCGCGCCCCTCGGCCTCCGCCAGCATCGCGTCGAGCGCGCTCAGCGCCTCCCGCGCTTCGTCACGTCGGGCGAGCGCGAAGAGCGTCCCGTCCGTGTGCTCGGCCGCCTGCGCCTCTGCGAGCAGCCCCTCGGAGATCTCGAGCCTCCGCGCGAGGGCGCTCCGTGCGCTCGGGTGGTCTCCCTGAGCCATCGCGCACTCGGCCGCCGCCGCGAGGGCGTCGGCGACGCGCGCAGGGCGGTCCGATTCGATGCAGAGCGCCACCAGCGCGTTCGCCGCGACGCGAGCGCCCTCCGCGTCGCCGAGCGCCATCCGCACCTGCCACACCGGCGCGATCAACGACGCCCGATCGGCCGCGTCCAACATCCCGTCGCTCGCCGCCGGCTCTCGAAAGCGCCAGAGCTGCTCAGCCGCGTCTCGGGCCGCCTCCGCGTCGTCCGCGTGCGACGCGAGCTCGAGCGCCGTGAGCGCGCACTGCCCCGCGGTCGTGCCCTGCGCCCCCGCGCAGGCGCGGTGCCACACCGTCAGCGCCGCCGCGATTCGATCGCGGTCCTCGACGCGAATGCTCCCGCGCGCCAGAGCCAGCCAGGCGCTCGTCGCGACCTCTGATGACGCGTCGAGCCTCCGGTCTGCGAGGGCGTCACGCAGCGCGTCGAGCGCCGCGTAGAACTCCCGCTCCCGCTCTTCGACCACGCTCCCCACCACGACGCGCGAGAGCGCCGAGAGGAGCACGTCCGCCTCGTCTCCCGCCCAGGGCTCGCCGCCGCGCGCCGCGTTGTGCGCGCGCGCCTCGATCCACGCGAGGTCGAACAGCACGAGCTCGTCGTCGTCCTCGACCCGCTCTCGCAGCGCCTCGAACGCCTCTGCCCGCGTCGCTGCCAACGCAAACGACTGTGTCCCGAGCGCCCGCGCCTCGGTGAGCAAATCCGCGCGCGTCACGACACTCCCTCCTTTGCTCGCCCGACGCGCGAGACGCCCTCGACGACGCGCACGAGCGCGACGCGCTTCGGTCCGAGCACGAGCGCCCATTGGTCGCCGTCGGGCTCTGCGTGTTCGAGCAACGAAAACGCAGCGGCTTGCAGAAACCTCGCGTCCACCGTGCCTCCGCGCACCGTGCAGTACGGGACGTCTTCGCGGTCGATGCGCAGCGTCTCGAGCGCGAGTCGCTCGACAGTCCCGTCGCTCAACGACAACAACACCTCGCCGTCATCGTCGAGGTGGGCCGAGACAACCACGAGCGGCGCGTCGTCGACGGTGATCCAGCACCAGTCCATGCTGTTTCGAAGCTGGTATCGCTGGCTCGCCTCGTCCCAAACGACCCACTGCGCGAAGGCGCGCGCGAGCCCCGAGTGGTCGATCCGCTCGCCCTCGTGCCAGAAGCGACCTTCGCGGTCGATGCGGATCTGGGACTCTCGCGAAAAGATCCGCGGTTCGGGGGCTCCCTCGCGGGGCGCATCGCTCATCGCGCACCCGCGTCCGAGCCCGCTCGAGGCGCCGTCTCGAAGCGAACGCGCCCTTCGCCCTGCCTGAGCTCGAGGCGATAGTTCGCTGGGATCGGCGCGGTAGAACCGCTCGCGCCCGCGACGAACGTCTCGACCGTTCCTGCGGCGTCGGGCCAGCGGACCTCGATGCGCTCGACCGCGCACGACGTCCCCAAGCCAAAGTGCGCGACGAGCTCTTGCCCCAACCCGAAGTGCCCAAACGAACCCGCGAGCTCGCGCGTCTGCGTGACGCCGCCCGCGGTGACCCGCACGCGCGCGCCGATGCCCGAGCGATTGGCGCCTCCCGCGCCCCGCCCCACGAGCCGAATCGAGGTCCAGTTCGCCTCGGAGGCGACGTTTTCGTAGATGTGCACCTCGTTGCCCATCCGCCACGTCTGCGCGCAATTGCGCGCGGTCGAGCTGCCGACGATGAGGTCTTGATCGCCGTCGAGGTCGAAGTCTGCCAACGCGATCCCGACCGGACAGGCGTGGCGAACCCCCGCGGCGACCGAGACTTGCTCGAACGTTCCGTCCGGCCTCTGCCGAAACATCCACCCGAAATTGCCGGGGTAATCGCTGGCTCCGTACCAGATGTCCAGCCTTCCATCGCGGTCGAAGTCGAACATCACCGCGGAGATCCCGCCCTCGTCTTGCTGCGGTCCCGAGCCCGGAACGAGCCCCGACTGCATACGATCCACGCGCTCGAAGCGCACCATGTCCGGCGTGGCGCCCGCCGGGCTTGTATTGCGAAGGAGCTGCGATCGGTCGCTCGCGGGCCCCGTGTCCGGGTGCGCGATCGCCGCGGTGTAGAGGTCGATGTCGCCGTCGTTGTCGACGTCGCCGCACGCGATCGTGAAGGTGTTTCCGTTGAGCCTCCACGGCTGATCGTTGTAGCCCGCGCGCCATCCGCGAACGGGGCACGTGTATCGAGGCTCTGGCGTCCCTGCGGGGCAGCGCCCCGCCATCGCCGCGCAGAAACAGAGGTAGCTCTCGTCCCGCTGAAACTCTCGATTGGCGTCGCCGCCAACGTTGGAGCTGAGCCCCACTTCGCGAAAGCTCCCGTCGGCCGTGGAGACGAACAGCTCGTTCCACTGGCGGCCGTACGCGGCGCCGATCAGGTCGAGCATCCCGTCTCCGTTGACGTCGCACGCGCTCGCTCCATAGAGCGGCCTTCGGTGGCTGGCCGTCGCGAAGTCCGACATCTGGTCGCCGAGCTGCATTCCCACCATGCTCGTCACGTCCGAAAACAGCCCCGCGCCGTCGCCGCGAAACAGCGAGGGCTGCTGTCCGATCTCGACGCGCGCGGTCGGGTCGTAGAAGTAGCTCACGAAGACGTCGATGTTTCCGTCGCGGTTCTGGTCGACGAACGCGACGCCCGAGGCCTGCGAGGCAAAGCCGTCCGCCTGCGCCGGGGCCAGCTCGCTCTCGGGCGCGATCGTGAATCGCCCGCGTCCGTCGTTGAGCATCACGACCCCGCGATCGCCAGGGTCGTCCGGCGCCCTCACGTTCAGGTACACCTGCGTGACCGCGTCCACGTCGCCGTCGTTGTCGACGTCCGCGAAGCCCGTGATCGTGTTGTTGCGACCGTAGGCCCCGTCGCGCGTCGCGAGAAAATTCGAGTCGCGCGTGGCGTCCACGAACTCTCGTCCGCCGCCGGCCTTCGGGCGGTTCATCAAGAGCCGCGTGTGAATCACCGGCGGAGTCGCGTCGAGGTTCGTTCGAACGTTGGTCGTCCCCGACTGCACGACGAGGTCGGAGTACCCGTCGTTGTCGATATCTGCCGTCGCGAAGCGCGTCCCGCGCACCGGCGAGAGCCCCCACGCCTCGGTGTTTCGAGCGAACGCCGGACGATCACCGGCCCAGCCCGCGCCCGATCGACACGCCATCGCTGGGACCGCGAAGGGATCGGCTCCAGCGTCGGCGTTGGGGTTGGGCGTCGTGCAGTGAACGAGGGACAGAAGCGATGCACAAGCGAGGTACGAGCGGGGACGCATGGCGTAGAGAATAGCGCTACTCGCAGCGCCTTCACTGCGATTACGGCAGGCGGACGTCGTTGCTGTCGACCGCTTCTTCGCCGCGCAAAACCGCGATCCGGACTCGCTGTCCCGCGCGAAGACCCTCGATGCGGACGCCCACTTCGATCTCTCCGCTCGTCGCCAGGAGCCGGCTGTTGAACCCGTTGGCCGTCGTGTCCCGCCCTGCTGCGGCCAGCGCCGCGCGCCACGGATAGCCCCGGTTCGTTCGGTCGTCTCGGAGCTCGACGCCCACGCGCCAGACGCCGTCGATCGCTCGATACTCCCGCGCGAGCGCGCCTTCTGCGGTCGAGAGCGCGCGCACCGTCACGCCCGCGCCGTAGCGCACCAACCCCTGCGCGTCGCCCATCGGCGGCTGCGTGAGCGTCTGCTCGGGAACCCGCACGCGCGCATAGGCGATCACCGCGCTCCCGTCGCGCACGACGCGCGTCGCGAGCAGCGTTGGAATGCCCCGCGCCGCCGCCGGGTGTCCGCTGCGATCGAGCATCAGCGACCGCCCAGAAGGGCACGGCGTTCGCCCGCTCGCTCCGTCGCTGAAGGTCGCGCACTCGCCGCACGCGCAGCCGTCGCAGCTCGGGAGCTCGACTGGATCCCTCGCGCCGAGCCGCTCGCGGAGCCACTGCTCGAGGGTGATCTCTGTGGCCGAGCCCGGCCCGCTCTCCTCCCACGCGCGATGAAATCGCTCAGCGCTGTCCACGCCGATGTATCGCAAGTGCCAGGGCTCGTGCTTGTACCCCGTGCGAGGATCGACCCGTCCTCGATGCTCGGGTCGCGCGGCGCAATCGCTCCCCGGCGCGCGATAGTCTGGGTGCAGCGGATAGGGCAGCACGAACCCGAAGCGCCAGCTGTTCTGCGCGAGCCATCGCCCTCCCGGCGAGCAGCCGAATCCGTCGCGAAAATGCGAGCCAGCACGGGTCCACGAGAGCGTGAACAGATCGATCGCGGTCCCGAGCTGGTGCTGCGAGTGCCCAGGAATCGCGCTCGCGTTCGTCGCAGGGCAGAAGCCCATCGCGGTCCCCCTGCGCCACGCCCACTTGGCAAACACCGTGCACTGCGTGACGAAGCCGCGAAACGCCGAGTCGAGCTTGGGTTCGTGTCCCTCGCGGCGCATCGTCGACGCCATGCGCTGATAGGCAAGGGCGGCCTCGCGCCGCAGGCACTGACGCTCGGGCGGAGTGCAGCTCGTCGCAGCAGCCGGTCGCATCGTCGTCAGCTCGACGAGGTCCCTCGGCGCGTACGTCGTCGCGAGCACCCAACGCGGCGACCGATTGACCAACGCGAGCAGGTCATCGCCGTCCACGACAGGTACAGGAGGCGTAAAGTCCTCGCGGGCGATGAAGTGCCCAGCGTCATCCGCGACCCTGATCGCGTTGCACGCCGCAGGGATCGCGCCTCCGTCGCCCCGAGGGGTCGGCCGCGTGGGTCTGCTCTGTCCGACCGCGTCTCCGCTGTGGAGCAGCGCGACGAGCGACGCCAGCGACGCGGCGCCCGCGCCGAGGACACCAATCGACATCGCCGCTTCGGCGAGCGGCGTCCGACGCAGGGTTTGCACAGGGAAATGGTACCTCTACCCGGCCGCCTCGTGCCAATTCTCCGAGCGACCACTCGACGTTCGTGCACGCTCGTGTCACCCCGCGGCTCGATCGGCGGCTCGAATCGATGCTCTCGCATCGAAGCAGCCACGCCCCGAGCTGGTGCCGGGAAACATCCCGAGACCCTCCGCGCGCGTGGCGCCATCCAAGAGCAAAGCCGCTCTGTGTTGTATCGTTTGTGCGTTGTTCGGGACTCGAACGCTCGCATGGCCGCTCGTCGTCGCAGTGACCTCCTGCTCGACGGCGATCACAGGCCCGACCACCGCGCCGCGCAGGCTCTCCTTCGAGCGCGCGCGATCGGTCGACGCGCCGCCGGCTGAGGGGCGCTCTTTCGGCGCGCAGTGGATCCCGGTGTTGGCTGAGCCGATCGTGCTCGGCGACGAGGACGGCGCGCTGTGCGCAGGCGTCGGTTCGGTCCGCGCCACCATCCGCGGCGAGTCCGTATCGATCGCCCGAGATCGACCGTTGGCGCGCATCGTCGGAGCCGCGCGCGACGGCGCTCGGTGGCTGTTTGTCACGAGCGACGGGACTGCGTTCGAGGCTGCGTCCTGCACCGGCGCGCTTCGAGCGATCGCTCGGCGAGGCTTGTTCGTGCCCAGCGTCGGGGGCTCGCGCGGCGCGCTCGCGTGGCGCGATCAGCTCGGTCGTAGCTGGTTCACCAACGGATCAGAGATCCGCCGTTGGCCGCTGCAGCCGGTCGAGTCCGTCGCGTTCATCGACAGAGACACCGGTCTCGCGATCACGAACGGCGGCGTCGTTCGGTGGACCGCTGACGGGGGACGCAACGATCGGATCGTCTCGATCGGCGCGGCCGCGGCCCTCTCGGTGAACGGGTCGTCTGGGGCCTTCGTGCTCCAAACGTCGGACGGCTTCTTTCGGCTCGACTCGCAGGGCCGGCTCGAACGCGCGTCTCCGGCGATCGAGCCGGCGCTCTCGATCTCGCAGACCGAGAGCCTCTACCGCGCGATCTATCGACGGTGGCCTCGCGCGCTCTTCAGCACCGCAACGAGCTATCGCCCCTTCGGGAGCGACGCGCTCGTCCAAGTCGGCCGCTCGCTGCTCTGGTTCGATCCGGTCGACGGCGCGCTGCTTCGTCGCAACGCCGACGCGCTCCCGACCGCGCGCTGCACGGCCACCCAGTGGGGGAGGCGCGCGGTGTTCGATTGCGTCAACTCGATGGGGGTGCTGCTCTGGGATCCCGCGCAGCCGCTGCGACCCTTCGCGCCGATTCGCTCGTTGCACTCGCTCTTGCTCTCGGATGACGGCGCCTCGGCGCTCTCCCTCGGGGCCTGTCGGTCCGACGCGATCGCGTCCAGAGACCGAGTCCGCCCAGAGTTTTGCGCGCGCGCCGCAAGCCGAGGGTGGTTCTCCGTGCCTTCGTCGCTCGACCGTCGACTGCCGATCGCGCTTCGGCACGAGACCGCGCTCGTCGCGAGGTCTGGCGACGAGCTCCCGCTGGCGCTCTATTCCTTGAATACAGGCACCTATCAGTCGCTCCCGGCGCCCGCGGACTTCAGTGAGTTCGAGCTTCGCCACCAGGTCGGATCGATCGCAAGCGATGGCACAGCGTGGGTCTATCTCGCGGGCGACGACAGCTCCCCGACTCCTCGCGAGAGCGCCCTCGCGCTGTGGCGCGACGGTCGTGTGTCGAGGACCCCGCTGCCGTTGGAGACGGTGAGCGTCGGCGTGATGGACGCGCGACACATCGTCGTCGCAGGTCGAACGTCCAATGATGTGTGGCTCAGCTCCGATGGCGGCCAGCGCTTCGAGCGGACTCCGCTGCGCGCTGCGCGGGGCGGGGTCGTCGCGTTCGACGCGAATACCTCTCCGACCGTCGCGGTCGCCTGCAGAGCAGACGGCTGTCTGCTCAACGAAATGGTGTTCGTCGGCTCGCACCAACCCGTCGAAGACGAGGTGGTCTTCGCGTCGAACGCGGCGGACATCGAGCCGCCGATCCGCTCGGCGAGCTTCGTCGAACCCCTCGGGTTGCAGTGTCGGCGCGACGAAAGACCGCGACCGATCGACGCGACGCGCGCCCGGTGGCAGACCGCGCCGTTCGGGCGTTATCTCATCGAGGCTCGAAGCGGCCCTGGGCCAAGAGAGGTCGCGCTCTCGATTTCATGGGCGCTCGAGGGGCGATCGCGCGCGACGCCGGCCGTGTTTTCAGCGTCCAACCCAGCGCTCGACCTCGCGGCCGTCTCGGACACGACGCTGCTTGGCGCCGCGCAAGGGTGGACGCTCGTTCTCGCAAACGAGCGATTCGCCCTCGCCGAACGCTGCCTTCCTGGCTTCGACTGGGGGCATTGCGAGCGGTTCATCGCACGCGTCGGAGCCTCGATCGAGCGAGTCCTGTCGCCGCACGCCGTCGGGCGCACCGTCGCGACGATCGACGGTCCCGCGGGCACGACCGTCGCGCTCGCGAACCGAGGAGGAGCTCCGTTGCGCATGGCGTGGCTCTTCGACAGCGCGGGTCGAACGCGCGCGCAGCGAGCGATTCCTAGCGTATCGCAGCTCTATTTTACGCAGGCGCTCGCACGGCGCGGCGCGCGCGTCGGAGTCCTCGCGGTGCACGACGTCTTGGGGGTGTCGCGCTGGGAGTTTGTTCCGTTGTTCGAAGGTGAGTCGCTCGCGCTGGCGTCGAGCGAGGTCTTCTCGATCAGCGGATGGCAGAGCGATCGGATCTGCGGCGCCCGCGCAGCGCCCGCCCATTGGACGATCGTCGATCAGAGCCGGACCCTGCCGGTGGGTCTTTCGATCGGGTTTCGTGGCGAGATGTTCGATACGACGCGCCTGACGCTCGAAGTCTCGGACAGCGGCGAGGCGTGCCTGCGCGCAGCGCAGTGGCAGGACGCGAACGGATATATCGACCCGCAGACGGAAGACTCGCGAGACTCTCTGCTGGGCGGCATCTCTGCGATGGGCGTCGAAGGTCCCGCGCCGATCCGGGGCGTCGCCCGTACCGCTCGAAGCGTGATCCCCGTCCGATGCGAAGCAGATCTCTGACCCATCGCCTGCAGAGGTTGCGCGCGGCGCCTCCCTCCCTCGCGCTCAGCGATGTGGTGTAGCGTTCGCCGCGGTGATCGTCATGACGCTCCCCAGCGACACGCGACGCGCGATCGAAGAGCGCGCCCGCGCCCAGAATGAAGCCACGCTCGCGAAGCTCGCCGCCGAGCGGCTCGAGTTCGAGCCGAGGCACCTCGTGCAACGCACGCACCTGACGTGCCCCGCGACCGTGTGGAAGTACGTCGAGGCCGCGGTCGTCCGAGCGGACGCCGACCTCGTGATGCTCGACCTCGAGGATTCGATTCCGCGAGGCGACGAGGCGGCCCTCGCCGCGGGGCGCGCCAACGTCGCCAGAGCGTTCGTCGAGCTCGATTGGGGCCGAAAACTCCGCTACTTTCGCCCGCGAGGGACCGAGCTCGACCCTGACCATCGAGACCTGTGCGCGGTGCTCGAAGCGGCCGGACCTCGCGTCGAGGGCGTCGTGATCCCCAAGGTCGAGCACCCCGACGAGGTGCGCGCCGTCGACCAGACCCTCTCGTCTCTCGAAGACGCGCTCGGCCTCCCGAGGGGCCAGGTTCGGGTGCAAGTGTTGATCGAGAGCGCGCGCGCCGAAGAAGCCGCGTTCGACATCGCGCGGTCGAGCAAGCGAATCGCTGGCTTGATCTTCGGCGCCTTCGACTACTGGAGCACGCTCGGCGTCGGCTCGGCGAGCTACCGCGTCGATCACCCGCTCGTGTGCCGCGCGCGAGAGCGAATCGTGAAGGCGGCGGCCTCCGTGGGCGCTCCGGCGATCGCCGAGATGACCCTCGAGTTTCCGACGCGCGACAAGAGCGAGGCCGAGCGCGCCATCGCGCTCGATCATGCCAGACGAGACGCCGAGCTCGCGCGAGACATCGGAATGCGCGGCAAGTGGGTGGGCATTCCCGCGCAGATCCCAGCGGTTCAGCCGGTGTTCTCGATGCCTGCGTCCGCGGTCGAAGCCGCCGTGCGCGCGGTGCGCGCCTTCGCCGAAGCCGAGCGCAGCGGCCTCGGCGCGGTGATGATCGACGGCAAGATGGCCGACCGCGCGACGGACCGTGTCCATCGCGTCACGCTCGCCTTCGCCCTCGCGCAAGGCGCGCTCGATGAGGCCACCGCCCGCGAGCTCGACGTTCGATGACGTCGTCCGAGAACCCGACCCCGCTCTACATCGCCGTCGCTGGCACGATCGGCGCAGGAAAGAGCTCGCTCGTGAAGTGGCTCTGCCAGCACTACCACCTCGAGCCCTTCTACGAACCTCACGAGGACAACCCCTACCTCGAAGACTTCTATCGAGACATGAAGCGCTGGGCCTTTCAGTCGCAGCTCTTCTTCCTGGTGCGCCGCTTTCAGCACCATCGCGCGATGGAGCAGCGGGCCCACGCCGTCGTGCAAGACCGCACCCTCTACGAAGACGCAGAGATCTTCGCCCGCCACCACCGCGCTGTAGGAAACATCGACGATCGCGACTGGAGCACGTACGAGTCCCTTTATCACTCGCTGCGCGACGAGCTTCGGGCGCCGGACCTCATGCTCTATCTCCGCTGTCCGCTCGAGACCCTTCGCAAGCGCATCAAGGCCCGCGGGCGCGCGTACGAGCAGGAGATTCCCGCTTCGTACCTGCGCTCGCTCGAGCTGCTCTACGACCAGTGGTTCGAGGGCTACGATCGATCGCCCAAGCTCGTGATCGAGACCGATCGGCTCGACTACGTCACGCGCTTGTTCGACCGCGCAGAGCTCGTGCGCGCGCTCGATCGACAGCTCGGCGCCGCGCGCCCCCTCTTGCGTTAGAGCGGCGCCAAGACGACGCCGGCGTGCGCTGCTCGCTCAGCAGGGGATGCACACGAGCAGACCGCCGAGGTTGATGCGGTCGTACGTCGTGTTGTTGCACGTGGGCCGGCAGAGCCAGCGCTCGGAGCCGAAGTCGAAGGTCGGGACCTGGCCCGACGGACACATGATGTTCGGCCGCTGCGTGCACACCCGGCGGAAGCCGAACATGTACCCGTAGCGAATGATGATCTCGCACACGCCTTCGCACACCCAGCCGGCCCCGCGGTACGAGGGCGACTGCCCTGAAGGGCACATCGGCGGCGGCGGAACGCAGATCGCCGGCTGCGACTGACGCACCACGCGCACCTGCCCCTGCGGACACGCGCCAGGCATGCACGTCATCGTGAAGTTCGGCTGGTTGTCTCCCATGTAGATCGTCGATGGGCCCGACTGCGGCGTGAGCACGCGCTCTGTGTACGTCGGCGTCTGTCCCATCGGGCACGGCGACGGCATGCACGAAGGCATGCTTCGGCAGTCAGTGTCCGCGCAGTCGATGTCGCCGTCGCAGTCCTCGTCGACCCCTCCGAAGCAGGTGGTCTCTCGCATCTGCGGGCAGCGCATCGTGGTGCATCGCGTCGCCATCGCGCAGCTCGGGTCCAAGCAGTCGATGAGCCCGTCGCAGTCATCGTCGCGACCGTTGGTGCAGTTGGTCCCGTCCTCGAGGTTCACCGTCGCCTGACAGATCGCGCCCGGCTCGTCAGTGCCCCCGTTGCAGTCGTCGTCGACGCCGTTGGACGCGATCTCGGGCGAGGGCAACACCTGTCCTGCGCACGCGCCCCAGACGGCGCGCGCCCCGGTGCTCTCGCAGCGCTGGTTGCCTGCGCGGCACGCTCCACGGTTGAGCGTCCCCTCGGGTCCCAGATAGCACGCGCGCTCGGTTCCGACCGCGCAGGTGCAGCCCTCGTCGATCTCGCCGTCTTCGTCGTCGTCGACGTTGTTGCCGCACTCTTCGGCGCGGACTGGACCCATCGAGACCATCCCGTCCGTGGGCGTCGTGCCGCCATCGGTCGGCGTCGTGGTGCCCGTGTCCGTCGCCGTAGCGCTGTCTTCAGCAGCCGTCGCGCTGTCGATCATCGCGCCGTCCTGCACGGCGACGTCCCGTCGCGTCCCTGAGTCGCGCGTCGTGGCGACCTCGCCCGGATCGCAGCCAGCGAGCAGCGCTGCGAACGGCAGGAGCGCCGCGAACGCCGACCCCTCGATGAACCTTCGGTAACCCATCGCTGCGATCTCCTCTTAGTTCTGCATGCACGTGACTTGATTGTTGCTGAGCCCGCTGCACGAACCGCAGCTGAAGCTGCAGGCGAAGCGGACCGCGTGATACCCCGACGGGCAGCTCAGCCCGCACGCGGTGAAGCTCGTCCCCGCGGTCGCTTCGCATGTGACTTGATTGTTGCTGAGCCCGCTGCACGATCCGCAGCTGAAGCTGCACGCGTAGCGCGTCGGGTGAAACCCGGCCGGGCAGCTCAGCCCGCAGCCGCTGAAGCTCGCGCCGCAGTTGGGCTCGCACGTGACCTGGTTGTTGCTGAGCCCGCTGCACGATCCGCAGCTGAAGCTGCACGCGTAGCGCGTCGGATGATATCCGCTCGGGCAGCTCAGTCCGCACCGCGTCGAAGCCATGCACGAGCAGCCAGAGCACGTCGCGGGCCAACGACAGTCCGACCCGCATGTCCGCTGCGAGCACAGGCCGCAGCCGGTGGTATCGACGGACCCGGGCATGCAGTCGCGCGAGCCCGAGCAGGTGTTCCACGGCTCCCACGAGCAGTCTGCGGCGCAGCGACGCGTTTGATTGCCGCAGAAGCCGCACGCGCGAGACTCCATCATGCCCGCCGCGCACACGCCGGCGCCGCCGCACGCGCTCCAGGGACCCCAGCCACAATCGGCGTTGCACATGCGCGTCTGCGTTCCGCAGTTGCCGCAGCGCTGCATCTCCGAGGTCCCCGGCGCGCACGTGCCCATCTCGACGCCGCACGCGCGGCACATTCCGCCGACGCATGTGCCGCCGGACGCGCACGCGCTCGCGCCGGGACAGCACATTTGTCCGGGCATCCCGCAGCCCGTGCATCGCCCGCTCTGACACGTCAGGCCGCTGTTGCACCCGTTGCCCGCGCAGCACGGCTCGTCCGACCGTCCGCAGGTGCGGCACTGTCCCGCCGAGCACACGAGGATTCCTGTGCACGGCGTCGCGCCCGCGCAGCACGGAGCGCCTTGCTCGCCGCAACGTCCGCCGCTCGAATCCATGGGCGGCGTCACGGCGCTGTCTGTCGAAGCGACGCCCGTGTCCATGGCGCCGATCACGCCCGAGTCCATGGGCGGGTTCACGATCGTGCTGTCGCCGCGCACGTCCGCGAGCGCCGTGCGATCCGTTCGCGCGTCGCTGCGTCGCACATCCGCGGTGTTGGACTCGTCCACGACCGCGCAGGCCGCGAAGCACAACAGCGTGATGATCGTCGCGAACTCCCGCATTTCGACCGATAGGGTACCACTGCCGCGCGAGCGACGACGAGTCCCCCTCCGGCGCTTCGTTCGTCGCGCTTCGAGCTCCCAGTGGGAGAAAACTCTCCTCGGAGGAGGGTCTGACGTCAGCGCGCCGGCTGCACGACGACGCGGTGCTCGCCCGGTCCAGAGCAGGCGACCTCGACGCGCCCCGTCATCGGATCGCGGCTCGGCTGCACGACGCGGCCGTCGCAGCTCACGGTGAAGTTGGCCACATAATCATCTGGCGAGGGAATATACAGAACGTTCGGCGCTGACACCTGCGCGCTGCCCTCGAAGACCAGCTCGAAGCGCGCCGCGCGGCGCTCGTAGCTCCACGTCTTGGGCCACCCCGAAATCGCCTCGGGATAGACGCGGGCCATCGCGCGACGAAGGCCCTCGCGCTCGGTCCATCGTCCGCTCGTCGTGTCGTACGAGAAGAGCCCCCAGGAGTTTTGCGAGCGCTCCTTCCACAGCCAAAGCGCTGCGCTCTCGCCGTACTCGTCTTGCAGCTCGAGCTGCGCGGTGACGTAGTCCTCCATGCGGATCCCGTTGGGGTCGTAGCCCCACTCGGTCACGAGCGTCGGAACTCCCCACGCCCGCGCCTCTCGCGCCGCGTTGGCGTGCGAAGGGCGCAGCGTGTCGATGGTGAACGTGCGACGCGCGGCCTCCGTTCCGGTCAGCGCGAGCGTGTAGATGTGCGGCGCGTACACCGCGCCTGGCAACGGAAACGGCTCGGTCGGGACCCGCGCGCTGTCGATCAAGTTGCGCGTGGCGGGCGGCTGAAAGACCAGCAATTTGCTCGGGTCCGCCGCGCGGATCGCCGCGCCCACTTGCTGCGCGAGCGCGAGGCACTGGTCGTCCGCGGCGATGGGCTCGTTGAAGATCTCGTAGCCGATCACGACGTCATCGCCTCGGAGTCGACGGGCGACCTCCGCCGCCATCGCCGCGAAGCGCCCGCGAAGAAACGTCCCATCCGCGGTCGGTCCGAAGAACACCTCGAACGCGCGGAGCACCGTCGACGACGTTCGCCGCCGCGCGAGCTCGTCCGCCGTGAGGGGCCCTGCCAGCGGCGACCATCCGTCGACCTTGATGGCCCATCCTGGCGCGCCGTCCTCGCCGATCTCCTTGCTGTACGCGTCCTGATGAAAGTCGACCAACACCAGCAGTCCCGCGCGCCTCGCGATGTCGATCACCGCGCGAACTCGCGAGATATAGGCGTCGTCGTAGGCCGGGGGAGTGGCCATGCGAGGCTCGACGCCGCTCCAGTTGATCGGCAGGCGCAAGAAGTTGAAACCGAGCTGCCGCATCCGAACCGCGTCGTCCATCTCGAACGCGGGGATCGGTTGAAGCGGCGCTCGACCGTCGTCGAAGCTCACGTCGAATACTCCGTCGACTCGCGCGTTGATTCCGCGAAGCACGACGACGCGCCCGCGCTGATCGACGAAGTGCTGACAGCGCGTCGAGAGCGGGGCAAACGCCCCCGGGCGCGCTTCGCAAGGCTGCATCACGAAGCGTCCGGCCTCGCCCGCGTCGCTCGCGTCTGGCTCCGTCACTTCCGCCGCGTCGATCGTGGGCACGTCCCTGGGCGGAACGGTCGGCGGCGATCCACACCCCGCGATCGCGGCGAGCGCCACACAAGAGAGCACGATTCGTTGATGGCAATTCATGGGCAAAAAGGGAAAGAGAAGGCGATACGTCACCCGCGAAGAGCGAGCGCATTTGTATACCAGCCAAAGTCACTCTGCGCTCGGCGGAGCGCCTTCGAGAAAATCTTCTCCGTCGAGCTCGTCCTCACCGAGCGGCTGCAAGGGTGGTCGCTCGAGCAAAACGCGCAGGCGCTTGCTCACGCGGATCGCGTCCTTGCGCGTGGGGATGCGCAGCTTGATCACCGCATCGCTCTCGCGACGAATAATCACCCAGTGCGTGTAGCCCTCCCGTGAGTCGCCCGTCGCCTCGGCGTCGATGTGCTGCGTGGTGCGATGATCGATGAGCTGCGATGGCGCTGCCTCGAACCGTAGCTCGACGGCGCGCTTGCGCTCGCTCGACGCCAGCACTTCGATCGGAACGAGCTCGTCCTTCTCGCGGCTGAAGCGCGAGCCGAGCATCGCGAGCGCCGCGCCGATGACGGCGCCGGTCATGCCCTTGTCGAAGACCATTCCGAGGACGAACCAGCCGACGAACGCGCACAACAACACGCCCACGACGACGTTGGCGAACACGAGCTTGCGGGTGACCTTCGAGCGGTAGACGACCTCGTTGTCCGACGCGTCTTGCGCGACTGGGTCGATCGAAGAAGCTTCTTTGGCGGCCGGTTCGGCGGTCGCGCTCTCGGGCTCAGCCGTTGCGACGCTCGGCTCGTCATCATCGTAGCCGAGCGGTTGATCGGGCGGGGGTTTTGCCATTGGACTCGGGGACGCCGCGGATCGTACCGCGAATCCCAGCGCCCCCGTTAGATTTGTCCCCATCTCCCCCCAGAAGACGGCGTCAGTTCTTCTCGCTCTCGCGGTCGAGGCCGATGCGCGCGACCCAGAGGCAGACGAGCGCGTTGAGCGAAAACCACACGAAGCCCATCAGCGAGCCGAGCGGCGCGCGATGATAGCCCGTGGCGAGCGTCCCGAGCAGGTACGCCGCGATGCCGAGAGAGACTCCGCCAATGGGAGCGCGGAGCATGGGGCGCGAGAAGCCCAGGCCGACGAGCGCGAGCGCGACGCCCATGTTCGCAAACGGGAGCCAACGATGGATGTGCGCGCCGAGCAGCTGACTGAGGTCGCCGAGCGGACGAGACAAGAGCTCGATGCCAGGCAACGTGTGCGGCGCGTACCGCGGCAGAAACCACAGTCCGACGCCGGTGAAGAACGCGAGCGGGGCCCACGCGAGCGGGTTGGCGAGCTTGCCTCCGCGCATACGAATGCGAGCGAACGTCAGCGTCGCGAGCAGCGCGAGCGCGATGCCGCGAAAGAGCGCCGAGGTGTCCACAGCGCGCCGGACCGCCGCGTTCGCGTCGAGCACGCCCGCGCCGTAGAGCTCGCGGTCGGTGCTGCCGTTCTCGGGACGCGAGGCGGACGCTTGCAGCGTTCGCTCGATCGCGTCGGGGTTGGTCACGCCGACACCGACGAGCAGCGCAGCGACGCCAGCGACGTGGGGCGCCGCCATGCTCGTGCCCGACCACGACGCGAACTGCTCGCATCGATCGCGGCCGCGGTTGCAGATGGTCTGCTGCAGGATGTTCACGCCGGGAGCGGCGATGTCCACCTCGGGTCCGCGCGACGAGAAGTACGCGAGGTCGTCGTTGGCCGGTCCGCTCGCGCTGACCGCGAACGCGCCGGGCTCGGCCGCCGGGCTCTCGACGTAGCGCCCGTTGTTGCCTGCAGCGCACACGACGATGGCGCCGCGTCCGCGCGCGTAGGCGATGGCCTCCTCGAGGACCTTCACCCTGCGTCCGCCGCCGAGCGACAGGTTGATCACCTGCGCGCCAGCGTCCGCCGCGAATCGAATTCCTTCGGCGACGTCACCGAGCGTCCCGCGCCCGCGCTCGTCCAGCACCTTGACCGGAACGATCGTCGCGCAGTGCGCGATGCCCGCGACGCCGAAGTTGTTGTTGGTCGTCTGCGCGATCGTGCCCGCGACATGGGTCCCGTGCCCCTGATCGTCGTTGGCATGATTGGTGTCGTTGACGAAGTTGTAGCCGAGCACGCATCGCGTGCCGGCGAGGTCCATCACTCGCGTGAACTCGCCGTGGTTCTCGCACGCGACGCCGGTGTCGACGACGGCCACCCGCACGCCGCGCCCGCACGTGGTGTCCCACGACTGCGGCGCGTGCACGCGAAGGAGGCCCCACTGCTGCTCGAGCTGCGGATCGTTGGGCGTCCAGGTGGCGCGCATGACGATGTTCTCGTCCGCCGCACGCACCGACGAGCGCGCGCGAAACCGCGCGAGCACCGCGTCGAGCGTCGCGTTGTCCGCAACACGTCCGCGGTAGATTCTATCTTCGCTTGCGAGAAAGCTGTTCGCGACGAGCTCGACGCCCGCCTCCCGCGCCGCGTCCCGCACCTCGCGCTCGCTCGTCGCGTCGTCGAAATCGACGACGATCTCGCGCCCGGATGTCTCGACGCCTTGCGCGCTCGCCGTAGACGCCAGCGACACCAGAGCGCTGGTCATCAACCACGGGAGCCAACCTCGAACTGCCATCGTTCCTCCGATCGAACCAGAGAGTGTGCGCCCCGATCGTCGCGGGGCAGCATCTCGCGCCGAGCTCTTCACTCAGCGGTGGATGCCCCAAGCCTTGCGCGCCTGACAGCGAACGGCAAGTCGACGAAACTGCCCCCAGTCCGAGCCGACTCGTCCAACGATTTCATCGATCTCGCGCCCTTCCCAAGACTCGAGCCCACCCGCGTGTAGCCTTGGTTCACACACTGTCGGGTCACGCTTTGTCCGAGCTCGAATTGACGACCGAGTTAGCCCCTGTCATCCTCGTGATACTCCCGGTTCACGCTTTGTTCGTTCGGCACGGTGCCGCGGACAGGACGAAGCGTCAAAACCTCATCCCGCCAACTCGAACGGCATCACGCGATCGACCCCATGGGGGAGCCCAGCCCATCACCGGACGGAGCAAACGCAGCGAGTGCCGCGCCTGCGTCGGGGCCGCAAAATGATCCGCTCATCGGGCGGGTCATCAACGATCGCTTCAGGGTCATCTCGCTCCTTGCTCGCGGCGGTATGGGCAAGGTCTACAAAGCCGAGCAGCAGCCGCTCGGGCGCATCTGCGCCCTCAAAGTGCTCAACCCCAACTACAACGGCGAGCACGACCCTGAATTTCACAAGCGGTTCTTCCTCGAAGCCTCGACGTCTTCGAAGCTCCGGCACCCCAACACCGTCACGATCTTCGACTACGGCAGCACCGATGACGGCGTGTACTACATGGCCATGGAGCTGCTCGAGGGGCGCACGCTCCACCGGCTGCTTCGAGAGAATGGCCCGCTCGAGCCCGCTCGCGCGCTTCGCATCATTCGCCAGGTCTGCCGCTCGCTCCGTGAGGCGCACTCCATCGGCGTGATTCACCGCGACCTCAAGCCCGCCAACATTTTTCTCTGTCGCACTGAAGACGAAGAAGACTTCGTCAAGGTGCTCGACTTCGGGCTCGTCAAGCAGCTCGACGAAGGCGGAGCGGAGCACCTCACGCAGACCGGCCTGTTCATGGGCTCGCCGAAGTACATGGCGCCCGAGCAAATCCGCGGCGAGCGCGTGTCTGCAGCCACCGACGTCTACGCGCTCGGAGTCGTGCTGTACGAGATGCTCGCCGGGAAGGTCCCTTTCGACAAAGGCAACTCGGTCAACACGCTGATGGCGCACGTGTCCGAAGCGCTGCCGCCGCTCCATCAGATCAACCCTTCCGTCCAGGTTCCGCCGGCCATCGCAGAGTTCGCGTATCGCTGCCTCGCCAAGCGCGCGGAGGATCGCTTCCAGACGATGGACGCGCTGCTCGATGGGCTCAAGCTCGCCGCCAGCGGATCGCTCGGACTCACGAGCACTGGCGAGTGGGCCCCTGGCGGGTCCAATAGCCTTCGAGCCACGGGTTCGCATCTGGTCTCCGCAGAGCACTCTGCCGCTCCGCCCTCGGGCTCCGGGCAGATTCCAGCGGTATCGCCGTCGATCCATCCCGAACACTCGGGCGTCAACGTGACCAGCACTCCGTCGACAGCCATCGTCGCCGTCGGAGCTCCTGCAGCAACCAAGAAGCGATCGATGGTCGTGCCCGCGCTGCTCGTCGTCGGCTTGCTCGCGATGGTCGGCGGCGCGGTGGCGATCAAGGGTTCGTCTGGCGCAACGCAGGGCGCCAACAGCAACAACAACGCTGGCAACACCACGCAGGATCGCGCCACCACAACGGGCACAGGCACGACCAACAACCCGAGCAACACCGCCACGGGAACGGGGCCCAACACCAACCCCAACACGCCGACTCCGCCTGCGCGCGAGGTGCACATCGTGCTCTCGAGCGAGCCCACCAACGCGGAGGTCCTCGAGAACGGCCGATCCCTCGGCCGGACGCCGCTCGAGCTCAGGCTGACGGGCGACGACGGAGACCCTGCGCGGATGCACTCGTTTGTGTTTCGGCTCAACGGGTTCAACGACGCGAGCGTGACCCTCGGCGGCAGTGAGATTCGCTATTCCGCGCGGCTCTCTCGACGCGCGGTCTATCGTCCGCCGGTGCGCCCCAACGTTCCGAGCGGCTATCGCGAGTGGTGATCAGCCGGAGGGG
Organism: Deltaproteobacteria bacterium Ga0077539; assembly: GCA_001465015.1. GTDB lineage: Bacteria > Myxococcota_A > Polyangia > Polyangiales. The sequence goes on along the minus strand of LNEO01000165.1, from coordinate 15,302 downwards.
GACTTCGCGCGATCGTCGTGCCCGGCGAGTCGACCGTCTCGGTCGGTGTTGGCGCAACGCGCCGAAATCCCACGGCAACGCCCGCGCGGGTCTGAGCATCGATCTGCCGCGATTGCTTTGATTCGTCCTGCGAGTGCGCGATGATCTCGCCGTGCACGTCGCCGGCGCACCCGCCGTCGCCGAGCGCTCGGAGTTGTGCCGAGAGAGGCAAAGGAGGAGAGCGTGTACGGGAGGTCCCACCTTCGTGTCGCAGTGCTGTTCGCGACGCTCGGGCTTGTGTTCACGCATAACGCGAGCGCCGACGAGCTCGCGGACGCGCGCGGACACTTTCGAACTGGGATGGACCTGATTCGCCGAAGGCAATTCGACGCGGGTATCGCCGAGCTCGAGGCCGCGTATCGAATCGTCCCGCGCCCCAACGTGCTCTACAACATCGCGCGCGCTTACTACGACGCGGGAAACGCCGAGCGCGCGCTCGAGTACCTGCGTCGGTACATGCAGAACGACATCCCCGATCGCCCCGAAATCGAGTCGCTCGTCGCGCGCATCGAGACGCGCTTGCGCACGACTGGCGGTCGCTCTTCTGCGACCAGCACCGCTGCCAACACAGGCGCGACGCAGACGAGCACTGGCGGGACCACGACGGGGACCGGCGCGACCACCGCCGCGACGATCAACGTGGGCGCGCTCACGGGCGCGAGCGTCGATGGGTCGCAAGCGTCGATGCTCCGCGCGCTCGCCGAGCAGCTGCTGCAGCTGGCTGGCAACAACGCGACGGGCACCACGGGCGCGACCGGCGCCAACGCCAGTGGCGCGAACACCGCAGGCACCACAGGCGCGACCGGCACGACGAGCACCGGCACCGCTGCGGCCACAGGCGCGGGTACGGGCGCGGGCAACGTCGCAGGCACCACTGGCACCACTGGCACCACCGGCACCACTGGCACCACAGGCGCGGCGAGCTCGAGCGGCGCGAATCGAGCCGCAGCGCAGGGCGCGACGGGGCGCGAGCTCGAGCCCGGCGGCATCGGAGCCAGGGAGGACGAAGACGAGTACGAAGCGCGGATCGTGACTGCGTCGCGCGTGGCGCAGTCGCCGCTCGACTCGCCCAACGCGACGGGCGTGATCACCGCGCAGGACATCCGCCTGTCGGGGCTCACGAACATCCCGCAGATCCTCCGACGACTCGCCGGGATCGACGTGATGCAGCTCGACACTGGCGACTTTCAGGTCTCGGTGCGCGGCTTCAATCAGCGCCTGAGCAACAAGGTCCTGGTGCTCGTCGACGGGCGCAGCGTGTACTTGGACTTCCTCGGCGTGACGCTGTGGAACTACGTGTTTCCCGCGCTCGAAGAGATCGATCGCATCGAGGTGATCCGCGGCCCTGGCTCGGCGCTCTACGGCGCCGATGCGTACACGGGCGTGATCAACATCATCACGCGTCCGCCCGGCGAAGCGCGGACGCAAGTGTCCGCGGGCGGCGGCACTGGACAACAGCTGCGCGGAGCGTTTCTCAGCTCGGGACGCGCGGGAGACCTGTCGTACCGGGCGTCGGTGCAGTTCGATCAAGCGCAGAGCTTCGGACGGCTCGTCAGCCCTACCGATCGCGCGTGGGAGTCGATCACGCCTGCGGGGGATATGGGCAATCGCAACGCGCGGTTCCTCGTCGAGGCGCAAGGACGGCTCGGTCGCGGCGTGGTGCTCCGCGGCGGCGTCGGCGGCGCGACGGGCGTCTCGCAGTTCGGCGCGCCGAGCTTGTTGCGGCAGTACTACGTCGACCTGACCTTCATTCAGCCGTTCATCCAGCTCGAAGTGCAGGGCTTCACCGCGCGCGCGTTCTGGAACCGAATCAGCTTCAACGCCGGTCCTGCGATTCAGCAGCGCGGCGCGCCGGTGCTCGACGCGCGTGGACAGCAGGACGTCGTCGACGTCGACCTGCAGTACAACTGGCGCGCGAGGATCTCGAGCTCGGTCTCGAACACGCTGCAGTTCGGCGCCGGATATCGCCTGAAGAACATCTCGTGGAACTACCTCGACAGCGACCACATGCTGCACTTCTTCTCGGGGTTTCTTCAGGACACCCTGCGCGTCGGAAACCGCTTCATCGCCGTCGCGTCGCTTCGCGCAGACCGTCACCCGGTGCTCGACGGCATCGGCGGCTCGGGCCTCGTGCTGTCGCCTCGCGGCGCGCTGATCTTCAAGCCGAGCGATCGCCGCGCGATTCGCATCACGGGCGGCACGGCGTTTCGCACCCCGACGATGCTCGAGCTGTTTCTCGACCTCAACCTCGCGACGCCCGTCCCTGGCGTGAGCGTGCGTAGCTTCGGCGGAGAAGTGGCTCGCGCGCGCATCGATCCGACGCGACGCCTTCGCCCAGAGAGCGCGGTGTCCTTCGACATCGGCTTTCAGGACCAGACGCTCGAGGTGTTTCAGTACGACGTGAACCTCTTCGTCACGCGCGGCTGGGATCGCATCGACTTCTACGGCTCAAACGTGGACTCGCTGCCCGGCGATCGTCTGCCCGACTCGCGCACCGTGCCGATCGGCTCCCGCGGGTACAGCAACGATCCCGCGGCGACGTGGGTGTACGGCGGCGAGCTCGGCGTGCGCCTGGCGCCCATCGAGGGCCTCGATTTCAACGTGAACTACACGCTCGCGCTCACCACGCACGAGTCCAACAGCAGCCTCGCGCCCACCGCAGAGCGCGAAGGCGACCAGCGAACGCCGATGCACAAGCTCAACGTCGGCGTGCAGGTGCGCACGCGATTCGGCCTCGAGTTCGAGACCTTCGGTCACTACGTCTCTCGGCAGGTGTGGATCGAGCCCGTCTTCGACGCGCGACTCGGCTCCAGGGACGTGCCGTTCGCCCTCAACGACTACCTTCTCATCAACGCGCGCGTCGGCATGCGCTTGCTCGACAATCGGCTCGAGCTCGGCGTGACTGGATCCAACCTCGTCGACGTCAACGCCGCGACGGGGCACCAGGAGCACCCGCTCGGATATCGACAGTGGACGCGCGTGATGGCCAACGTGAGCTACCGGTTCTGAGCGATGAACGCAGAGAGGACTCCATCGATGCACTACCTGCGCGCCATGCAATCTCGCAAGTCGCCGCTCACCTTCGTGTTCGCGACGCTCGCGCTCGCGCACTGCGACCGACCGCCGATCCAACGCAACTGCGAAAACGAGGGCGGCATCGCGTGCCCGTACTCCAACGAGCCCTCCGGTCGCATCGAAGGCACCGTGATCTACCGTGGCCCGCCCCCGTTGGAGCGCCCCGCGCCGGTCGGCACCGCGCCGCAAGGGATCGCCTCGGGCCGCGTCGTTCTGTTGCTGTTCGATTTCAACAATCCTCCGCCGCCCACGGGCAGCGCCACGAGCGCCGTGTCCGTGCAGACGATCAACGCAGCGCAGCTCTTCGCCAACGCTGTGCGCAACGCTGACGGGACCGTGACCGCGACGATTCCCTTTCAATTTCCAGGTATTTCGCGGGCAGGCGTGTACCAGTTGCGCGCGTTCTACTCTCGCAACGAGACGATCTCGTTCAATCGCCAGGGCGCCGACCTCCAGATCCCGTCCGGCTTTCACCCGATTTTCTCTGTGCGAAACCTCCCGGTGGCCGGCGACGTCGCGGGCGGAGCGCTCGAGGATCCAAACTCACCCGTCGCGCGCTTCGTCCCGATCCCGCTCGGAGATCGCGTCGAAGAGAACGGACGCTCGCGCTTCGTCATGCCCGTCGAAGGCGCGGTCGCCGATCACGTCACCGTGTACATCGGTCGTCAGCTCCCGACCGAGCGACCGATCTTTCGCATCCCCACCGTCGAGACGACGGTGACCCGCAACGGGATGTCGCAGACGCTCGCGGCTCCTTCGCGCTTCACGCGCACCGAAGTCCCCCCGCCGCCAAACGCCTCGCAGCAATCGACGTCGATCCCTGCGGGCCGAGACCTCCTCCGCTACGCGAGCGACTGGGGCCTGCAAACCCCTGGCACCGAGGTGCTCGAGATGGTGCAGAACCCAGTCATCGTCGAGACGCCGCTCGGCGCGACGCTGCCGTCGTTCGCCGCGCTCTTCAGCGTCGGCGAGGACGAGTGCTTCACCGCCACGCTCGGCGGCGTGCAAGTGCGGCGCGACTGCAGTGCAGATCCGCTCGGCAACGCGATGTCGGGCTTCGTCGAGTTCGCCGCGGACACCAACGATAACGGCGTGATCGACCTGACGCCGGCGAGCAACTTCGTCGACGCGCACCCGTCGCTGATCTCGTCGAGCCCGTTCTTCGCCGCCACCAACGGGCGCCTTCCGTGGATCTATCCGCTGGTGATCATCTCGAAGCTCCACGAGCCCAACGCCGTCGAGCGAAGGCTCCTGGTCGATGGCGTGAACGGAAGGCTCAACGCCGAGACGCTCGTGCGGCTCCGCACCGCGCTCAACCGCTCCGAGACGCTCGACCTCAGCAATCCCAACGACCCGCGCTATCCCGTCGTGTTCTTCGGCTCAGTCGTCCCCGGAGGAGCCTCGACGGGCTTCTTGCTGCCGTGGACGTCTGGCCATCGTCAGGTCGAAAACGTCCTGCGCATCGTCGTCGTGCCGTTTGGCGCCGAGGTTCGCGGACCCAATCGACAGACCGACTGGCACATCATCGTCCCGCCGCAGTTGCCGGCGACCGCCGCCAGCCTCGGTCGGGCCCTCGGGCAGGCGGGCTTTCAAAATCTCCGATGCAGCGAGTTCGACCCGCAGTACGCGGATGACTCGCAGTCGACGGGCCTTCCGCCCGGTCGTTACTCGGTCAATTTCGTCGGTCCGGCTGGGCAGACGTGGGCCGTTCCCAACGAGCTCGGCGAGTTTCCCGCGCCGCCGGGAGCGCCGTCCGACCTGTGTCCGAGAGGCGTTTGTCGGGCTGCGAGCCAGTCGTTCTTCATCCGAGTCCGGGGAACGGAGCTGCCGTTCGCCGAAGCCCGCTGCCCGACGCTCGTCCCGCCCGGCTGATCGTCGGGCGGAGACGGTCCCGATTTCGTCCTCCCGCGCGCCACGCAGAGCCTCGCCGCTCGGCAAATCAGGACAGTGGGAGCTGGCGCGCGACAGGACCGTCGAAACCACGCCGAAATGGTGTAGACCCTCGTCGCTCGTTTATGACGATGTGGATCGCGCACGACTATCGCACCGCGCGGTGTGCAGGCCCGACCGCGGTCGCGATCGGAAACTTCGACGGCGTCCACGTCGGTCACCGCGCGCTCATCGATCGCGCCCGCGCCGAAGCGCGCGCGTTGGACGTTGATCGCGGCGGCGAATCCGTCGTCCTCACGTTCGAGCCACACCCGACGCGCGTCCTCGCCCCCGAGCGATGCCCTCCGAGGATCACCGGCGCAGACCGAAGGCTCGAGCTCTTCGCCGAGAGCGCGGTCGACGGCGTCCTCGTTCAGGGCTTCGATCGAACCTTCGCCGCGATGACGCCCGAGCAGTTCGCGCGCGAAGTGCTGCTCGGCCTTCGAGCGCGCGTCGTGATCGTCGGAGAAAACTTTCACTTTGGTCGCGATCGCTCAGGCGACGGTCCGACGCTGCGCGCGCTCGGTCAGCAGCTGGGATTTCGCACCGAGGTCCTGGGGGCCGTCCTCGATCAGAGCGGCGAGATGATCTCGTCCTCGCGTATCCGTGCTGCCCTCGCCGACGGCGCGCTCGAGCACGTCCGCGCCATGCTCGGCAGGCCCTTCGATTTCGACGGACGCGTCGTGCTCGGCGATCAGCGCGGTCGCACGATCGGGTTTCCCACGGCCAACCTGCGCACCGACGTCGAGGCCCTCCCGCGCGACGGCGTCTACGCGGTCACGGCCGCGATCGTCGGCGACTCGGACCATCCAATCCCAGGCGTGATGAATATTGGTGTCAGGCCGACCTTCGCCGCGGGCCGCTCGATCGAGGTTCACTTGCTCGACTGCGACAAAGACCTCTACGGGCGCCTCTTGCGCGTGACGTGCGTGCGACGGATTCGTGACGAGCAGCGCTTCTCGGGGATCGACGAGCTGCGGGCGCAGATCGCCGCGGACGTGCTCGCGGCGCGCTCGATCCTCGCCACGGACGGCGCCTAGCGGTATACGAGAGGTCAAGTCATGGTGCGCAAAAAGAATAAAGGTCAGGCGCCGGGCTCGGGTGTCCCCAGCGCGAAGACGCCCGACGCCAAGAGCGCGCTCGTCAAAGACGCGAGCGAAGTGCGCGCGTTGATGGAGCGCGCCCAGCGCTTGTTGCGCGGAGAGGCCGATCCTCCGCAGGCTCTCTCGGACAGCAGCAGCGCGGCGCTCGAAGACGACACGCTCGAAGAGCAGTCGCTCCCGGATCCCAACGTGCTCGTCAGCCCGCGCCCCAAGCGCCGCTCGGGCGACGACGAAGCGAGCGCCGACGAAGCTGCAGAGGAGAGCGACGAAGTCGCGCTCGACTCGCTCCCGGACGCGTTTGTCACGACGACCATGGCGACGATGCTCTTGTCGCAGGGGCGCGCGGCGGACGCGCGGGCGATCTTCGAGCGCGTCCTCGCGAAGACGCCGGATGACTCCGAAGCGGCGCGCGGACTCGAGAAGGCTGAAGCCGCGCTGCTCGCCGAGTCGCACGGCGTGCTCTCTCTCGCCAGCAGCGCGAGCCTCCTGCGAAAGCACGTCCCGCAGACGCTCTCGATCAGCGAAGGCGAACACAAAGAGCCGGATGGCCTGCTCGAACGAGCGCCGCCGCCATGGGGCTACGACGTCGACGAGCTGCGCGTCTTGCCCGTGGACCCGACGACCATCGTCGTGTTCTGGGAGCTGCGCGAGGGCACGATCGAGCGCGTCGCCCGCGAGATGCCAGGGCGCAACACGCTCATGCTCCGCGTGGTCTCGCTCGTTCGCGGAGCGGATGGCCAGCTCGGACGCGTCGAGCGCCTCGAAGGTCCGGTTTCGCGCGTGGGCGATTGGTTCGTCTGGGGGCTCGCCAACGGCACCTCGCACGAAGTCAGCGTCGGCCTCGCTGGCCGTTCGGGGTTCACTGCGATCCTGACGGCAGAAGCGGTCGCAACGCCGAGAGGGGCTCCCGCAAAGGCGCGCTCCGCGGTGCGCGCGCGCATCGTGCTGCCCGAGCGGACGCGCGTCGTGTCTGCGACGGTGAGCAGAATCGCGGAGGTCATCGGGCCCGCAGAGGTGCTCGGCGCGCTGCGCGACACGCGGACGACGCCAGCCCTCGAGGACGCGCGTTTCGTCGCTGAGCAGCCAACGTGGCTCGAAGAGAGCGTCGGGGACGCTCGCGCGGTTCCGCCTCGCTCCACGCAGCCTCGCGAGCTCGAGCACTGGTCCGAGGCGATCGGCGAGGCGCCCGCAGGCGGGCCGCCGCCGCAGGAGGCGCCGCTGCTCGACGTGTGGGAGTGGAGCTTCGCGCCCGGAAGCTCGTGGTCTCTCTCGCTCTCGATCGCGCGCAGGCACGGCAACGCCCCGACGTCACCGTCGTCGCCCGGACCAGACTGGGCGCGCTGAGCGACGCGAAGGCTGGAAGCCGACGGGGGCAGCGACTTCGATGCGGCGCCGAGATGAGTCCGGGCGCATCGCTGTTGCGTGGAGGTCGAAGCCCCCCAACCCCTCGCGCCGCGACGGAGCTGAAGTCACCGCGACGAATTCGTGGGGGGCGAGCGCAACCTCGTCGGGCGCGCGGAGATACACGCCGCCATGCCCAACGAATTCTGCCGTCGCGCGGGCTCGATCGCGCGTCGCTCGGCGCGTGTCGCGACGATGTGTTCTGCCTTCTCGGCGCTCGCGCTGGTCGGCTTTCGTGCAACGGTCGAGGGGCAAGCGTTGCCGACTCGGCCCACCCCGCCGGGCTGCGAAGAGCGCTCGTCATGGATCGATCGATCGGTCGCTGACTTCGCGACGCGACTGGCGATCTCGCGCGCGGGGCTCGGGGGCCGCGGGGTCGCCGGCGATGTCGCTGCCAGGGCGAGGGCGACTGCGTGGCTTCCGCACGTGAGCGCGAGGGTGGGCCGGGGGCTCAGCGCGACCGCGAGCAGCTCGGGCGGAGTCCTCGCGACCGATCGCGCGGCAGAGAGCGAGGCGATGTCCTTCGAGGTGCGGCTGGTGTTCGCGCTCGATCGCGCGTTCTTCAGCCCGGTCGAGCTCGACGCCGAGCGCATCGAGACCCAGCGCTTCGAGCGCCGACGAAGCATCGAGCGTGACGTGCTCGACGCCTTGGTCATCCTCGAGCAACAGCGCCTCGCGACCTGTACGAGCGCTGGCACAATCGTGGCTGACAGCGCCGTGACTCTCCGGGCGCGGGCACAGCTCGAGTCGGCGATCGGGCTGTCTCTCGCCGAACTGCGGCGAAGAGCGGGGCGATGAGCCCTGTCGCCAGGGGTGTCGGCATGCCGACAGGCGAAACGAAAAGATTTTTTGTTTCAACTGGTTAGGTTTGTTTTGGTCCTGTCGGACCCGCGAGACACGCCTGTGGACAACGCCGTGCGTGCCACACGGAGCCGCTCGATCCCATTTGCGCCACGCGATGCTGGCTCAACGCGGCGCGGCCCCCCCAAAGCTTGAGTCGTCACTGTGCCGACGCTCTCGGCTCGTGCCCACCCAGACGACCCCCCTGAGTGTGTCGACGCTTGGAGCCTGCTTCGATGCATCGAGTCCCCCGACGACGCTTCGAGCCGCTCCCGACACTTCCAGACCCAACCCCCGACTCTGACGCTTTCAACCCCCCCTTTTTTGAACCCCCGCCTTCGACCCTTCGGCTCTAGCGACCGATTGCCTCTGCGCGGTTCACGATGCGAGGCGTGAGAAAGATGATCATCTCGCCGCGGTCATCGGTGGTTCGTCGTCGCGAGAAGAGCACGCCGAGGATCGGGATGTCGCCGAGGCCAGGGACCATGTTGGTGCTACGGCCCGTGGTCCGCGTGAAGATTCCACCGATGACGGCAGTGCGTCCGTCGGGCACGAGCAGATCGGTCTCTGCTTCGCGCTTCAAGATCGTGGGGTCACCGCGGGTGCTGGTTCGGTTGAAGTCCGGCTCGTCGCGAGTGATGCGAACGTGCATCGACACCGACCCATCGGCGGTCACGTGCGGACGGACGCGGAGCTGCAGCTTGGCCTCTTGAAAGGCGGTCTGCACGCCCTGCGCGCTCACCTGCGAGTAGGGGATGAGCGTTCCTTGCGCGATGAGGGCCTCGCGGTTGTCGAGCGTCAAGATGCGCGGCGACGACACGATGCGAAGCTGGTTGTTCACCTCGGCGGCGCTCAAGCGCACGTTGAGGTTGAAGTTGCCGTTGACCGAGCCGAACGTGAATCCGAGCGCTCCACCGTTGCCCTGACCGACGACCGCGGGCAGGTTGACCGCGAAGTTCGGGTTGGGAACGTTGAGCGACGTGGGCGACAGGCCCTGGCTCATGGTCATCTGATCCGTCGCGCCACCGACGACGCCGAGGCTGCTCGGAAACGCCAGGCCCGTCGGATTGCCGAAGCCCTGTCCGAAGTTGATGTCGCCGCCCCACTGGATGCCGATGTCCCTCGAGAACGTGCTCGTGGCTTCGACGATGCGGGCCTCGATCAACACCTGCGGCGTCTGCGTGTCGAGCGAGCGAATCAGCCGCTCGATCTGGTTGAGCACGCCAGCGGTGTCTCGGACGATCATCACGTTGGTGCGCTCGTCGACCGACACCGAACCGCGCGCAGAGATCATCTCTCGGGCGCGAGGAGCGAGCTCGGAGGCCAGCGCGTAGCTCACGGGCATCAGGCGGGTCTCGAGGGGCTCGAGCGTCGCGAGCTGGCGCTGACGCTCGATCAGCAGCTCTCGCTCGCGATCCAGCACGCTCTGCGGGGCGACGCGGATGATGTTGCCGTTGCGCTGCATCCCGAGCCCGCGGGCTGCGAGGATCACGTCTAGCGCTTGATCCCACGGCACGTTTCGCATGCGAATCGTGACGGAGCCCTCGACGTCCTGCGAGGCGACGATGTTGACCGAGCCCACTTCCGCGAGCAGCCGGAGCACGTTGTGAATGTCCGCGTCGCGAAGGTCGATGTCGACGCGGCGGCCCGTGTAGCGACGGCCTCGCGCGCCAGCGACCTGCAGCGGCGCGACCGAGAGAAAGCCGGCTTCGTCGCTCGTGTCCGAGACGACAGTCTCGGCGGACTCGCGGGCGATCAGCCGCGAGCGAACCCCGCGCGGCGCGCCGTCGGACGTGGACTCGTCGGAGGGGCTCGCTTCGGGGTTGGCGTCGGCGTCCGTCGCGCGAACCTGCGCCGTCCGCTGAGCGGCCTGCGCGCTCGACGGGATGGGCGCGACCGCGACGACCGGAACCACCGGTCGCTGCGCGCTCGGCGCCGGTTCGGAGCGCGGGTCCTGCTCTGCGCCTTCTGGCGCCTGGTCTCGCGAGATGGTGACGTACCCGCGCGCGTCTTGGCGCTGCGTGGTTCGGCGCTGGGCCTCGGCTCGCGTCGGCGCGAGCGTGCTGAGCGCCGCGCAAAACAGCGGCAGCCATCGTAGTGGGGCGATCGATCGACGCATCCGTGACCTCGTTCGAGTGACGACGCTCCGTTGGATGGAGCCTCGAGGTTCACAGTAGAGTGCGTCGATGAACGGGAGGAAGTTTTCAGCGCTGTTTTCTGCGCTCGATCGCGCGTCAGCGCGGAAGACCCGAGGACGGGAGCGCTGAAGAGCCCGTGATGCGCACGGGCGGAGGGGTGTCGGGCAAAGGCACTGGCTGCGGCTGCGGCGGCTGTTGCTGCGGCGCTTGAACGACCACCGTCGTCTGTTGCGGCTGCGACGGCTGCTGCGTCGCGGGCGTCGGTGGGATCACCGTCGTGAACGACTGCACCGTCGTCGAGCCCTGCTGCGACTGGGTCGCTGTCGTGCGCGAGCCGGGCGGAAGCGACGCTGGATTCGGCGGAAGAAACGGCGACGAGCCGGGCAGACCCGGCAGCGCGGGCAGCGCCGGAAGCGAGCCTCCGCCCGACGCAGCGGGCGCAGGGCCGCCGCGACCTTCGCCGGGCGGCGCGAGAGAGAGCGATCGCTCGATGCGTGTCGGCGTGAGCGAAGCGCGATCCTCGCGCTCGAAGACGACCTCAGCCGGGATCTCGACGAGGTTGTTGTTGCGGTCGCGGGAGATTCGCGAGCCGACGATGCGCGCGACACGCCACGGAACCTGGTGGGGCCCGCCGTTTTCTCCGGGGCTCACGATCGTGTCCGGGCGGCCGACGAGGTCGCCGCGGCGGATGATCGTTCCGTTGCCGTCGGTGTCGACGAGCATCGCGTACGGACTCGCGACGCCGACCACGATCGCGATCACCTTGAGGTCATCGAGCGAGAGGCTCGCGAGCTTGATGTTGTCCGTCGGCAACGGCGTCGCGCTCTCGTTGCGCGGAATCCAGTCGCGCGCAAACGAGCGAAACGGGTCTCGCGAGCGATCGCTCTCGGTGAAGTCGATGTCTTGAAGGACGCGTCCGTGCAGCGGCGGTCCAGAGGCGGCGTCCGCGCGGGCGCCACCATCCGCGGCAGCGGCGTTTGCCGGCGGAGTGCCTGCGCTGGATCGTCCGGTGCCGCCCGCAGCGCCGCGCGTCGGCGCGACGGGGGGCGAGTCTCCGCACGCGATCGCAAAGAGCGCCGCTCCCACGAGTGTGATGGTGCGGGTTTTCATCGTGATGCTCCTCGTCCGCCCCCGGGCGCGGCCGACGGACGTCCCGCGCTGGACTGCTGGCTTGCTTGCTCTGCGGTTTGCTGCTGCTGCGCTTGCTCGCTAGACGTCAGCGCTCGAAAGGTCGTGGCCTGCATCCTGGCGTCGACGCGAACCTTGCCGTCCGGAGAGAGCACGGGCACCGACAGTCCGATGTTCTCCATGTTGATCACGCGCGGCTGCTGCCCGATCGTGCGAAAGAACCTCGCGATCTCGAGATAGCCGCCGTTGACCTCGACGCGCACAGGGATGCGGACGAAGTACTGCTGGACCACTTCGGACTCGGGCAACACGAGCTTGATCGAGAGGCCGTTCTCCGTCGCCGTGCGATGGATCGCGTCGAGAAACCCAGGGATGTCCGGGTTGTCCGGCAAGACGCGCTGCTGCTCGCGCGCGAAGCTGCGGAGCCGCTCGAGCTCAGCGACGTCGTCGTTGTACGCGCTCAGGTCTCGGTTGGCGTTGCGCTGCTGGCCCTCGAGCTCGGTCTGCCGTCGTCGCTCGCGTTCGATCGACTCTTGCACCGGCTGATAGCCGAGAAAGAAGTAGACCGCGGCGACGACGATCACGACGAAGAGGCCGATCACGACCATCACGGGCGGCGTGAGCTGCTCGGCGAGCGGCTGCGACGCGGGGGCCGTTTGCTTCTTGGTTGGCGGTGCCATCGGTCAGTACCTCACCCGCGCGGTGATCTTGAACCGCTGCACTTGGAGTCGCGTTTCTTGGTCCTGCGCGCCCTCGCTGCGCTCGAGGGTCACGAGCTCGAAGTATTCGGACAACATGAGCCGCCGCATGAACTCGGCGACGTCATCGGCGCTGCGGCCGTGTCCCTCGATGTTGACCTGCCGCTCGGACTCGCTGAACGTCGTGAGCCAGATCTGGTGCGCGTCCCAGTTGGCGTGCATCCAGCGCGTCGGGTCGTCGCGTTGGATCCGCTCGAACTCGGATGGGTCGTTGGTGGGGCGCCCGCCCGGCGAGAGCAGCTGAGAGACCTCGACGAGCATCGCCGTCGGGCCCGTTCGGTTGGCTTCGAGGCGCTGGATCGCGTCGCGTCGCGCGCGAATCTCTTGGAGCTCCGCGCGCACTCGCGGGTGATCGGCGACGCGCCGCTTGATTTGTTGCACCGCGAGGTCGCGTTGGCTGTTGGCCGCCAGGCTGTTGTCCAACACCTTCGTCTGCGACGAGTGAAAGATCATGATGCCGGCCGCGAGCAGGACGAGCATGATGCTCATCCCGAGCGCGAACGTCCGCATGTCTCCGGCGGCCGCTTGTCTTTCGCCGCCCGCCCGTGGTTGGGCGTTGGGCGCGAGGTTGATCTTCAACATCAGCGCTTCTCCCGGTCCTTTCGGAGCGCGAGGCCGAGCGCGACCGTGGCCTGTGCGGCGCGCGCGCGGAGCAGCTCGGTGTTGACCTCTTTGGGGTCGACCTGAATCTCGCGAAATGGATTGAGCTGCTCGCACTTGCAGTGCGATCGGCGCTCGATGGCCTGCGAGAGCTCGGGGAGGTTCGATGTTCCGCCGGTGAGGTACACCTGCTGGATCTCTCGCTCACCGCTGGTGGCGAGGTAGAAGTCGAGCGAGCGTTGCACCTCGCCGGCGAGCGAGTCGACCACCTGACGGATGATCTTGGGGACCTCGGACGGCACGATGGCCCCTCGCGTGAGGTTCTCGGGCGACGCGTTCTTGTAGATCTCGGCTTCTTCCGAGCTGACGCCGAGCTGGCGCTGGATCTCGTCGGTGAGCGACTGACCGCCGTTGGCGATGTCGCGCGTAAACGCCGGAACGCCCCCCGCGATGATGTTGATCGTCGTGAGCGTCGCGCCGACGTTGATGAGCGCGAACGTCCCGTCCGTCGGCAAGCCGTAGTTGACCTCGAAGATGTTCTGCACGGCGAACGCGTCGACGTCGATCACCGCGGGCTTGAGCTTCGCCTGACGGGCGAGCTCGGCAGACATCTCGAGCTCTTCACGCTTGGCCGCGACGAGCAAGACGTCCATCTGCCCCTGGTCGGGCCTGCGCCGAAGGACCTCGTAGTCGAGCTGGACGTCTTTGATCTCGAACGGGATCTGCTGCTCGGCTTCCCACGAAATCTGCTCGCTGAGCTCTTGGTTGGTCATGAGCGGGAGCGTCAGGCGCTTGATGATCACCTTGTGACCCGACACCGAGAGCGCGACGTCTCTGCGCTTGACCTTCAAGTCGCTGAACAGCTTCTGCAGCGTCTCGACGACGACGCCCTGGTTCATGACCTGTCCGTCGACGATCGTCTGGGGCGGAAGCGGCGCGTAGCCAAACTTCACGAGCGCCTTCTTCTTCTGGACGTCTTTGAGCAGACACAGCTTGATCGCGCTCGATCCGATGTCCACGCCGACGAGGTAATTGCCTTCGGACATGCGTTCCTCTCGTCCGTCGATGGACCCGATGGCGCCAGGATGGGCGACGAGGGGGACCGACGGGAGTGTTCTGGGGTCATTGAAGCAAACCGCCGCGATGGCAGCAAAAAACGCGAGCGCCCGGGGAGGCCGCGCCCGCGACGGTCGTCGCGCTCGAGGACGGTGAGGCTGCGCGGACGGGCTGTGATTTCACAGGCGTTTGCCCGCTCGGGTCATGGTCGGCCACCATCTTCTTTGCGGTATAGCGCGCCAACGAGCGCGGCGCAGTTTCGTCCACTCTCGTACGGCTTCGTCCGCGTTGCTGTCGCTGAGATCGACGGCGGACTGGGTCCGTCGCCGCGCGTGGCGACTTTCTGCGCCGAGAACACCTCCATGCCGAGACAATCGCCTTGGCGCACTCAATGGTAGTTACTACTAACGGATCTCGTCAGACGCAACGCTGAGCTCCCTTGTGTCACGATCGCGCAAGTCGATGTTCACAGATTAACGCAATAGTCCTCGGACTATGGGACTGGAGTCTGGGACATCTGCACCGAGAGCGGTTGACTTCTTTGGTAGTCGATACTACTGATGAAGTCATGACTGCTCGTCTCGCACACGGTTCCTCGGACGACCCGGGCGAACGCCTCGCGGATCGAGTCCGAGACCCTGGCTCGCCACGCCAACGCTGCTCGGCTGCGCGAACGCGAGCGCAACCAGGGCGACGGCCGCGATCGATCGATCGCCGTTCACAGCCCCGGCGCCGACCAAGACCTGGCGACGATCGCTCGCCGAACGATGGTGGCGGCGTCACCGGCTGAACGGGCGGAGTGCGTTGCCGCGATCTCGGCGACGCGAGGCTGCTGCGCGGCACAGCGCAGCTCGTTGTTCGCGTGAGCGAAGGGCGGGCCGTGCTGTCGCGACACCCCTGATTTCAAGTGCAGAAGGGACACAGGTTTTCATGAGCACCAAGAAGTTCAGCGCAGCTCCGATGGGCGGAGCGAGCGAAGGCAACACGCAGAAGAGCCCCGCGGATCGAGCGAAAGAGCGCGGGCCGCAGCCCGTGACGCTCTCGCTTCCGAAGGGAGGCGGAGCGCTCAGGCCGATTGGCGAGAAGAGCTCGGCGTCCGTGGTGACCGGCTCGGTGAGCGCAGAGATTCCGCTGCCCGTGACGGCCGCTCGCGGCGCGGGGCCATCGATCGGGCTGGGCTACGACTCGGGTGCGGGCAACGGTCCCTTCGGGCTCGGGTGGACGCTCTCGGTTCC
>LNEO01000164.1 GCA_001465015.1 Deltaproteobacteria bacterium Ga0077539 | reverse complement strand
TTGGGACAGAGGGCCCGCCACTGCTTCGACGCGTGCGAGCGCAACAACAGCTGCGGAGAAGCCAGCGGCCTCGCGCCGATCGTCGATTTCGACGCCGAGGGCAGGGTGGGCGCCGTTCGCCTCGAAGGCACCGGATCGCCGACGCTCTCGGCCTGCATCGAGCGTGAGGTTCGATCGATGCGCCTGCCGTTGCTCGCCAACGAGCGGGTCAACCTGGGTCGCTTCGCGCGCTGAAGGATGGCGTACGCGGACGCGCTCTAGTTCGCGACGAGCGAATACGGCGGAAGCCCCACGGACAGCGGCTCGCGCCAGAGTCGATCGCCCGTTTGCGCGTCGAACGCGACGATGCCTGAGCGTCGTTCGCGTCCGGGGGTCACGCTTCCGCGATCGCCGATGTAGACCCTGCCGTCCGCGCCGCGCACGGGGGCGGTGAGCGCGTACTCGGGAACCTCGATCCACGTGCGAATCGCTGCATTTCGAGCGATGGACCACTCGACGAGGCGCGTGCTTCCCACGTCCATACGCTCGTTCGTCCCGGGCTCTGTCATGGACACGACGAGCAGCCGATCATCGTCGAGCCACAGGACGTGCAGCGGATTGCCGCCGAACGCTCGCTCGTCTCCGATCGAACGAACGACGCGCATCGAGCGGGCGTCGACGCGAACGACCGCGCCATCGCCGATCGTCCTCAACGCGCCCGCGCACGGGACGAGCAGCGTGCCTTCCCTGACAGCGACCTGACCGAACGGATTCGACAACGGAAGCTCGATCGCGTCGAGCGAGGCCGTCGTTGGGTCGGCGTCGACCACGGTGCGTGATGCGAGGTCGACCACCGCCACCGCGCCGCGCCGCGGCATGTCGAGGCGCGCGGCGTCCCAGCGCTGGAGCACGACGAAGGCCCGCTGGGCATGGCGAACGATGGCGCTCGGCGCGGCGCGCGGCGCGTCTTGCGCGAAGGAATCCAGCGCGATGTTGGCGACGATCGAGCGAGTCGAGGCGTCGAAGACGCCGAGCGACGACTGATTGTTTCGCGAGACGAGCGCGAATCGCTCGTCGATCGGGAGGTATCCGCGGACGTTGGCCGCTCGCTCGCCGTCGCGGACCGAAGCGGCGCCCTCGAGCACGAGCGCGCCGTCGGAGCGCGGCGCGTAGACGGCGATCTGGTCGACGGTGTTGGTGTAGTCCATGACCACGACGCGCGAGCCGTGTCGGGCGATGAGCGAGTCTGCGGTCGCGGTCGCCGCTGCTCGACGCACGCACGGCGCCCGAGTCGAGAGCGTCGCGACCTCGCCGGACTCGTAGTCGGACGTGGTGGTCCACAGATCGATCGGAGCTGCGGGGGTCGATGTACACGACGCTGTCCCGCCGTCCGGTGCGGCCGGCGCGCTGCATCCTTCGGTCAGCGCGACCGCGCTGATGGCGACAAGGACGCTTCGCGTTGCGCGCTCGGTGCGTCGGACGTCCACGAGAGGGAAACATACACCCCGCGAGACGGCAGAGGAAATCCCGCGAAGTCCGACACAACCGCTCGCTCGACGCTGCCCGAGGGTCGCGTGACGAATCCCTCGCGAACGTCGAGGAGGTTGGTCGCTCGCGCGTCGATCGAGAGCCCTCGAACCCATGGGACATCCACTCCGACCGAGGCAGACCACAGGGCGCGCGGCGGGGCGGCGTACAGGTTGGCGCTGTCGAAGAAGAGCCCGGCCATCGCGGACAGCTCCGTGGACACACGAAACCAACGCCAGCGACCTTCGGCCCGCGCGGAGGCGTCGTGCTCGGGAATATTCGGCACACGTTTTCGATCCACCTCGCCGAAACCCGTGGCGATCGCGCTGGTGTACGCGTAGCTCGCGGTCAGCGAGAACCACGAGCCGACCGAGACTCGGCCCTGCGCTTCGAAGCCGAACACCTCGGCGCCTCGCAGGTTGAAGGCCTTGAGCGCGAGCGCGCTCGTGCGCGTGAGCACGATGAGGTTCTCTGCGCGCCTGCCAAAGCCTCCGAGCTCGAGCCGACCCGAGACGAGTCCGCGAGCGCCTCGGACGATCACCGACGCGTCGAGCGTCGCGCTCGACTCGGGCACGAGCGCGCTGTTCGAGCGCAGGTATTCGCCGAGGCCATAGAGCTCGATGAGCGACGGAGCGCGCTCGAGGATCGAGGCTCCGACACGCACAGAGAGAAATCTCCATGGAGAGGCGAGCACCGCGAACCGCGGGGACGCGAGCGCCATCGATCGCGCGACGCCCCTGAGCGCCGAGCGGTCCGTCAGCGCGTCGAAGCCGAATCCTCCGAGCGCTTCGAGGCCCTCGACCGGCCGTGCACGAAGCTCTACGCCCGCGAGAACGCTGGTGCGAGCGGCGTTGGCGGCGCCCGTCGAAGCTCCTCCGTCCGAGGTGTCGAACTGGTCGTGACGAACGCGCGCGATGGCTTCGATGTCGACGATGCGCTCGCGCCAACGGGTGATCACGCCGCCGTCGACCGCTAATCCGCCGCTCGTCGCGTCGCCGATGCCGACCTCGCGGAGCGGGTCTGCGTAGCTGTCCCGTCTCCACTGCGCGCTCGCGTAGGGCTCGATGACGAGCGAGCCTCGACGGATCGGTGCGAACGCCCGGACGTTCCATCGACCCTGAGAGAGGGAGGTGCGCTGGTACTGCAGCGACCCTGGCCCCGCGAGCCCGGTCCATCGAGCTGCTCCCAGCGCTTGAATACAGAACACGTCGAAGCACGCGCGCAGCAGCGTGTCGGCGCTGTCTCCTGCGGCGTTGCGTCGCGTTCGATCGGCGACGTCGTCTCGCGGGTCGAGCGGCGTCGCGTTGTCGTCGAAGAAGAGAAAGTCGCCGTTGGTTCCTCGGTAGGAGACGAGCGCGAGCCCGCGAAGCGTGCGCCCGCCGGCGACGAACGCCGCGGCTCGCCGCTGTCCAAACGAGCCTCCGCCCGCGGTCACCCAAGCGAGGCTCGCGCCGCTGCCTGGCGCGAGCGTGCGTGTTCGAAGGTCGATGGTGCCGCCGAGGCCCTGCATTCCGAGCGAGATCGGCGCGGCGCCGCGGTAGATGTCGGCCCGCGAAAACGCCGCGGGTGGGAGCATCGACAGGTCGACGCTCGGAGCGAACGCGTCGTTGAGAAGAACGCCGTCGATCGCCACGCTCACCTGCGCGCTCGGCGCGCCGCGCATGGAGACAAACGTCGGCGCGAGCCCGTCACCGGTCGAGCGCGGATGCAAGCCGGGCGCTTCATCGAGCAGCGGCGCGATGGCGTTGGCGCCGCGACCCGAGCGGTCGAGATCGACGACGGTGCCCGAACGAACGGAGTCTTCGACGGCTCTCCGCGCGTCGCGAAGCGGGTCGGTGCGGATCGTCGTCGCTCCGTCGTCGCGCGACTGCGCGTGCGCGGGCGAAGCGACGAGCGACAGCGCCGCGATCGAGGTGACTAGCGCCGCGCGCACCACAGCGTGGACCGTGGCGATCCGAAGGAGCGACCGGGTGAGCGTGACGCGAGGGCCGTGCCGAGTGAATCGAATGCGGCGCTTCCTTCTACTGTTCGATGAAGGGTCGGACTCGAACCACCGAAGTAGACGTGTGCCGTTCCTGCATTCGACCGACCCAGAGGATCGGCACCTGGAACGCCGACGGCAAAGTCACCCCTCCCGTCACCATTGATGTCAGCACATGAGGCCACCTTGCTCCCAAGCTCATCGAGGGTTGCGACGCCTTGAATTGTTGTGCTGGTCACGGTCGACGCCCCGCTGCTGTTTCCGCGAAACAGGTACACCGCGCCTGCGTCGTCCTGCGTTCCTACGTTCGCCGCGGGTGCACCGATCAGAACCTCATCGTATCCGTCAGAGTTTCCGTCGTTCACAAACGAAACCGACGATCCGAACCGATCGCCGGACAACGCTCCGTCGAATGCGAGCACCCGACGTGGTGCTGCCATGACTTCTCCGAGAAGAAGAAGCACGCTTCCTGGGTTCCCACGTCCAACCACGCTGCCCGAAGGGTCAGCCGCGAGAATGTCACAGCAGCCGTCTCCGTTGGCGTCTCCTGACGCATGAACGGAAAAGCCCATTTCCGACGTGGAACCACCACCAGTCGCGATTACCAACGCAGCGGACGGTGCGGAGGGTGAACCTCGAAACAACAGTACCGATCCCGGACCACCCCGCCCAAAGGCACCAACAACGATGTCGGCGTAGCCGTCGCCATTCACATCGCCAGTCGAGCAAGAACCTCCCACACTCGGATCGCTGGCTGTGCCTTCGAGCTCGAAGGCTGGTGTTGGCGAAACTCCTCGAGCTGATCCCTGAAACACCAACACTCGTCCGTTCGCGCTGGCTCCGGGCGCTCCGACAACGACGTCCGAGTAGCCGTCACGATTAACGTCTCCGCCGGAAATCGTGACACCGAATCGCTGCGCGGCAGCGGTCCCGCAGATCCGTGAAGTCTCGGCACCCACCATCCCATCTGCCGCTCCGGAGTGAACGAATACGCAGCCAGCATTCGAAAACGTGCCAACGGTTGCAAGGTGAGAACCGATGGCAAAATCCCCGAATCCGTCACCGTTGACGTCGCCAATAGAGGTGACGAATCGGCCAAATCCGCCGCCGTTGTACGGCGAGGTCACTTGTTGGGGCGCGCCCAATTCTCTGGACGATCCAAGCCGGAATTGAACGCCACCTCTCGCAGGGGCGACGTTCGGCGCTCCCATCGCGACATCGGTGAAGCCGTCGCCATTGATGTCGAGCTCCGTTCCGTACGCGGTGTCGACGCTCGCGGCGCTCGTCGCTCGCGTGCGAAACTGCCACGTTGGGCTGAAGCGCGTTCCCGCGATCGTTCCCACGCGTCCGCGCAGGCGCCAGAAGAGCACGGTCGAGGCAGGAAGCGCCATCGAGGGTCTCGCGCTCGTCCCTGTCGCGTCGAACATCGCGACGCGCATGGTGCACGCTCGGTCGCGGCACACTTCGACGACCGCTCCGTCGGTCCCTGCGCCGAGCTCCCAACGCAACGTCGGTTGGTGGCTGCTCACCGTGCTCGTGCCCGGCGGAAACACCGGCCTCGGAACCCTCGCTTCACACGCGTCACCCACGCGCTCGAAGCCGGGCAGGCACTCGAACGCGCACATCTGCGCCGTGCACAGCGCGCGGCTCCCCGCGGAGGCGGGGCAGGGTTCGCAGCGCGTCCCGCAGGACTCGACCGCGTCGTTGGACACGCACGCGCCGCCGCACTCGTGCGTTTGCGACGGGCACGTCAGCGTGCACGAGCCCATCGAGCACATCGCGGTACCCGCCTCGGGCGCCCTGCAGGTCATGTCGCAGCGACCGCAGTGATCGACGCTGGTCTGGAGATCGACGCACACTGCTCCGCAGCGGGTCTGTCCCATCGGGCACGGCATCGCGTCGCCGCCGTCCGGCGTTGCATCGACGTTCACCCCAGTGTCCCTGCAGCCAGAGGTCGAACCGGGCGGGCAATCGAAGGCGCAGCGGCCTTCGACGAGCACTTCGCCCGGAGCGCACATGATCGTCCTCGGACACCCGTAGCTCGACACCGCCAACGTTGCCCCGACAGCCCACAGTTCCCAGCGCATTCGTGTATCTCCTTCGTCTCGCGACCTTCGCGAAAACGGGTGCGCTATCCGTCGCACCCCCTGCCTGTTGCTCGGTCTCTCAGTTTTTTGGGATCCCGTCGACCCCGCGACTTCGTCAGTGCAGGATCGACCCTCTCGCGGTCGCGCGGGACAACGCGTCTCGCACAGCGCGGGCGTCGGTCGCGTCTGGAGCGAGCTCGAGATACCGCTCGAGGTCTTGTCGAGCCGAAGCGACCGCGCCGAGCGCGAGCGCGTGTGTGCCCCGATCGCGCAGGCGCGACGGCTGCTCGGTCAGCTCGAACAACCGGTCGCAGACCAGCATCGCGAGCGCGTGCTCCTTGCGCGCGTTGTAGATGGCGTCGAGGTTGGTCAGCATCCGAACGATGATCGCGTGTCGATCGGCGATCACGAGGTGCTGCGGTTGAACGGTCGCCTGCGGCCCCAGGGCTCGACGCACGAGCCGCTCGAGCGCGGCGTTGTCGACGATCGTCCCGCGGTTGAAAGGATCGACGAGCACGCCGTCGGGTCCGCCGATTCGCGCGAGAAAGTGTCCGGGAAATCCCACGCCCTCGACGACCATCCCGACGCGTCGGCCGATCGCCATCAGCACGACCGCAAGCGAGATCGGAATCCCACGCCGTCGCTCGAGCACTCTCGGCAGGAAGCTGTTCTGCGGGTCGTAGTAGCTGTCTTCGTCCCCGCGAAACCCGAGCGTTCCGTAGCAGTGCGCGGAGAGAGCGAGCGCTTGCCCGCGAGGCTCTTGGATCCGCGCGACGCGCGGCGCGAGGGGCAGCGCGAGCTCGTCGAGCGTCGCGGTGAACGCCGCTTCGTCGATCGTCGGATACACGTCACGAGCGACCTCGAACGCTGCGATTTCGATCGGGGTCGTGGGGTCGTCGAGCCGCAGTCGGAGGTTCGAGGTCATGCGCGTCGTCGGTTCACAAAATGAGCGACGCCCCTCCGGTTGGCGCGGCGAACGCGCGAGCCGAAGGGGCGTCTTGGTGTTCGCTCAGCGTGCGCGAATCAGCCGCGCGAGCCGCCGTCGGTCGGGGTCGTCGTCGAGCCGCCGCATGCACCCGCGGGGCGCGCCGTCGCCGACATCGCCGTGGTGCGCGCGGTCGTCAGCGTGAAGCCGAGTCCGACGCCGATGTCGCCGAAGCGCGGCGGCATGGCCATGCGCATCGAGCAGATGCCGTCGCGCTCGATGTCGACGAATCCGCCGATGATCGTAATAGCTTGCATCGCGAAGTCCGGCGCGAGCATCTGGATCGCGGTGAGGAGCTGGCTGCCGTTGAACGAGCCGCCGAGGTTGCCCGCGGTGCCGCCCGTGGCGGTGAGGTTGACGCGGAGCTGCGCGTTGGTGAGGTTGAGGTTGAGGCGCGCGCCCATGATGTCCGGCAGCGGGAGCGGGAACATGCCGGGCATCGAGACGATGAGGCGTCCGCCGACGATGCGGCCGGGGAACGTGATCTTCGCGCTCTCGATGTCCGTGGCGGTGTTGAGCGAGTCCGCGGCGATCGCGTACTCGCCGTCGGTCACGACCGAGTCACACATCGTGGTGCGCGTCGGGTAGCCCGTGTACACCTTCACGGTCACGCTGTCGTCGGCGGTCAGATCGTTGACACCCGTCACGCGCACGACGAGCGAGATGCTGTTCGAGCGGATCTGGTTACGCAGCTCGGGGCGAAGGCCCATCGGGAACTGCGCCGACGCCGCCGCGCCGATCGCGTCGAGGATGCCGGGCAATCCGTTGTCGACGCCGCCGCGGCAGCCTGCGCCGGGCGCGCACATCGCGGTCATCGACATGCAGCGGCCGGTCATCGCGTCAACCATCGCCATCGGGCAGTTCTGATCCTGGTCGAGGCGCGACGGGCTGTCTGGCTTCTCACAGGAGTTGGGCGTGGGCGGCGTGGTCTCGACCGACGAGTGACGGCTGTCGAGGTTGAATCCTGCGATGGGCGTGAGCTCGTCGGCGGGCGTCTCGTCGACGGTGAGATCGTTGATGACGTACGTGAGCGTGCGCTCCATGCCGCCGCCGCCATCGGTCGGGTTGGACCCGTCCGCTGGGGTCACGCCCGTGTCGGCGGTTCCGCCGTCTGGGGGGGGCGGGGGCGTTGCACAGCCAACGAGGCCGAGGAAAGCGCCAGAGGTCGCGAGGGTGAGAAGTCGCTTCGTCATGAACAGAGGCTCCTATTCGAACAGTTCGTGCTGCACTTCGCAGAAAGATGCGCAGAGCGCGAGGCGCCTCGTAGGTACCACCGGAAAAAACAGCGCTCAAGCGCTTCTCGACCGCTGGGTGCGCGACCGGACATGGATGTCAGACCGCCCCGCGCCAGACGCCCGCGCTGAGGGGCCGAGCGCTGCGGTGCGTCGAATCCGTTGACGCGCGGGAAAGACGAGCGATTGCGCAGGCGCGGTCAGACTATCGCCAGCGGCAGAAGCCCGCCGTGAACGCCCGAATTCTGTCGCTTTCGTGCGGGCGGGTGGACCGACGTGTTAGCGCGAAGAGACGCCATGGCTGACTTCGCCCACCTGCATGTGCACTCGCAGTACTCGATGCTCGACGGCGCGATTCGCGTCAAAGACCTGGTGAAGCGAACAGCCGAGCTCGGCATGAAGGCGGTGGCCCTCACGGACCACAACAACATGCACGGGGCGATCGACTTCTACAAAAAGGCGAAAGAAGCTGGGGTCAAGCCGCTGCTCGGATGCGAGCTGGGGTTTGTGTTTCCGGGGCAGGAGAAGAAGGTCGACGTCAAGGGCCTCGATCGAACGCCTGCGCATCACATGGTGCTGATCGCCCGCAACATGACGGGCTACAAGAACCTCATCTCGCTGGTGTCGAAGGGATGGATCGACACGCCAGCGCACCTCGAGCCGCGTGTCACGCTCGAGGATCTCGAGGCGCGGCGCGAGGGGATCATCGTGCTGTCGGGGTGTCTGGGAGGGCTCGTTCCGCAAGCGGTGCTGCAGTACTCGCCGAAGGCTGGCGCGGACCTTCTCGCGCGTCTGCGGGACGTCGTCGAGAAGGACATGCTCTTCGTCGAGCTGCAGAACCACGGGCTCTACGAGCAGCCGATCGTCAATCAGATCCTGATCGACGCCGCGAAGGACCTGGGGATTCCCTTCGTCGCCACCAACGATTGCCACTATCTCAAGCGCGACGATTCGATCGCCGGAAAGCTCCTCGGATGCATCGCGGGCGGCGTGACGCTCGACGACTACAACCGCACGGACCACGGCTCGACCGAGATGTTCTTGAAGAGCCCTGACGAGATGCAGGAGGCGTTCAAGGACTTTCCCGACGCGGTCAAGAACACGATGGCTGTGCTCGAGCGGATGGAGCACGTCGATCCGACGCACAAGCCGATGTTGCCGAAGTTTCGCGACGAGGTCGGCAACGTCGTCGACAACGTCGATGACTACTTTCGCGAGCTCTCGCAGCAGGGCCTCGCCAAGCGCTTCGAGCAGTTTCGAAAGATCGGCAAGAAGGTCGACGAGAAGGTCTACAAAGAGCGGCTCGAGATCGAGGTCAACGTCATCAACAAGATGGGGTTTCCTGGGTACTTCTTGATCGTCCAGGACTTCATCAACTGGTCCAAGGCAAACGGGATACCGGTGGGACCGGGGCGCGGCTCCGGCGCGGGATCGCTCGTCGCGTACTCGCTCGGAATCACGGACCTCGACCCGCTGCCGTACAACCTTCTGTTCGAGCGATTCTTGAACCCCGAGCGCGTGTCCATGCCGGACTTCGACGTGGACTTTTGCATGCTCAAGCGGCAGCGCTCGATCGAGTACGTCCGTGGAAAGTACGGCGAGACGTCGGTCGGGCAGATCGCGACGTTTCAGCTCTTGAAGAGCAAGTCCGTCGTTCGCGACGTCGGGCGCGCGCTCGGAATGCCGTTCGCGGATGTCGACGCGGTCGCCAAGCTCGTTCCCGATCCCGTGCAGGGAAAAAACGTCTCGATCGACGAGGCCATCGAGCAGGAGCCGCGTCTCAAGGCGATGTACGCCGAAGGGGGCGGCACGAAAGAGCTGCTCGACCTCGCGCGCAAGGTCGAGAACATGAACCGCCACGCTGGCATGCACGCCGCGGGCATCGTGATCTCCGAGGGGCCGCTCTGGGAAACGGTGCCTGTATTCAAGGGCAGCACGGGCGAGCTCGTGACGCAGTACGCGAAGGACGAGGTCGAGTACGCCGGGCTGGTGAAGTTCGACTTTCTCGGGCTCACGACGTTGACCGTGCTCGACATCGCGGTCGCGCTCATCAACAAGCGTCCCGACATCGTCGCGTCGAAGCAGCCGTTCGATCACAACACGATCCCGGTGGACGTGAAGGACGTCCCCGAGAGCAACCCTGACCTCAAGCGCAAGGTCGCCGAGACCTACGAGCTGTTGCAGAGCGGCGAGACGACGGGAGTGTTTCAGCTCGAGTCGTCGGGCATGCAAAAGCTCTTCAAGGACCTGCGACCGAAGCGCTTCGAGGACATCGTCGCCGCCGTCGCGCTCTATCGTCCGGGCCCGCTCGGAACTGGAATGGTCGAGGACTTCGTCAATCGCGTAAACGGCAGAGCGAAGACCGAGTACCCGCACCCCGATCTCGAAGACGTCCTGCAGGACACCTACGGCGTCATCACGTACCAAGAGCAGGTGATGATGATCGCCCGAAAAATGGGCGGCTATTCGCTGGGCGGCGCGGACATGCTGCGCCGCGCGATGGGCAAGAAGAAGCCCGAAGAGATGGCGAAGCAGAAGTCCATCTTCGTCGAGGGCGCGAAGAAGAACGGGTACGACGAAGAAACCGCGGTGCGGATCTTCGACCTGCTCGAGTACTTCGCGGGCTACGGCTTCAACAAGTCACACAGCGCTGCGTACGCGCTGATCACCTATCAGACGGCGTTCTTGAAGGCGCACTACCCCGCGGAGTTTTGCTGCGGGACGCTCACGAGCGACCTCGGCAAGATCGACAAGCTCGTCGGCACGATCGCCGAGGCGAGGGCGCTGGGCATCCCGGTGCTCCCGCCGGACGTCAACGAATCGCAGCGCGAGTTTGCGGTCATCTACGACCCGCAGCCGCGCAAGGTGAACCCGCGCGCGAAGGTCCGCGCCGAGCGCGATCCGTGGAAGCCCCGCATTCGCATCGGGCTCGGCGGCGTTCGCGGCGTCGGTGACGGCGCGGTCGACGCGATCCTCGAGTCGCGGCAGGCGGGCGGTCCCTTCAAGGACCTCTTCGATTTCTGCGCGCGCGTGGACATGCGCCGGGTCAACAAGGCGGTCGTCGAGGCGCTCGTGCAGTGCGGCGCGTTCGACCAGAGCCTCGAGCGCGTCGGCGCGTCGCGCGCGCAGGCGTTCAACGCGATCGACCAGGCGATCGAGCGCGGAAAGGGCGTCGCTAAAGAGCGCGCGTCGGGACAGATGGGGCTCTTCGCCGTCACCGAGATCGTGGCGCCGACGGCGGGCTACCCCGAGCTCGCGACCAACGACGCTTGGGACAGCGCCGAGCAGCTCAAGCGCGAGCGAAGCTGCCTCGGGTTCTACCTCTCGGGCCACCCGCTCGATCGCTACGCCGAGGAGGTCAAGCGCGTGTCCAACTGCGCGGTGACCGAGCTGCCCACCAAACGGCACAACGACGAGGTCGCGCTCGTCGGCGTCGTCGAGGGCTATCGCGAGAAGCCCATCAAGAGCGGAGGACGCATGGCGTTCTTCATGCTCGAGGACAAGTCGGGGCGAGTCGAGGTGATCGTCCGCGCCCGGACGCTGCAAGAGATCACCGACTCGTACAAGCTCGACGCCAAGCAGACCCTCGAGTCAGTGCTCTTCAAGCCGGGCGAGGCGCTGCTCGTCAACGGAAAGGTGCAGATCGAAATTCGCCGCGATGAAAACGGCGAGATCGCCGAGGACCAGGGCGATCAAGAGCCCGAGCGAAAGGTCTCGCTCGTGTCCGCGACGCTCTTGTCCGACGCGCTCAAGAACCGCGCGAAGGAGCTGCATCTGCGGCTCGATCCGTCGACGGCGACCGACGTCAGGCTCGAGCAACTCAAGCGCGCGCTCGGCGAGCATGTGGGCAAGTGTCCCGTCAAGGCGTTCCTCGCGTTGCCCGACGGCGCGACGGTCACCGTGCTGCTCCCTCGTGAGCTGAGCGTGGATCCCGGAGAGGCGTTCATGTCGAAGCTCGAGAAGATTTTTGGCCAGAAGATCGCCGAGCTCCGCTGAGCGCTCATTCCACTGGAGGCCGTCGCATCGGAGCTCCTGTTGATCATGCGCGCGAGTTGCTTGTGCTTGCTCGGCGTTCGGGCGTAGATGACTGTCAGTCGTCTCGATGAGCATCATCCGAACCTGCACCACATGCAGCAAGGGGTTCGAACCCAAGCTCCGATTCCAGGTCGAAGAGAGCGAGGGACGAGTCCGTTACTTCTGCTCACAGAAGTGTCAGCAGGCGTCGATGCTCGCGGGCGACGGCGAGGGCGTGTCCCGCTGCACCACCTGTGAGACGGCGTTTCGTCCGGAGTTTGCGTGGCAGGTCTCGGTCACCGACAGCGGGCGAAGGTACTTCTGCACGCAAGAGTGCCGCGTCAAAGCTCCTGCCGTGCAAGCGCCGCAAGGGCCGCGGCGAATCGCTGTGTTCAATCACAAGGGCGGCACCGGCAAGACCACGACGGCGGTGAGCATCGCGTCTGGGCTCGCTGAGGTCGGCAAGCGCGTGTTGCTCGTCGACGTCGACGCGCAGGGCAACGTCGGCGTGTCTCTCGGGGTTCGCGGCGAGCGCACGCTCTATCACGTCCTCGTGCTCGGAACCGACCCGCGCGAGGCCGCGATCCCCGTGCGAGACAAGCTCGACGTCATCACGAGCAACGAGTCGCTCGCGGCGGCCGAGCTCTACCTCGCCGGGCGACCCCATCGCGACCGCATCCTCCGCGACCGAATGATCGGCGCCGACGCGTACGACTACGTCATCCTCGACTGCTCGCCGTCGCTGTCTTTGCTCAACCAAAACGCGCTCGTCTACGCGGACAACGTCATCGTCCCGGTCTCGTGCGACTACCTCTCGCTCGTCGGCGTCAAGCAGGTGATCAAGACGATGCGCGACGTGTACGAGCACCTGAAGCACCCGGTGCAGATCCTCGGCGTGATTCCGACGATGTACGACGCGCGTCACAAGATCGGGCGCGAGGTGATCGAGACGCTGCAACAGAAGTTCGGCGATCTCTGCTTTCCCCCGGTGCGCGCCAACATCAAGCTGCGCGAGGCTCCAGCGTCGAGGCAGTCGATCTTCGAGTACGCGTCGGACTCCGCGGGCGCCGAGGACTATCGCGCGATCGTGCAGAAGATCATCGCGCTGACCAAGCCCGAGAAGAAGCGACGCGCCCCCAGCACCCCCTCGAAAGGCTTGAATCTGCCGCGGACGACGCCGAGCACGCCGAGTCGCGGCGTGCCCGTTCCGAGCGCCGACGGAGGTCCGACGCAATGACCACCGCGAGCCGCCGCAAAGCAACGGCGCCGGTCAGCGAGGTCCTCGAGAGCGAGGACGTGCGCGAGATCCTCAGGGACGGCTTCTTCAGCTCGATTCCTCCTGCGATCAGCGCCCCGCGCCCTGGCACGGAAGAGGCGCCCGAAGAGCCGAGCGGCAGGCGCTCGCTCACGACCGCGCGCCGCGCGCGAAAGAGCAGCAAGAAGGCTCCGACCGCGAAGGAGCGCCCCGACCACTACAAAGTGATCTGCATCTCTTTCTACAACGAGGACCTCGCGTCGCTCGACCGGGTCGTGAAAGAGCTGAAGAAGCGCGGGTTTACCAAGGCCAATCGCTCGGCTGTGCTGCGCGCTGCGATGCAGCAGTTCGACCCCAACAAGGTGTCGCGCGGGCTCTAGCGCGCCGCGCAGCGATCGACGTCAGTCGGTGCCGACGACGTAGGCGATCAGCGCCGTGATGTTGTCCGGGCCGCCGTTTTCATTGGCCCGCGCGATGAGCCGCGAACACGCAGCCTTGTAGTCGCCGTGGCTGTCTTCGACGGTCTGCAAGATGTCGTCATCGGTGACCGGTCCGCACAGTCCGTCGGAGCAGAGCACGAACACGTCACCCTGCCTCGGGGACTCGAGGCGCGTGTCCACCTTGACGGTGTCCTTCATCCCGAGCGCGCGAACGATCACGTTTTTGTGCGGGAAGTTCGCGATCTCTTCCTCCGTGAGCTTTCGCATCTTGAGGTAGTCGTTGAGCAGCGAGTGATCCTCGGTCATCTGCTCGATCTGGTGATCGCGGATGCGATAGACGCGCGAGTCGCCGACGTGCGCGATGTACATCCCGTCGCGGGTGCCGATCACCGTCACGATGGTCGTGCCCATCCCGCGATAGCGCGGCTCGCGCTGAGAGCACTCGTAGATGCGCAGGTTCGCGAGCTTGATCCCGGTGACGAGTCGGTTCTCTTCGTAGCCCCGATGCTTGTCCATCTTGTACGGCCAGGTGGCGTCCGGGTCTTTCGACGTGGCGTCGAAGAACTCCCGCAACGAGTCCACAGCCATCTTCGATGCGACCTCGCCCGAGGCGTGCCCACCCATCCCATCCGCAACGATGACGAGGTTTTCGTCCGCAAAAATCGCGAACGAATCCTCGTTGTGCGTGCGCTTCATTCCGACGTTGGTCTCGCCGGCAAACTCGAGACGCACGGCTCCGTTCGGCACTTTCATTTACCTCGCGCTAATCGTTGGGTTCCGTTGGGTTCGTGGCCGTCGATGGACTGCGCACCCTCGAATGCTGCCGAGTCGCGCTGACAGAGTCAACCAAACCCGCGGGTCTGTGACGTTACCGCTCGGCTCTCGCTGCTTCGACGCGCGTTCGCACGGTTGCTGCGTCGACGGGCCCTCCGCCCGCTTGCCGAACGGCGAGGACGCCCGCGCGAAGGGCGTCGTGACGCTTCGCGAGCCCGCGTGAAATAAAGCTAGACATCGCGCGCTCGGCGTCGGCGGACCACCGGTGGCCGTCCGCAGGCGCGCGCAAGTCCCAGTCGATCCAGAGGGCTCGCGCCCGCCCGTCGCGCCCGCCCGTCGCTGCAACGGAGCCGCACGGAGTGACCGCCACGTCGTGGACGAACGTCTCGTGACCGCCGAGCGCGAAGGCCCGCTCGCGGACCACGTCCCACACCCGGACCTGCCCTGCGGCGTCGACCGCGACCAGCACGCGACCGTCCTGCGATAGAGCGACGCCGGTGATCACCGCGCCATGGGGCAACACAGCGACGGGGCTCATCGATGGAAGCTCGTAGACGCGCGCGGTTCCATCGCGCAGTCCGACGGCGCAAAAGCGCCCGTCCGTGGTGCAAACGACGTCGATCGCCGCTTCGGAGTTGGGCAGCGCGCCGCGCTCGACGCCATCGAAATCGACGAGCTTTGTAGGCGCGGCAGTGCTCGCGACGACGAGCATGTCGCCGTCACCCACGAACGCCGCGCGGTTGACGGTGGGGACCGACAAGACGCGCGAGGCAGCGTTCAGTCCCACAAGCTCGAGTCGATCGCTGCCGACGAGCACGACGCGGGCTCCGGTGGGGTCCGTCGCGAGCCGCCTCGAGGCTGTCGAGACGTCGCGGCTCGCGACCAGCGCCGCGGTCAGCGGCTCGCGCCACTCGATGACCGAGCCTCTCGCGACGACGATCGCGCCGCTGGCCGGCGCGACTTGAAAAGTGCGCACGGCATCGGAGAAGCGAATTTCGCCAGCGATACGGCCGCTTCTGCTCTCGATCGCGAGGATTCGCGTGTCGCCCGTCGTGACGTAGAACGTCTCGCCGTCCGGCGCGAGCTCGACCGTGTGGGCCGCCCCTGCGACGGCCTCGAAGCCGGCTCCCGTCCACGCGCCGCGGAGGTCGCCGCGGTCGCAGACGCGGGCGAGGCGGCTCCAGGCGCGGCGGACTGCAGGCGCGCGTGTGGATCCCTCGACGCGCTCGGCGCGCTCGAGAGCCGTCAACGCGTCTTGCCATTTCGCCGCGCGGATCGAAGCGTCGCAGCGCTCGAGCGCCTGCGCCACGGTGCGATCGCGCTCGAAGGCTTCTTCGCTCGTGAGCGGTCTCAGCACCGGGACGTGTGCGCGGAGCGGCCGACGATCGGTCGCAAAGATGTCGATCGACGACGCGCGCACGGCGGCGAGCCGCGCTTTGTCCCCGGCGGTCGCGATCGCGACGACTCGTTCGGCGCCGGACCGAGGGCGTTCGGTGCGGGTGCATCGCCCGTCGCGAACCGTCCAGAGACGCAGCGCTCCGTCGGCCGAGAGCGTCGTGACGAGCTCGCTGTCGTTGGTCACTGCGACGGCGCGCGGCGGCGAGGGGTCGCGGATGGTGGCGAGCCGCTCGCCGTTGGACGAGCGCAGCACGATGACGACGCCGCGCGCGAGACCTTCATCCCAACCCCCGACGACGAGCGTGCGGCCGTCGGGCGCGAACGCGAGCGACTCCGGTTCTCGTTGCAGCGCGATGCTCCAGAGGCGCAGCTGCGATGTGACGTCGTAGATGGCGACGCCTCGCGCCTCGCCCAACGCGACGAGCATCGCGTCCCGCGAGAGCGCGGCGAGCGTCGCGCGTCCGGCGACGGTGAACTGCTTCTCGCGACGCGTGCGCGGGTCGAACAGTAGGACATGCGTACGACCGTCCTCTGCGGTGGTGGCGACCAGCTCGCCGCTTGCAGAAAACGCGGCGAGCTCGGTGTTGGTCGCGCGCAGCACGGTCTGGTTGTCTCGGTCGAGAGAGAAGATTCCGGCGCTCGTCACAGCCACTGCCGTCGCATCGCGACGAACCCAGAGAGCCCGGGGCAGTCCGTCGACGGCCCAACGAGCGCGCTCGCTCGAGTCGGCGCTCGTGAGCGCGACGATCGAGCGCGTGGAGCGATCGGCGGGCTCTTCGGCGGTCATCGTTCCGACCAGCTGGCCGTCGCGCGACAGCGTGACCTTGTCGGGGAGCGATGCGCCGTTGAGCTCGACGTGTCCAACACGATCGAGCGACTCACGCAGCGCGGGGCTGATCCGCGCGACGGCGGCGATCGCCTCGGGCGAGCCGGCGCCGAGCGCGCTCACCTCGTTGAGCGACGCGCGCGCGTCCTCGACGTCGCCCCGCTCGGCGTGGAGCGAGGCTGAGAGCACCGCGGACTCCCACGACGGATCACGCATCGCGCGCGCTTCGGTGAGGGCGCGGACCGCCTCGTCGTCTGTACAGAGTCCTCGCCGCCAGCGCAGAAGCGCGCGTCCGAAGGTGGCCTGAGGATGGGTAGGATCGGCGCGCAGCGCCTCTTCGAAGAGCGTGAGCGCGACGTCTGCCTCGTCCAGGTCGAGCTTGGAAGCGCCGCGATTGTACAGGGCGTCCGCGGGAGAGCGTCGCACGCTCGTCGTGTCGAGCAACGCGCGACCACAACGTTTCGCGTAGAGCGCGGCGAGCTCGTCGGCGATGATCGCGAGCGTTGCGGGACGCGCGCTCTGCCTCGGAGCAAAGCACCGCTCGAGCAGCGCGACGAGCTCCGGTGGAATCGTCGGGATGGCGGGCGTCGGCGGGCCGTCGTGCAGCAGCATCGCGAGCGCGTCGGGCGCGGCGGGCCCTGCCATCCACGTCAATCCACCCGCGAACATCTCGAGCACGGTCGCGGCCCACGAAAACGCATCCGTGCGGCGGGTGATCGCGACCTGCGATCCCTGCGACGCGGCGATCTGCTCGGGCGAGGCGTACGCGGGCGTCATTCCTCCGAAGCGAACGACCATCGTGCCGTCTTGCGTGGGCTTCGGGCCCTTCGCGTCCGGCGCTTGCGCGGCCCGTGCGAGACCGAAATCCGTGACCTTCGCGATGAACCCAGGCGCGAGCAGGATGTTCGCTGGCTTGACGTCCTGGTGCACGAGGCTTCGCTCGTGTGCGTGGTGCAGCCCGCGCGCGCTTTGAATCGCGATCGACAGGACCCTCGCGAGCGGGTCCTCGCAGTCGTAGAGCGAGCCGCGACGGATCGCCTGCTGCAACGAGCCACCCTCGACATACTCTGCAAAGAGCCAGGGAACTCCGTCGCGGACGCGGGTGTAGTAGCAGGTGGTAACGAACGGGTGCAGGCCGAGCCCGCTCCACGACTCGGCCTCTCGCGCGACCGCCCGGCGGGCACGCTCGTCGAGGGAGCTCTTGCGTGGAACCTTGACCGCGAGATCGATTCCCCACCCGCGATGGAAGACCCGATACACGCGCCCCATCCCGCCTTCGCCGAGTAAGCTACGAGGCTCGTAGAGGTCCCAGTCCGGGGGGATCTCGTCGACCTCGGGTTCGGCTCGCGGCTCGACGGGTGCAGGGCTCGAGCCCGCGGCGGCGGCGTACATCGCGGGGTTTGCATGACGTTCGCGGTCGAGCGCCTCGTCGAGCGCGCGCAGCTCGCGCGTCAATCGATCGCGATCGGCGCTCGCGCCTTGGCGCGCCCGGGCGTCGAGCGCTGCCCGACGGTCGATGAGCGCCTTGATGCGAAGAATGTCGGGCGAGTCGCTCGTAGCCATCGTGAACGGCGGGCCGAAACGGTACCATCGAACGCGGCGCGAGACTCGATGGCAAAGGTGACGCTGATCGCGATCGATGGGCCGATGCGTGGGAAGGAGTGGCACTTCACCGCCGCGGACACGTGGGTGTTCGGTCGCGCGCCCGACTGCCACGGACGGCTAGACGCGTCAGATGGGACGTTGTCTCGCCACCACTTTCTGCTCGAGTTGCGACCGCCGTCGGCTCGCATTCGCGACCTTGGTTCGCGAAACGGCACCTTCGTCGACGGACAGCGCCTTCTGACCGGGGCGCGCGCCGAAGCCTCCGATGGCGCCGAAGCGACCGCCGTCGATGGTGTCTCGCTGTCTGATGGCGCGGTGATTCGCGTTGGCGTCTCGCGGTTTCGTTTGTCGGTGTCAGCAGATGGCGCCGAGCGAGGCGGCGTTGCGTCGTGCGCTTCGTGCGGCTCGCCGATGCCGATCGGTGACGACGCTGACGCCAGGGCGCGCTGCGACCGTTGCCGGCGAGAGGCTGCGACGAATCCGGTCGCCGTGACGCTCTCGGAGACGACGTCGAACTCGACGGGGCAGAGCGCTCGGGACGACTTCTGGGCGCCGATCGAACCTCGAGCGGCGGCCGATCGAACTCCGGTGATTCCAGGGCTCGAAGTCGTTCGAAAGCTGGGGCAGGGAGGGACGGGGGTCGTCTACGAGGCGGTCGAGGGCAACGGCGCGCGGGTCGCGGTGAAGGTGCTCCTCGCCCGCGTCGCGGTCGATGCCTCGATGCGCGCGATGTTCTTTCGAGAGATCGACTCGCTTCGCGAGCTCGATCATCGGCGCGTCGTGAAGCTCTTGCGTAGCGGATCGACGGGCCTCGCCTTCTGGTTCGTGATGGAGCACTGCCCAGGCGGGAGCCTCGCGGCGATGATTCACCGCGCAGGAAGACCGCTCGAGCCGAAGCGCGCGGTGTCGATTGTCTGCGATGCGCTCGAAGGGCTCGCGTTCGCGCACGCAAAGGGAATGGTTCACCGCGACGTCAAGCCCGGCAACGTGCTCATCGACGACGAAGGTCGAGGCAAGATCGGCGACTTCGGCCTCGCCAAGAGCTTCGATCGCTCGGGGCTCGCGGGCTTCACGATGACGGGTTCTTTTGCGGGAACCTTCGAGTTCATGCCGCGCGAACAGCTCACGAAGTACCGCGAAGTTCGGCCGTCGAGCGACGTGTACTCCGCGGGCGCGACGTTGTACTGGGCGCTCACTCGCAAGACCGTCGTGGACTTCTTGCCGAAGCTCGATCCGATCACCGCGCTGCTTCAGTGCCCTGCGGTTGCCCTCGAAGAGCGAGCGCCGCTCTTGCCTCGGTCGCTCTGCGCCGTGGTGAATCGAGCGTGCGCGGCGGACCCGTCCGAGCGCTATCGAGACGCCGGCGACGCGCATCACTCGATCATCGTGGTGGTCTCGATCGCGACTACCAGCGAAGCGAGAACCCGTTGGCGTCGACGGCCAGAGCGACCGTTGAGTTTGGCGCGATCCGCCCTTCGATGAGCGCGCGCGCGACGGGCTGCACCACGAGGCGGTCGACGACGCGATCGAGCTCGCGCGCTCCGAGCTCTGGACGGCGCTCGACCGAGAGCAGCGCGTCGAGCGCCGCTTCGCTGTATGCCAGGCGATGCCCCTTGGACTGCAGGCTGTTCTTTACGGGCGAAAGCAGCTTCACCAACACGCTTCGAAGCGCCTCGTCATCGAGCGGGTCGAACTCGACGATCGCGCCGATGCGACCGATGAGCTCTGCTCTGAACGCGCCTTGCAACGCGACGCGGAGCTGTTGGTCGGTGCGCGCGCTCTGCTTCACGGTCGCCTCTGCGCCGAACCCGACCTTGCGCGCGGCGCGTGGTTGCTGCGCGAGCGCGTTGCTCGTCAGCACGATGTACGCGTTGGAGAAATCGCCGACGCGGCCTTGAGCGTCGGTGACCCGCCCCTCGTCGCAGAGCTGCAGCAAGACGTCGGTTACCTGCGGATCGGCCTTCTCGAACTCGTCGAACAACACGACGCAATACGGGTTGCGCCGAATCGCGTTTACGAGCTGTCCGCCCTCTTCGTGGCCGACGTAGCCGGGCGGCGCGCCGAGCAGGCGCTGCACGGTGTGCCTGTCGTGGTACTCGCTCATGTCGAAGCGAACGAGCGAGCGTTCGTCGTGAAAGAGCAACTCGGCGAGCGCCTTGGCGAGCTCCGTCTTGCCCACTCC
>LNEO01000163.1 GCA_001465015.1 Deltaproteobacteria bacterium Ga0077539 | reverse complement strand
CATAGGCGCCGAAAACTTCACGGCAGAAACAGAGAGTCAGAGTAGTACATCGAGCGACGAAACGACGTTTGGCGCAGTGCTGAAGCCCCCACCCGCGCTGCCGCGCGCGGAATGAGCAGAACGACAGTGGGCGCAGTGCTGAAGCCCCCACCCGCGCTTCGCGGCTCGATGTCAAACGTCGTTCTGTCGCTCGATTCACAGCGCAAACTCTCTACTCGAGCCACGGAGTTTTCGGCGCCTATGGGGGGCGGTCCCGCGGTCCCGTGCGACGCCAACAACCCCGATCATGTTCGCCGGTTTCCGCCAATCGGATCGTTGCGAGTCGGCTTCGTATCGGCGGACCTCGGCGCGCCGGGCTCGGGCATCCCCGCGTGCGAGACCGATCGAGGCGCGAACGCGCTGCTGTCGAGAACCCCTGAATCGCTCACCTCGTCGCGGAGCACCACGATCCCCGCTGCCTCACGGCTGGCGTCTCGTGACTGCGAGCCCATCCCGAAGTTTCTCGAGTTTTGCGGGGACCTTTCGCATTGCGACGACGCACCCGAATCGCCGCTCGACCTTCGGGGCGCGCGAACGTTCATGGCTCGCGCCCGCTGCGCTGCGGCGGCGGTGGGCGCGACTGGCTGTCCCTACTCTCAGCCGCTCGAGGCCCTCTGGCGTGCGCTCGTCGAGCACGGCGCCGCGGACCCTGAAGGAAGCGGCGCCCCAAACGCTGGGTTTCTCCGAAGGGACGCGCTGCTCGCGCTCGTCGCAGTGTCCACCGGCGAAGATCACTCGGTCCGCGACTGCGCGCACGACTCCGGATTCTCCAACGCGATCGGCGCGGACTGCACTGATGGACGCGCGGCGCTGAGGCTCCGTCCCGGAGAAAGCCCCGCGGAGGCCGACCAACGATTCTATCGCGCGATCACGACCCGCGACGACCCGACGTGGAACCTCGATCGCTACGTTTCGGCCAGCGCGTCGCCGCGTTGGACGCGCGGCTTCGATTCGCTGAAGCCCGGGCATCCGTATCGCGTCGCCTTCATCGCCATCGCAGGCGCTCCGCGGGGCGTCCACCGGGAGCAATACGACGCGCTTCTCGGGCCAGCGACGGTGCGAGACGAGTTCGCGTCGCGAGATCTCACACGCGCGATCGCAGGAGACGCGCCAGACGGGGGCGGGCCGTTTTCGATGCGCAACGAGCCCGATCCCAACTGCCCTCACGTGATCCCCGCGTGTCGCCGGGAGGGCGTCGCCTTCGATCCTGCTCGGCGGTGCAGCGGCGACAGCAGCGTGGCGCTTCCTTCGCGAAGGCTGATCGAGGTCGTGCGTCGCTTCGAGCAGAGCCCTCGATGCTTCGGCCATCCGTGCCAGAACAGAGGAGCGCTCGTCTCGATCTGCCAGAGCGACTTCACCCCCGCGTTTCGCGCGTTGGAGGCCATCGCGTGGGCTCGCGGCGAAGAGCGATGCCTCGCTCGCGGCGTGCTCGTTCGCCGTGGGGAAGACGGGCTCGATCGCGCAGACTGCGTCATCCGCGCGGTCTTGCCTTCGGGGCAACAGTGCGATCCCACGCGGGCACAGACGCGGGTGGCGCGTGACGCCCAGTGGCTCCTCGGTGAAGAAGGAGCCGGTCGCGAGGTGTGCGAAATCACCCAGGCGCCCGCGCAGACCGTCGAGCTCCCGCTGCGAACGACGACGCCCGTCGGCGAAGGCTGGTACTACGATCGCTCGCTCGACCGGCTCGATCCGACCTGCCGTCACCGGCTCTCGTACACGCGGCGAGCGACGATCCGGACGGGAACAACGCTCGTCGTTCACTGCGCTCAACAGCTCGACGATGCCACCGCGAGCTCGCGCTGAGCGCTCACCGGACTGTGGCCCACCATCGTCGCGCGCGCAGCCCGAGCTCGGTCGTATAGCCCACGTCGGTCCCGCGAATCAGCCCCTGACGATCCACGGTAAACGTCGTCGGAAAGCTTCGAACCCCGTACCGCCGCGCGATGGACCCGTCCGGATCGTTGACGACGATGTTCTGCTCGAGCCCTTGCGCTCGGACGAACGCCCGGACGCGCGCGTCGTCACCGGACTCGCTCGCGACGAGCACCACCGACGGATCGCCAGCGAATCGACGGATATTGTGATCGCTCGCGCGACACACCGAACACCAGGTCGCGAAGAACCACAGCACCCTCGGCCCCCCGCCCGAGCCGAGCGCGACCGCCCGTCCGTCGAGCGCCACCCCTCGCACGATCGGCGCTTGTCCCGAGGCGTGCGAGCGACTCTGCAAGGTACGAATGCCCACGATCACGAGCAGCGCGACAGAGACCTCGATCAGCGCGCGACGGACCTTCGCTCCGCGGGTCGGCTCGTCGTTCGAAGCTCGTTTGTTCGCGTTCGGCTCCACCGTCGGCGCGTCGGACCCGCCCTTCGGCGCCGGCGATTCGTCGCCCTCGCGCTGAATCGTTGAATTTTCGCCACCGGTATTCATGGGAATGACTGCCGCTACCCTAGGGTTAGCTCTGTTTGACGGGCTTTGACATTCCTTGCCCCCTGCGCGTATAAGCGCGCCGCCGAGAGAGGGGGCCCCGTCGCCGGAGCCCGAAACCATAAAAGCTTGTGAGGCCTGCGGGTCTCCCCGGTTTTCGAAGACCTGCCCGAGGGCGCTGGGTCGACCAAGAGCCGGACATTGTCTGTCAGCCTATCAGTAGAAGGGTTGATTCATGGCCGACCGTACGGCGCAGGGCGCGAACAACAAGCCACTCATCGAAGAGATTCACCACCGTGACAGCCAGGTCTACATCTGCCTGGTGGTGAATCGTCGGCACAAATCCGCGCGGATCGTGGATTTTCTCGCGGGAAACTTTCCTCACAAGCAAGCGGCCATCCAAGCGCTGTCGGTGCGCGAGGGGATCGAGCGCGTCTACACGCTGGTCGAGCGCGAAGAGAGCACCGGGTGGGCCAAGGCCGGCTACGCGCGCGAAGGATCGATTCCGGGCTACTACAAGCGCTCGGACGCCCACGTGATGGGGCACCTCGTGCACCAGCCGCCCAAAGTGGACGAAGAGGGCAACCTCGTCGCGCCAGCCGCTGACGCGGTCCGCGCCGAGAAGCTGATCAATCAAGCCAAGAAGCTCAAAGAGAGCCTCGCGGCCATGCGCGGCGCCAAGACCGAGCTGATGGACATTCGTCAGCTCGACGCGCTGCGCAACGCGTTCAAGGGCAAGAAGGGCGCCCCGCCGCCCCTCGACGACTGCTTCGGCCGCACGGGGACGCGCGTTCACATGGTCGCGCGTGACCCCAAGAAGGCCGTCGAACAGTTTGTCGCCGCTGAGGTTCAGGACTGCTTCGGCAACGCGTACCTGCAGCTCGGCACGGTGCCCAGCGCCGAAGGCGACGCTCGACTCACGGTCACGCTGCTGCAGAGCATCACCGAAGAGCTCAAGGGCCGCGAGGTCGCGAGCGCGTTCACCTACGCGCCCGTGCAAGACACCCTTCTCGGCGCAGCGCTCCTCGGCGCAGGCTTCAAGAAGACCGGGCTCCTCGCCAAGCACCTCGTCGCCAGCGGAAAGCGCGCCGACGGCGTCCTCTGGACGAAGAAGCTCATGACCACCGCGGCGGACGCGGACGCGGCCTGAGCCGTCCCACGACCGCAACATCGCCTTCGGTTGGCGACACGCGCGGAGGTTCTCGGGATCTCTACCAAGAGATGACTCGATGCTTGTCTGCTTGCCAATCGAGCGGTCGCGCGAATCGGGGTCGCAGGCTTTGCGCTCTCGTTCACAGTGTGGTGCAGTCTTCTGCATCCGCTTGCCTGGGAGGAGAGTCTCGATGTCGCTTCATCGTCCGTTGTGTGTGCTCGCGCTGCTCGCTGCTTCGTGCCAACCGGTCGAGCCGGCGCCCTTTGGTCGAACGACGCCAGCGCCGACGGGCGGGCCGATTTTTGGCAGAACGATCGTCGCGGATCGTCCTCCGCCCCCCATTTCTGGCGGGACGCTGGTGATCACTTCGGACGGGACGACCGCGGTCGCCGCGGACCCCGATCGAGACGCAGTGTGGATCGTCGACATCGCTCGCGGAGCCGCGCGCAGGGTGCAGCTCGAGGTCGGCGACGAGCCCGGCCGCGTCGCGCTCGATGGCGCTGGTCGCGCGCACGTCGCGCTGCGCAACACGCAGTCGCTCGCGGTGATCGACGTCGCCAACGCTTCGCTCGTCGAGCGCCGGCAAGCCTGCGCCGCGCCGCGGGGCGTCGCCTATCAACCAGCAGGCAACCTCGTTCATGTCGCGTGCGCCTCGGGCGAGCTCGTGTCGCTCGACGCGACGACCGGCGCTCGCGCGCGCAGCGTTCGTCTCCAGGACGACCTGCGAGACGTGTTCGTTCTGCGCGACGGAACCCTCGGCGTCACGCGCTTTCGCACGGCAGAGGTGCTGGTGCTCGGCGCGGACGGAGCGGTCCTTCGGACGATCAGCCCGCCTCGCTTGACCGAGCCCCTTCGCGCGGTGCGCCTGCCCAACGGCGAGTCGTTTACGCCGCGAGAGAACTTTTCGGTCGGCCGCGTCGCCTGGCGCACGACCATCACGCAAAACGGCGACATCATGATGCTCCACCAGCGCGCGATCACCGCGCCGCTGCTGCCGACGGCCGCGCAGGAGTACTACGACAACGCGTCCAACTGCCGCGGGAGCGTCTCGCAAGCGGCGCTCACGCAGATCAGCGCCGGGAGCATGACGGCGGTCGCGGGAGCGCGCGTCGGTCGCGCGACGCTCGCCGTCGACGTGGCGGTGTCTGCGTCGGGAGAGATCGCCGTGATCGCGCCGGGCGACGCGCGCGTTCCGGGCGGTCAACAAGTGGTCTTCTCGCATACCACGGCGCTCGACCTGACCAACGCTCGAAACTGCCTCGACGCGCGAGGTGTTTCGACGGGAACAGCGCTGCCCGGACAAGCGACCGCAGGCGCGTGGGTCGGCTCCGACGTCCTCGTGCAGCTCCGCGAGCCGGCGGCGCTGGTCTTCGCGAAGTCGGGTCGCACGATCGCGCTGCCCGGCGAAACCCGCGAGGACACGGGGCACCAGATCTTTCACTCGAATAGTGGTGTCGGCATCGCCTGCGCCTCGTGCCACGCCGAGGGCGGCGACGACGGCCACACGTGGAACTTCGGGCCCGACATGGGCACCCGTCGCACGCAGGCGCTTCGCGGCGGACTGCTCGGCACCGAGCCCTTTCACTGGGGCGGCGAGCTGCGCGACATGAACGAGCTCATGGGCGACACGTTCAACACCCGGATGCGCGGGCCGGTGTTGCAGTCGGCGCAGGTGGCGGCGCTGGGCCGGTTCATCGATCGGATTCCCAAGCCGTTTGCGCTGCGGCCGATGACCGTCGAGGCCGAGCGCGGGCGGGCGCTCTTTCACGACTCGACCGTGGCGTGCTCGAGTTGCCACTCGGGTCGACTGGGCACCAACTCGCAAACCGTCGACGTCGGAACAGGGATGGCCCTGCAGGTCCCCGCGCTGACCGGCCTCTCGTGGCGCGCGCCGTACATGCACGACGGGTGTGCGCCGACGCTGCTCGATCGCTTCACCGACACGCGTTGCGGCGGCGGCGATCGGCACGGGCGCACCAGTCACTTGAGCGAGTCGCAGCTCTCGGACCTCGTCGCGTTCATGCAGACCCTGTGAGCTCGTCAGGGGGATGAGTGCGAAGCGCGCTTCGCACCGTTCGACGATTTCGCAGGTCGTGGGTGCGAAGAGAGGCAATCCTTGCGCTCGTCAAGCGCGCGAGAGTTGGGTACGATCTTCCTATCGTGCGTTTCGCTCACCGAGGGAGGTTCTTCGCGACCATCTCGTCGCTCATCCTCGCGGGGTGTGCGGCGCACTCCAGCGCGAGCACGAGCGAAGTGCGCGCGTTCGGAAGCTCGTCGGGCAGTCGCGCTGCAACGCGGCGCAAC
Source organism: Deltaproteobacteria bacterium Ga0077539 (assembly GCA_001465015.1). Classification (GTDB taxonomy): domain Bacteria; phylum Myxococcota_A; class Polyangia; order Polyangiales. The sequence goes on along the minus strand of LNEO01000163.1, from coordinate 27,874 downwards.
AACTCGCGAGTGATCGTCGCAGCGACAGAGGCGACGCCCGCTGCGCCGAGCGCGATGGTGCGAAACGGCGAGCGTTCGGTCGCGACGGCCAACAACCAGACGGCCGCGGTCGTTGTCGCGACGACAGACGTCGAAGAGCGCACGGCTCCTGTCGAGGGGACCGACGTTCGAGCGGGCGTCGCGGTCGGCGAGCTCGACGCGTCGTTCGCGACGGTCAGCGCCACGCTGCTCGACTTCGCTTCGTACCGACACTTTCTGCCGCGCATCAACGAGAGTCGCGTGGTGCGACGGCGCCGCGGAGAGAGCGACGTCTATCTCCGCGCCGAGCTGCTCGAAGGGCTCGGGACGGTCTGGTCGCTGCAGCGATTCACGGTGACGCGCGCGACGGGCTCGCTGCTCATCGTCGGGACCCGAGTCGACGGGACGATGCGACGCTTCGACGTGCGCATCGAGGCGTCGGAGATCGCGGGGACGGGCCGTACGCGGCTCGCCGTACAGCTCCTGGGACTCCCGCCGTTTCCGCTCCCGACGGGGTACCTGACGCGCATGCACGGACGGTGGACCGCGCGCTCGTTTCGGGCGCTGCGCGATTGGGTCTACGTCCAGCGCCGACGCTGAGCGCCATCCAGCCAGAAAATTCTGCGTCCTCTGGCTCTGTTCCGCACGCGATCGTAGTCCCTACGTTCTTCTTCGCGAGCGGTCGGGTTGACCCCGAAAGAACGTGGGTGTTAGAAGCCCGCGCGCGTCACAGCCAACCGCTGCGGCGCGGACGGTCGGGCAACTGGCTCAGCCACCTTCGACCGCAAGTTTTCTGCGACGACCGCGAAATCGGGAACCTCTCCTTCGGAGACTGCACCCACGATGCTTCAACTGCTCACCGCCGTGGCGAGCGAGCGACCGCTGATCAGCTTCGACGGCACGCTCGTTCTCAACATCGCCCTCTGGCTCGTTCTCTTCTTCGTGCTCCGACCCGTGTTGTGGGAGCCGATGGTGAAGCTCTTGTCCGCGCGTGAAGGCGGGATGCAGGGCTCGCGCACGAGCGCCAAGGGCGCGGCCGACGAGGCCGCCGCGCGACGCGCCGAGTACGAGGGCGCCCTCAAGTCCGCGCGGTCCTCCGCGGCGGGAGAGCGCGACAAGCTTCGCGCCGAGGCCCTTCGCCGAGAGAGCGAGATCCTCGCCGAGACGCGCTCGAAGGTCGCCGCTGCCGTCGACGCGCAGCGCGACGCGATCAAAGAGCAGCGCGACACGCTCTCGAAAGAGATCGCGGGCGCGATCCCGCAGCTCGCCAAGGACATCGCCGCCAAGGCGCTCGGAAGGGAGGTCGCGTCGTGACGATCCACACTGTGTTGTCTTCGCGCTCGTCGAGCGCGAAGCGCCGTCTCTCGGTCGGCTCGATCGTGTTGACCGTCGCGCTCGCGACGCCGGCCGTCGCGTTCGCGCAAGAGCACGGCTCGCACGGACAGACCGAGCAGAGCCACGGCGGCTCCCACGAAGCGACCGGCGATCACGGCGCGCACGGCGCGGCGCACGGCCCCGAGGCGATCAACTGGACGCAGTTCGGCGGCACCCGCGCGGACCACGCTGGTGTGCAGAAGCCCAACCCGCCGCCCTTCATCGCGACGCTGATCAACTTCGCGCTGCTCGCGGCGATCCTCTACTTCGCCGTCAAGCGCTCGATCAACCCTTCGCTCGCGACGCGACGCGCCGCGGTCGAGGCGGACATCGCCGAGTCGCAGCGGCAGCTCGCCGACGCCGAAGCGCAGCTGCGCGAGTACAAAGAGAAGCTCGAGCAGAGCAAGGCCGAGTTCGCTCGCCTCCGCGAGGACCTGGTGAAGGCCGGCGAAGAAGAGGCGCAGAAGATCCTCGAAGAGGCGCGCTCGAAGGCCGAGCGCATGACCGTCGAAGGTCAGGCGCTCATCGCCCAAGAAGTGCGCAACCTCCGCGCGGACCTCGTGCGCGAGGCCGTCGAGGCCGCGATCAAGAGCGCCGAAGCGACCGTGAAGCAGTCGGTGACCGCGCAGGATCAATCGCGCCTGGCCGACGATTTCTTGTCCAACCTCGATCGGGTCGCCGCGCGCGACCGTGGGACGGTGTGAGTCATGAGCGCAGCGGCGAAGCGCTACGCGAAGGCTGTTTTCGAGCTCGCCAGCGAAGCGGGGGAGCTCGAGAAGGTCACCCAAGAGTTCGGCGCCATCGGCGCGGTGGTCAACGACAACGCAGAGCTCCGTAACGCGCTCTCCAACCCGATGGTGGACGCCGCGCAGCGCAAGGCTGTGATGAAGTCCATCCTCGAGCGGATGAGCGTCAGCCCGCTCACGAAGAACGCCGTGCTCTTGATTACTGATCACCGACGGAGCGACGTGCTCCCGCAGATCGCCACGGACCTGACGAGGCTCTCGGACGAGAAGGCCGGTCGGGTGCAGGCGCAGGTGACGAGCGCCGCGGCGCTGAGCGAGCCGCAGTACCAGAAGGTCACGTCGGCGCTCGAGTCGCTGACGGGCCGAAAGATTTCGCTCGCGCGCAAGGTGGACCCGTCGCTCATCGGCGGGGTGGTCGTGCGCGTCGGCGACAAGGTTTTTGACGGGAGCGTCGCCACGAGACTGCGCGAGTTGCGCACGGCGCTCCTGCCCTCGTGACATTGTAGAAATCAGGCGGAGACGACGATGCAGCTTCGTGCCGAAGAGATCTCGCAGATCATCAAGCAGCAGATCAAGAACTACGAGAAGGCCCTCGACGTCAGCGAGACGGGGACCGTCTTGAGCGTGGGCGATGGAATCGCGCGCATCCACGGGTTGTCCGGGGCGATGGCCGGCGAGCTGCTCGAGTTTCCGAACGACATCGTCGGGATGGTGCTCAACCTCGAAGAGGACAACGTGGGCTCCGCGATCTTCGGCAGCGCCGAGGCGATCAAAGAGGGCGACACGGTCAAGCGCACCGGCCGCATCGCGGACGTCCCCGTGGGTCCCGAGCTCGCCGGGCGCGTGGTCAACGCGCTCGGTCAGCCGATCGACGGAAAGGGCCCGATCAACTCGACCGAGCGCCGCCGCGTCGAGATCAAGGCGCCGGGCATCATCGAGCGCCAGGGCGTCAAGGAGCCTCTGCAGACGGGAATCAAAGCGATCGACGCCATGATCCCGATCGGCCGCGGTCAGCGCGAGCTCATCATCGGCGATCGCCAGACGGGCAAGACCGCGGTGGCGCTCGACACGATCATCAACCAGAAGGGCAAGGGCGTCTTCTGCTTCTACGTCGCCATCGGCCAGAAGCAGAGCACCGTCGCCAGCGTCGTCGCCAAGCTCACGGAGATGGGCGCGATGGAGTACACGACCGTGGTCGTCGCCACGGCCGTCGACTCGGCGCCGCTTCAGTACATCGCTCCGTACGCGGGCGTGACGATGGCCGAGTACTTCCGCGACAGCGGGCAGCACGCGCTCATCGTGTACGATGATCTCTCGAAGCAGGCGGTCGCGTATCGCCAGCTCTCGCTCTTGCTCCGCCGTCCGCCGGGACGCGAGGCGTACCCGGGCGACGTGTTCTACTGCCACTCTCGCCTGCTCGAGCGCGCGGCGAAGATGGCCGATCACTACGTGATCGTGAAGAAGGGCTCGGACTCGAACACGGGCGTCGACGGCAAGGTGTACATGGGCGAGATCGGCAAGATCGACGCCGAGCACGCGATGTCTTCGCTCGGCGCGAGCGAGCACGAGCTGAAGAAGCTCGCGGGCCACGGCGGATCGCTGACGGCGCTGCCGATCATCGAGACCCAGGCGGGCGACGTGTCTGCGTACATCCCGACCAACGTGATCTCGATCACCGACGGCCAGATCTACCTCGAGACGGACTTGTTCAACGCGGGCCAGCGCCCGGCGGTGAACGTCGGTCTCTCGGTCTCTCGCGTCGGCGGCTCGGCGCAGATCAAGGCGATGAAGATCAAGAAGGTCGCCGGATCGCTGCGCCTCGACCTCGCGCAGTTTCGCGAGATGGCGGCGTTCGCTCAGTTCGCGTCGGACCTCGACAAGGCCACGCAGAACCAGCTCGCGCGCGGCCAGCGCCTCACCGAGATCTTGAAGCAGGCGCAGTACCAGCCCCTGCCCGTCGAGAAGCAGGTCGCGCTGATCTACGCAGGAACGCAGGGCTTCCTCGACTCCTACCCGGTGGGCGTCCTTCGCCGCTACGAGCAGGAGCTCTTCCCCTTCTTGGAGTCGCACTCGACGCGCATCCTCGACGTCATCCGCGAGAAGAAAGACCTCACGGCGGAGGTCGAGGGCAAGCTCAAGGAGGCGCTCGAGGCCTTCGGCAAGCAGTTCGTCGCCGACGCGAAGTGATCGAGCAGCGACCGCTCGCGCGGTGAGCGGCCTCAGAGACTGATTTCACGAACTCGAGTTCAAGGAGCGGGCGATGCCCTCGTTGAAGGCGATCCGACGCCGGATCGGCAGCGTGAAGAACACGCAAAAGATCACCAAGGCGATGAAGCTCGTGGCCGCGGCGCGCCTGCGACGCGCGACCCAGCGCATCACCGAGCTGCGCCCGTACGCCAAGAAGATCGCAGAGGTCCTCCGCGCGGTCGTCTCCAAGATCGACACGGCGGACACGGAGAGCCCCGTGCACCCGCTGCTCGTCGAGCACGCCGAGCGCAAGAAGGCGTACGTGCTGCTCATCACGTCGGACCGCGGGCTCGCGGGAGCGTTCAACTCGAACGCCATCCGCGCCGGCGAGCGACGAAAGAAAGAGCTGCTCGAGCAGGGCTTCGAAGAAGTGAAGTTCGTGACGATCGGCCGCAAGGGCCGAGATCACCTTCGTCGCCGCGGCGAAGAGGTGGTCCACGATCACACCGGCGCCACCGAGAAGCCCGACAAACGAGCGCCCGAAATCGCGCGCGAGCTGATGGAAGAGTTCATCGAAGGAAAGTTCGATCAGCTCGACATCGTGTTCACCGAGTTTCGCTCGGCGGTCACGCAGTTCATCCGCACCGAGACCGTGCTCCCCGTCGCGCTCGACAAGAGCGCCGAGGCGGGCGCGGACGACTCGAGCGTCGAGTACCTCTTCGAGCCCGACAAGACCGCGCTCATCGATCGCCTCGTGCCGATGTACGTCGAGACCACGCTGTACCGCTCGATCCTCGACTCGCTCGCCAGCGAGCACGGGGCGCGCATGACCGCGATGGACAACGCGACGCGCAACGCCAAGGAGATGATCGCCTCGCTCACGCTCGTGTACAACCGAGCCCGTCAGGCCGCGATCACCAAGGAGCTCATGGAGATCATCGGCGGCGCCGAGGCCCTCAAGGGCTGAGCGCGGCGACGAGGACCTCGAGGGCTGAGCGCGGCCGTCGGGCGCGAGGGCCTCGGGCGCGATCCATCGGTTCACACGACGGCAGCACGGCGATGGTCGCCCAGCGGCGCTCACCGCGCCGGCGCTCCGGCGAGGGCTCGCTCCTTCCACGCGAGCTCGGCCCACTCGTGATCGGGGTCGCTGTCGATCACGATTCCGCCGCCCGATCCGTAGTGCGCGCCATGCTCGTCGCGCACGATCGTTCGGATCGCGACCGCGAGGTCGAGCGAGCCATCGCTGTCCAAGACGCCGTACGCGCCCGTGTACAGCCCGCGCCGCTCGGGCTCGAGGCGGCCGATGGTCGTCATCGCCGCACGCTTGGGAGCCCCCGTAACGCTCCCTACAGGCAGCATCGCCTCGAGCACCTCGCGCGCCGAGACGCCCTCGCGAGCCCGCGCACGAACGGTGGACACGAGGTGATGGACGAACGCGTGCGGCTCGACCGCGCCGAGCTCGGGCACCGTCACGCTGCCCACCGCCGCGATCCGACCGAGATCATTGCGATGAACGTCCACGGCCATCACGTTCTCGGCCCGCTCTTTCGCGCTGGCCGCGAGCTCGTCCGCGAGCGCCCGATCGCGCGCTGGGTCGTCGTGGCGCGGTCGCGTTCCCTTGATCGGCCTCGTCTCGAGCGAGCCCGTGGCGCGGTCCCACGAGAGCGCCCGCTCCATGGACATCGCGCCGACCGTGCACCCTGCCCCGCGCAAGAGCGCCGAGAAGGGAGCCCTCGATCGAGCCACCCGCGCCGCGATCTGCCCGTCGCTCATCCCCTCGCTCGCGTGCAACATCCGCGCGACGTTGACCAGGTACACCTCGCCGTCGAGGATCGCCTCCCTCACCACGGCGAGCTGTCGTCGGTGCCGGTCACGGTCCGTCGCGCATTTGATTTCGTGGGCGCGGATTGGCTCGAGCGTGGCCTCGGGCTCGGCTTCGTAGCGAGCCAGCAGCTCCGCGGGTCGCTCGCCGCCCGACGCGCTGGCGCGGCCGTCGGGCGCGATCTCGATCCAGCTCATAAATCGCTGCAGATACGCGAGCGGCGCGTAATCTCCACGGACTCGCATTTCGCCCTCGAGCGATGGGTCGTCGCATCGCGCAGCGTCGTACGTGATCCACCCGAACGCGAACGGCGCGCGAACGGCTCGCGCGTCCGACGCGCGCTCGTCGCTCACCGCCGCCCAACGAGCCAGCGCCGTCTGCGCGGCCTCGTCGCACACGAGGACCTCGCCTCGCGTCGCGAGCAAGAGCGAGCCCTCGCGGTGCACAGCCACGAGCGACGCATCCCTCGCGCACAACGCAAACGCCCTTTCGTACACGACCGTACGGAGTACCTCGATCGACCCCCCGGTCCAAGCGGCGAAGCCGTGTCGCCAACGCGCGGTGACGCTGCTATATCCGCGACCAACGCCTTGCTTTCGAAGCCTTCGCTCTGCGCAATGCCGCTCTTGCTCCTGGCCTGTCAGAGAGACGTCACGAGCGAGGTCGTGATCGTCGGCCCCAACATGGCCGACCCTTTCTCCGGAGCGATGGGAGCGACGACGGTGCGCGCCGGCTTCGAGGGGGATCCTGGCTCGATTCGAACCGTGAGCACCAGCCCGGGCTCGCGCTTCAACCTCGACGTTCGCCCCACCGATCCGCGCACGGTCGCCAGACTTCGGGTCGACGTGCTCCGCGATCGGACGATCATCGCGCAGGGAGCGACGCCCCCGGTCGCTTGGATCAACGTCGGATCGCAGCGGCTCACGGTCTTCGTGCAGCCCTCGGACAGCGTCGCCCTCGCCCCCGGCGGAGCGATGATCGAGCCGCGCGCGGACTTCGCGCTCGTGTCCGCCGGAGGCCGAGGCGCCGTCGCCTTCACGATCGCGCAGGGGCGCGGCGACGCGCGGCCCGACTGGTACTTTCTGCCGTCGCACAAGCAGCAGCCGTACACGTTTACGGTGAGCTCTGCGTTCGACGGGGACACGTCGGTGGTCCCGCTGCCCGAAGGGAGCGGCGTGCTCCTGCTGCGCGCAGAGCGGGCGGTCGTGACCAACGACACCTCGAGCGGCGCGGCGCCCTCTCGCGGAATCCCCCCCGAACGACGCGTGCTTCGCGGCGCCTCGGTCGCATCAGACGTCGACTTCGCCTACGTGCTAGGCGGCCGCCCCGAGATGGGCCCCGCTTCGCCGCGGATCGACCGCGTCGATCGGCTCGGCGAAATCGAGGGCGTTCCCTATGCGTTGGCGACGGGACGCAATCGTCCAGGAGTGCTGAGGCTCGCGCCTCGCACCGAGAGTACTGCGCCGAAGTTTCTCGTGTACGGCGGTCAGGATCCGACCTGCGCGAGCTGCCCTGCGCTCGAGCACTGGTCCCCCGGAAGCGCCAGCGTCACCATCAGCACGACGGTTGCGTCGATGGGCGCGAGCGTCGATCGACGCTCAGAGTTCGCCGCAGTATGCGTGCAGCGCGACGCGCGCCAGGCGTGCGTCAGAGTCTTGATCCTCGGCGGGGTCGACAACACAACCGGGGCGCTGGCGACGAAAGATATCTTGCTCGACGCCGCGTGCCTGAGCGGGATGCGGCCGATGAACTGCGTGGGCGTCGAGCTCGAGCTGCTGAGCGTGCGACGACGGGGTATTCGAGCAGCGATCACCGAGGACGGTCGCCGCGTCGTGGTCACTGGCGGGCGCGACGCGGCGGGCAGCGCGCTCTTCAGCGTGGACGTCATCGACGCGAGCGACGTGGCGACGCTGCGGTTGATTCCCGGCACACGAGAGATCACCAACGCAGACCCGGCCGTGCTCGGCATGGCGGACGGAAGCGTGATGATCGCCGGGGGAATCGACCGCACCACCATGCAGCCGAGCGGCGCAGTGTGGTTCGTGCGCGGCCCGATCGCACCGCTGCCCATGTGAAGGGCACCGAAGGGCGGCGCCCCGATCCTCGAGACGTTGCCCGCCGTCCGCGCGCATCGCTGCTATGCTGGGTACGCACGCTTTTCGCTTCCCTGATTCTTCGACGAAAGCTCAGGATTTACACAGTGTCCCATCGAGCCCGGCCTTCCTTCGCGTCCGTCTCTCTCGGCTCAGCCTTGTTGACGCTCGCGCTCGCGGGCTGCGCCCTTCCGCACGCTGCGCTGCGCGACGCGCGGCCCGGTACGCAAGACGACGTCGAAGACGTTGTCAGCGACGGGACCGACGCGCCCGACGCTCCCGACGCGCCAGACGTGCCGACGGACACACCCGACGACGTCGTCGATGTCGCCGATAGCGCGGATGTCAGCGACGTGGCTGACGTCGCAGACGTCACGGACGTCGGCGATGTTCGCGACGCTTCGGATGCCGAAATCGACGCGGCCGACGTCGTCGACGCCTCGGATGCTTCGATGGACGCCCCCGATGTCGAAGACGTCGTCGACGCCGGCATGGACGCTCCCGACGCGCGCGATGTCGCCGATGTCGCCGACGCGTCCGACGTACGCGACGTGGTCCGTGACGTGGTTCGTGACGTCCGTGACGTCGCGGATGTCCCGGACGCGCCCGACACGTTCGACCCGTGCAGCGGGGTTCGCTGCGACGATCCGCCGCTGCCGACGTGCACCACGGGCGGGCTTCTGGTGACGTTTGGCGCGGGAATCTGCCGCGCAGGTAGCTGCGAGTACCCGCCCAGAACGTCGATGTGCAACGCGCCTCCTGCGGCGTTTTGCACGGGCGCGACGCTCAACGTCTACAACCCCGCCGGCACCTGCTCCGGTGGAATGTGTCGATACACGGTGGATTCGTTGACGGTGTGCTCCAATGGCTGCGCGATGGGCGCGTGCCGACCGTGCGACGCGACGACCTGCGCGACCGGCTGCTGCTCGATGGGATCGTGCGTCACCGGCGAGCTCGCCCGTTGCGGATCCGCCGGCGCGATGTGCACGGCCTGCAGCGCGCGCAGCGCCAATCAATGCGTGGCGGGCGCGTGCCAGTGCGGCGCTTCCCCTGCGTGCAGCGGCGCGACGCCGGTGTGCGACACGCGCCCCATGACGGCGACGTGCGTCGAGTGCACGACGAACGGCGATTGCCCGACCCCCGCGCTCCCGATCTGCGGCTCGAGCCGCACGTGCGTCGAGTGCACGAGTGACATGCACTGCCCGATCGCCCGACCTCGATGCAACCTGATGAGCAACGCGTGCGAGTGACCGGCGCCCGCCGCGTCACCCTCGCCGTTCGTTGAACATCGGAACCATCTCGTCCACGACCACGCCGCTCGGCGAGCCGATGTACCGCAGCCGCTGCGCGCACGCGCGGACCCACTCGTTGTCGACGCCCGCGCGCTGAGCTTCGCTCACGCATCGCTCGAAGACGCCCCTCGCTTGCGCGACGTGCGCCTGGTCCGCGGGGCTCACGTAGCCGCGCAGGACGTCGGGCATGTCGCTCGCTTCGATGAGGACGTCCTGCACGACGCGGCTGCGCTCGCCGAGGTCCATGTAGAGCTCTCCCACCCTGAGCGCGGCGGCGAAGCGGGCGCTGGTGGCGTCGGCGTTCCACAAGGCGGTGTATCGAGAGAGAAGCGACGCGGCGCTCGTGTCCGCGAGCGTCGCCCGATGTCGATCGAGCACCGGCGCGGCTTGCGTCGTAAACCATCGCTCGCGTCGCAGCTCGCTGGCGCCCCGCGCGAGGGGCTCGATCCGCGCGCTCGTCACCGACCGGCGATCGCGCTCGATCGCGACCCACACGAGGGCCACCACCGCGCTCCAGGTGCGCTCGACCAGCGCGTCCCCTGCGCTCGCTCGCAGCGCGCGCTCGCGGTCGGTCGGCCCAGGAGGGCGCCCTGCGAGCACGGGCGCAGCGCGCACCACAATTCGAGTAGCGCGGTGATTTACTGCACTTCCACTCACTAGCGCGTCCGCGAGCGAGGGAGCATCCACGAGCGACGCCCACTGCCGCGCGGCGCTCGTCGCGATAGCCAACGCCGACGCTTCGTCCCCGAGCAGCCCGAGCGCTCGGCCCGCCAGCGCCCTGGCGTACACGGGCTCGACAGCGCCACGCAGAGAGACGGCGTCGGACTCGAGCCCTGCGAGTCGCTCGCAGAGCGCTCTGGAAGCGCGCTCGATCGCGAACAGGTCCGGCCCAGCCGGGCCCGAGATCCGACGGCGCTCGGCCAGCGCCGAGAGCTCCTGCTCGGCGCACCGAAGCCTCGTGGCGAGCGCAGCGCGATTCGCACGCCCGTCGCTCGCCACGGCGGAATCACGAGGAGCGCCCTCGATTCGAACCGCGAGTCGCTCGCACAGCGCCCACGCCTCCACGTCCGAGCGCGCCGCGCGAACGAGGGCGACGATGTGCTCCGCGCGACCGGCGAGCGCCTGCGGATCCACAGACGCTCGGGACGCGAGGACCGCGCTGTACATCGCCGCGGCGGCCTCGTGGTCGCCTTGTCGTTCGAGCGCTTCGGCCCGCGCGAGGGAGGGCTCGATCGCTCCGCTCGCCCTCGGCTGCGCCTCCTGCGCCGCCACGGTCGCTCGTCGCGTCGCGGGCTCTGCGCTCGCACCAGAGCTCCACGAGACGCTCGCCAGCAGTGACCCGACCGCCAGAACGATTGCGGTGAACCCAGCACGCACGACACACCTCCTCGCAGAGACCCGCCGACCCGAACGCTACGAAGAGCTCGAGTCGCTCATTCACTCACGGAGGATAATTATACCCAAGGTGTCTTTTTCGCGCGAGCAGGAGGTTGTCCAAACGACGCCTCGGGGTACACTCCAGCGGTAACATTGCTGTCTGCTGCTGCCGAAGATCACGCGAGATCAATCGGCCGCTACGAGGTGCTCGGAGAGCTAGGGCACGGCGGTATGGCGGTCGTGTATCGAGCGCGCGACCCACAGCTCTTGCGCGAAGTGGCGGTCAAGGTGCTCCATCCGCACCTGTCGTCGGACGTCGAGAGCCGTAAGCGATTTCTGCGTGAGGCCCAGGCGGCCGCGCGGCTGCGGCACCCGAACATCGTCGAGGTCTTCGACTTCAGCGTCGAGGCCGATCGCGAGTCGTTCATGGTGACCGAGCTGCTCGACGGACCGACGCTGCGACGGTTCGCCGACGGACGGATGCCGCTGCCTGCGGAGGTCGTCGCAGCGATCGGCGCCGTGATCTGCGACGCGCTCACCTGCGCCCACGGCCTCGGGATCGTTCACCGCGACGTCAAGCCGGACAACATCCTGCTTCACAAGGGCGGGATCCTCAAGCTCACGGACTTCGGCATCGCCCACATCGCCGACGGCAATGGAATGACCGTCACGGGCCAGATCCTCGGCTCGCCCGCGCACATGGCGCCCGAGCAAATCGACTCGGGTGCGATCGACGCGCGCACGGATCTCTTCTCGCTAGGGACCGTGCTGTACGTGCTCGCGGTGGGGCGACTGCCCTTCGAGGCCCCCGTCGCGCACGCGCTCTTGCGAAAGATCCTCGAGTCGGACTTCACTGATCCCGTTCGCGCCGAGCCCAAGGTGGGCGAGCGCTTCGCCGCGATCATTCGGCGATGCATGGCCCGGCGCATCGAAGACCGCTACGCCGACGCGGCCGCGCTCAAGGTGGCTCTGTGTGAGTTTTGCGCGGAGATCGGCTGGGACGATCCCGCCAAGAAGCTGAGCGAGTTCTTCGCGGACCCAGACGGCTTCGTCGCTGAACACAATCGGTCGCTCATCGAGCTGCTGCCCGAGCAGGGACGCAAGTCGCGCGACGCCGGGCGCGTTCCCGAGGCGATGGCGCTCTTCAACCGAGCGCTCGCCCTCGAGCCCACCAACGTGAAGGTGGTCGAGCTCGTTCGCTCGGTCGCCAAGCGGCGCCAACAGCAGCGCGCGATGAGGGCAGCCGCGCTCGTAGGCGCCACCGCCGCGGTGAGCGCCGCGGCCGTCGTCGGGGTCCTCTCGACGATCAGACACCGCAGCGCGGCCAACGCCGAGGCCAGACACACACAATCAACACGGACGCTGCGCGCCATCGTCGGCGCGAGCGCAGCCTCGATCGAGGCCGGCACCTCCGCGCGGGCCTCCGCCGATCCGCCGGACGCGTCTGCGCAGAGCGCCGCATCGCTCGGAACGATGGCCCTCGCCAGCGCCGACGCGGGCGCCCCGCGGGGCGGAGCGAGGAGCGACGAGGTTCGCATCCGGCTCGTGCTCCGGGGCCCCAACGGGCGCGTCGCGATCGATGGGATGGATCTCACCGACGCTCGAGAGCATCGGCTACGCACGGGAGTGCACCAGGTTCAGATCGTTCCCGATGACGCCAACTGCGAGCGACCGCAGCTGTGGCGGGTCGAGGTGCGGCCGCAGCCCGGAGACTTCGTTCAGGAGCTCACGAGCCCGACGTACGTGTGCCACACGCAGACCGTGCAAGCGGCGGCGCGCAGCAACCCCACGCCCAACGCGCGGGTCGTGACGACGGCGATCGGCACCGTCGCGACCACCCAGCAGATCCCCGTGAAGCTCATCATCCGAGGGCTCAACGGGCTGATCTCGATCGACAATCGAGACCCGCACGAGCACGACAACGGCAACGAGTATCCGCTGACGGTCGGGTCGCACTCCGTGCAGATCATCCCAGACGCCAACTGCGCCCGACCCAGACCGTGGCGCATCGACGTGCAGCCCACGGCCGACGGAACGCCCCTGCGCCTGACCAGTCCGCTCTACCCGTGCATCCCTCGCACGATGGAGAACGCGCCTCCATCGTGAGCTCCGAGCAGGCTGAGCCACCGCGCTCCTGGCGCACGATCGCGGCGTCGCGACGACAGCGGCGGTCGATTTCGTGGGTCGCAGCGATGGCGATCGCGCTGAGCGCCAACGTCGCCCGCGCGGACGACGTCGACGATTTCTTGCTGGCCCGCGACAATTTCACCGCGGGCGAGTTCGCGCAAGCCGCGGTGCAGCTCCGTCGGCTGGTGGGCGTCGAGCCCGTGACTGTGCGCCAGGAGCTGATCGAACCCGCCCGAAAATACTACGCCGCGGCCCTCTTCTCGATGGGCCAGCGGCCGCAGGCCGAGCAGGTCATCGAGGCGATCCTGCGCGACAACCCGGACGCGCTGCTCAGCCCCGCGCTCTTTTCTCCACCGCTGCAGTCGCTCTTCTACGACGTGCGGCAGCGGATGTTGCCTGTCCTCAACGCGATTCGCGATGAGCGGCGTGACGCGCAGACGCAGGCCAACGCCCGACGAATCGCGCAGCAAGCGCTCTTGCGCGAGCTCGCCACGCGCGAGGTGGTCGCCCTCACGTACTCGCCGGCGACGATCATCATCCCCTTCGGCGGCGCCCAGTTCGTCCAGGGAAACTACGGCGCCGGAGCGGCGTTTCTCAGCGCCGAGCTCGTGCTCGGAGGCATCGCCATCGGCTCTGCTGCCGCTTGCGGTGCGCTCGTCCGAGACTTCACCGTTCGAGAGCCTGCGCTGTTCGGCATCGGCTGCCCGGGAGGCGCCCGCCGGACGGACGGATCCAGCCCCGAAACCCCGGTGCTCATCGCACTCACGGTCATCAACGCCACGTCGTGGGCACTGTTCGGCGCGACGATGGTGGGCGGGCTCGTCCACGCGATCGTGACCTTTCGGCCCGAGCGTCGCGAGGTGCGTACGCGCCCTGCCCCGCGCGGGTTCGACCAGATACGACTCGCGGTCGCGCCCAGCGTCGCGAATCCCGGGCTCACGCTGTTTGGAAGCTTCTGAGCGCCGCGCGAGGCGCGTCAGGGTCCTGCGTCGGGATCGGTCGCCGGGCTCTCCGCCGGCTCGCTGCCGCTCGAAGCCTGCGTGGTCGTCGTCCCGCTCGAGTCCGAGGGGACGGCGCCCTGCTGGCACGCGGCGAAGGTCGCGGCGAGGAGCGCTGCGAACGCGAAGAAACGTGCTGCGAGCAGTGATGGCTGGCCGGTCATTGCAGAGCCGAATCGTACACCGACCGCACCAACGCAAGGAGCCCTCGCGACGCCCGGTTGGAAGAAGACACGCATGGAGCTCATTCGGGCGCGTGTCGCCAACCGAAGGCGGAGCTGAAATCAACCGACGCCCGGTTGGAAGAAGACACGCATGGAGCTCATTCGGGCGCGTGTCGCCAACCGAAGGACCGACGCCCGGTTGGAAGAAGACACGCATGGAGCTCATTCGGGCGCGTGTCGCCAACCGAAGGCGGAGCCGAAATCAACCGACGCCCGGTTGGAAGAAGACACGCATGGAGCTCACTCGGGCGCGTGTCGCCAACCGAAGGCGGAGCAATCGTCCGGGAGAAACGAAAAAAGACGCCCCCTCCGTGAGGAGAGAGCGTCTTTCATCGAATTCGATCGTCGCGCAGTGAAGCGCGACGACTGAATCACATCGCGCCGCCCGACGAAGCAGGAGCCGCGCCCGCGTCGGCGTCGGTGGTCGCAGCGCCGCCGGTGCTGCCACCGGTGGTGTCCGTGCCGCCCGACGACGCGCCGGTGCCCGACGAGGTGCCGGCCCCCGACGAGGTGTCCGCAGAACCGCCGCCACAAGCCATGGCGAGAGCACCCACAAGGGCAGTAACCGAGAGAAGAACCAGAACCCGCTTCATTGCTTCGTCCTCCAGATAGAGTGCGACTGCCTGCCACGGCAAAACGCGGGCGAAACGCCGCACGGGCGAGGTTGGTACCGTGATGCTATTCGTTGTGTCAAGCATCGAAATTGCCGCGCTCACTTCGGGCAGCTCCTGATTTGCTCTGACCTTGTCGGAAACGAGAGCGTCGTCGGGGAACTTGCTATGCTCACGGCCCCTCGTTCCGCGGCCCGTTCGCGAGCTGTGCGGGAGTCAATCGATGCCCTGTCTTCGCTGGATCGGCGCCGCGGGTCGCGGCCAGTTGTTTCCCCTGTACAAAGCGGTTTCATCCATTGGACGCGCAGGGGGAAACGACGTCTGTCTCGACGCTGGTGGCGTCGCGGACTATCACGCCCAAATCGTCTTCGACGGCAGGGATTTTTCGCTCGACGAGGTCGACCCGGTCGCTGAAATCCAGATCAACGGCAAGCGCAAGCGCCGCGCCCGACTGCAGCACAACGACAAGGTCTTGATCGGCACCGCCGAGATGGTCTTCTCGTTGCTCGAAGAAGCAGAGGCCCCTGGAGGAAAGGGCGCTTCGAAAGACGACGTCGCCCAGGCCGAAATCGTCGGCCTCCGTCGGTTGCTTCAGTTCTCCGAGCGTCTGCTCGTGACGCGGGACGTTCAATCGTTGCTCGAGTCCGTGCTCGATGGAGCCATCGAGGTGACCGGCGCCGAGCGCGGGTTCGTGCTCTTGCTGCGAGACAACACGCCGGAGGTGCGCGCCGCGCGAAACCTCCGACAAGAGAGCATCCCCGACGCGGTCCGACAGCTCTCGGACAGCATCGTCGCCAAGGTGATCGAGACCCGCCGTCCGATCATCGTCGCCGACGCGATGAGCGACAGCGCCTTCTCGCGCAGCGACAGCGTGATGCACCTGCGCTTGTCGTCTGTACTCTGCGCGCCGCTCATCGCCGGCGGCGAGCTGTTGGGGCTGCTCTATCTCGGCAATGATCGCGTGGCGAACCTTTTTCCCCCGCGGTCGATCGACGTGATCACGATCTTCGCCGCGCAGGCCGCGATGATCTTGCAGAACGCGCTCTTGCTCGACTCGCTTCGGACCGACAAGACCGAGCTCGAAAAGCGCCTCAAAGACCAGCGATTCGGCGAGATCATCGGCAGCGTCCCCTCGATGCTCGAGGTGTTTCGCAAGGTGCAGAAGGTCGCGCCGACGGACATCTTCGTCTTGATTTCTGGTGAGACCGGGACCGGCAAAGAGCTCATCGCCCGCGAGATCCACAACCGATCGACCCGCAACAACGGGCCGTTCGTCATCATCAACTGCGGCGCCATCCCCGAGAACCTGATGGAGAGCGAGCTCTTCGGCCACGTCCGCGGAGCCTTCACAGGCGCCGTCGCGACGCGGCTCGGAAAGTTTCAAGCCGCCGACAAGGGCACGCTCTTTCTCGACGAGGTCGGGGAGCTCCCGCTTCCCTTGCAGGTCAAGCTGCTCAGGGCGCTGCAAGAGCGCATCGTCACCAAGGTCGGCGACAGCAAGCCCGAGCGCGTCGACATCCGCGTGATCGCCGCCACCAACCGCGAGCTCGAAGAAGAGATCAAGAAGGGCGGATTTCGCGAGGATCTCTACTATCGACTCAACGTCGTGAACATCTATCTGCCGCCGCTGCGCGAGCGCGGCGACGACATCATCGTCATCGCCAAGTCGCTCTTGCAGAAGTACTCCGCAGAGATGAACAAGGCCGTGAAGGGCTTTACGCCGAACGCGCTCGTCGCGATCCGCAAGTACGAGTGGCCGGGCAACGTTCGCCAGCTCGAGAACCGCATCAAGAAGGGACTGGTCTTGTGCGAAAAGACCCTGCTCGGCCCCGAAGACCTCGACCTCACGCCCGAGCAGCTTCAGCCGATCGTCCCGCTCGACAAGGCGAAAGAAGAGTTTCAACGCAGATACATCCTCGAGGTCCTCGAGCGAAACAACGGAAACCGCACGAAGACCGCGCGCGATCTCGGCGTCGATCCTCGGACGATCTTTCGCTACCTCGAGAAAGAGGGCGGCCCGCCCCCGGGTGGCCCGCAAGGCGGCTCGGTTCCTCCTGAGCAGTGACCACGTCGCGACAGAGATGTCATGCACGCGAGCACACCGAGCGCGAGTACGCTCGTGAGCACGACGCAGGTCCGCTCTTGAAAACGCTGCGAACCACCGCAATCAACGCGAGCTCCGATCGGTCACAGCGGCGCCCGATCCCGCGTGGTACGGTTTTCGCTGCTATGGGTCGCGTGGCGAAAGCCCTCGGTCCGATCTTGCTCTCTGCCTTCAGCGCCCAGTCTTCGGGTTGCTTGTTGGACCGTCGGATCGTCGGTGAGGACGAGTGGCTCACTCCATTGTCGCCTCCCGTGATCGTCGCGCAGCGCCGCGCAGGAACGATGACGCTCACCGACCCGCTGCCAGGCGAGATCATCGTCGTGCCCACCAGCGCGACGATCCCGTTCATCCAGACGTTTCGCGTGACGGTGTTCTACGAGTTTCCTGTCGCGCTGCGCGTGCGCGGCTGGACCAATCGCAACCTCGACACGTGCATCTCTGGACGGACGTGCGGAGTCGAGATCGCAGACGGCGTGTTCAGCTCGATTCTGAATGCGCCCGACGCAGGTCCGACTCGCACGTTCTCGTTTCCGCTCCAGTTCGTCGCTTCGACCTGCACGCGCGTCGACGTCTATGTGTCGCCGCGCTTCCTCGACACTCCCGGGCAACAGCACGTCCCCGTGCGGCCGGGAGAGGTCGCCCACGCCCGCTGGTACGTCGTTGTGCCGAGCATCAATGGAATCTACCCCCCGCTCGACGCCTGCAAGGACGTCACGATGTCCATGTAGAGCCCGAGGAGGCGCCGTATGTCCAAACTCACTCGCTTCACAGCGCTCTTGCTCACCGTCGCCCTCAGCGGCTGCGCGCTCTCTGCGCCCCGCGCGACGCCGGTCAATGCGTGCGGCGTCGCGGGCGATTGCGGCGAAGGGGCGATGTGCGTCGAGGCGCGCTGCGTGGCGCAGTCGTCTGCGACGACCGCTGTTGTGCTCACCGCGATCCCCGCAGAAAACGACTCCCAGCGCGCCTTTGCGCCGGTCACGCTCCCGCAAGAGGTCGTGCGCTCGCAGTCGACCGTCGACGTGACCCTCGCGCGCTCCCGCGAAGTGACCGGCGTCGTGCGTGCGCCGCCCGGCAGCCGCGAGCCGTTCGTGAACGCCCTCGTGCGCTTCGTGCGCTCGGGCACCAACGAGGCAGGCGTATCGGTCTTTTCTTCAGCGACCGAAGACGAGACCACGTCGGGGTTCTCCGTGTTTCTCGCGACCGGAACGTACGACGTGTTCATCGAGCCTCGCGTGGTCGCGACCCCCGACCCGATGAACATGCAGCAGACGCGACCGCCACTCATCGAGCGGGAGTTCTTGGTGGTCAACGCCGACGCCGTCAGCTCCGAGCCGCAGCGCCACAATCTGGTCTATGGCGAGCCTCTCGTGGTGTCGGGCTTCATCGTCGATCGCGATCTCGGCGCCGGTGTCGGCGAGCTCCTTGTGCGCGCGGTCGACTCGAGGGGTGCGCTCATCTCGACCCGCGGGACGACGGCCACTGGCAACGGCGCGTTCAACATCGGAATCATGCTGGATCAGCGATCCCCAGAGTGGTTTCTCGAGGTCTCGACGGGAGATACACCGTCGACGACCGCCGCTGCGCGCATGCCGCCGACCACCGCGCGAATGGTCTATCGCATCGCGAGCAGCGCGCTCGTGTCCGGCGGAGGAGCGCTGACGGGGCTGCAAGTGCGCATCCCGGGCCTGCAGCGGCTCTCGCGCACGCCCGATGGCGCGTGTGTCGGGTGCGTCGACGTGGAGGCCACCGTCGAGCGCGCCGTTCGCTCGCCGGACGCGCCATCGGGGCTGCTCGCGACGATCTACATGCGCGGGCAGCTCGAGCAGCTGCCGATGGGACACCAGGCGTGGTTCGAAGTGCTCGCGCGCAGCACCGCCTCGGGCTCGATCACAACTGCTGTATTGCCTGGAAATTACCAGGTGATTATCACGCCAGAAGACGAGGCATTCGCCCTCACCCAGAGCACGCTCCGCGTCTCGACGATGGTGCGCGGACGGACTTTCTCGGTGCCGCTGCGACCGGTGCTGCAGGGATCGCTTCGCGCAGAGACCTCGCGCAGCGTCGGCATGGGCGGCGTCGAGATCGAAGCGCGTCCGCTCGACGCGAGCACGCTCAACCTGCCGGTCGCCACCGCGCGCGCGACGACGTCGGTCACCGATGCGACCGGGCGCTTCTCGCTCGAGCTCGACCCAGGCCGCTACGTGATCGTGGCGCGCCCAGACCCGTCGACTGGCTTCGCGGCGGTCGTTCACCCGACGCCCGTCGAAGTGCGCATGGACACCGCGCGCGCAGAGCTGGCGCTGGTCGCCCGTCCGCCGCTCACGCTGCGCGGCCGAGTAAACACTCCGGGATCGTCGCTCGGAGCTCCGGGCGCTCGCGTGCGCGCGTTCGGGCGAGTCGCGTACGAGTCGCAGAGCGCGATGATGAGCACGATCGATGTGCCCGTCGCCGAAGACGTCGCAGACCGCACGGGGTTGTTCGAGCTGCTCTTGCCGGTCGGGCTCTCAGCGTCCGCTGCGATGCGGTGAGGTCTCGAGTCCGACGATGCTCCGCGCCTCGACCCAAAACGACCAGCGGGCCGTGACTGTCCCGCTCGCTCCCGCGGGGCGCACGACGCGCTGCGCGATGTTCTTCAGGCATTGTTGCGCCTCGATCGGCAGCGCGCCCCGCGTCGAGGTCGCTTCGACGAAGCGGACGAGCCTCGCGCTTCCGTCGTACTGAACGCGCAGCGTGACCCTCGTTCGAGTGCCGGACGGCACCGTCACGCACTGCGCGAACTGCGACTCGCTCTGCGAGAGCTGGCGTTGGATCGCGCCGACGACGCGCGCGATCGACGGGTTGGTGATCGGTGGCTCTTGCTCGGCGCCAGCGTCGGTCGGAGAGTCTTCGACCGACGGCTGCGGAGCGACGACAACATCATCGGGGATGGCCAGCGCGTTGGTTCCCAAGATCGCAGGGAGCGTCGTGGTGAGCGAAGGCACCGACGGAATCGTGATTTGCGTCGGCGCGACGGCGGCGTTGCTCGCGTCGGGCTCACCGTCGCTGGCCGATCGGTCTGCGTCGCCGCGGCGGAAGGCTCCGAACGCGAGCGCGAGCCCTCCAACCAGGAGCACCGTTCCCACGACGGCGAGCGCGACGAAGAGCGCGACGCGTCCGCCGCTTCTCGCAGGAGGCTGCGCGGGCGCGGACGACGGCCATGACGTGGACGACTGCGGGGCTGGCGCAGCAAAGGGGCTCGGCGCGGGAACGTGTTGCGGCGCGGGGGCTGCGTATTGCGCGGGCGCGCCAGTCGGCGCGGCGCTCGCGTGCGGCGCGGCGCTCGCGACCGCGCTCGCGTGCGGCGCGGCGACGGCGTACGCAGCAGGAGCAGCTGGCGCCGCTGCGGGGCGCGGCGCGGCGGCTGGAGGTGGTGCTGCAGAAGGCTGCGCCAGACTGCCAGGCGGAGGCGCCATGGCGGGCATCGCGACGGCGGGCATGGCCTTGGCCGCGGGCGCGGCAGCGCGCGGAGCAACAGGCGCTCGGTCGCGCGCGTTGTCTCCCGGCGGGGGTGTCGCCACATGCCAAGAGACCGAAGGCGCGATCTTGTGCAGGATTCGGATGAGCTCGCTCGAGTCGAAGCCAGGAGCGACCGAGTGAACGAAGCCTCGGAGCGCCTGCGCGAAGGCGCCAGCCGACGCGAAGCGCTGCTCGGGATAGAGCGCGAGCGCGGTGAGCACGATCTGATCGAGCGCTGGCGGAATCCTGGGCTCGACCTTCGAAGGCGCGGGGATGTCCCCGGTCTGCAAGCGCTTGAGCGTCGTCGCCGCGTCGTCCCTGGGAAAGAGCGGCTGCAACGTGAGCAGCTCCCAGAGCACGATGCCCAGCGAAAACACGTCTGCGCGTCCGTCGATCGGGCCGCCGGCGGCCTGCTCGGGCGCCATGTAGACGAGCTTGCCGACTTGAATTCCTGCGCGGGTTCGGAGGGTGTTGTCGACCGCGCGAGCGACGCCGAAATCCGCGACCTTGACCGCGCCCTCGATGCTCAGCAGCACGTTGTGCGGCGATACGTCTCGGTGGACGATCTCCAGCGCGCGCCCTTGCTCGTCGCGCTTGCGGTGCGCGTAGTCGAGGCCCGTCGCGACCTCGGCGCACACGAACGCCGCCGCAGCGGCGGGCAGCTTGATGCGCGAGCGCGAGGACTCCTGGAGCAGCTCGGCCGCGGAGATTCCTTCGACGTACTCGAAGACGAGGTAGGGCTCTGGCTGATCGCCGAAGTCGATGACCTGAACGATGTTGGAGTGCTCGAGGCGCGAGGAAATCCTCGCTTCGGCCATGAAGCGCTGCAAGAGCTCGCCGTCGCCCCGAAGCCTCGTGAGCATTCGCTTGAGCGCAGCGCGTCGACGAACACCGCCTGGGCCCTCTCGCTCGGCGCGCCAGACCTCGCCCATCCCGCCGCGGCCGAGCAGCTCGACCAACCGCCATCCGCCAAGCTCGGAGGGCGCTTGTTCGTCATCGCTTCCACCGTGAACCACGATGGGGCAATGCTCGCCCGTCCATGGGCATCGGAGCAAGCGCTGCGATACTCTCTGCGACGGTTCGGAATATGCCCGTGAGTCGAGGAGATATCGCCGACGATGTGCTCGCGCTCGTGGGTCGCACGCCCATGGTGCGACTCAACCGCGTCAATTCTGGGCCTGCAGAGGTCGTGGCGAAGCTCGAGTCGAAGAATCCGGGCGGAAGCGTGAAGGACCGCGCGGCGCTCGGGATGGTGCTCGCCGCCGAACGCGCAGGAAAGCTAACCCGTGGCCGCGGGGTCATCGTCGAGGCTACGAGCGGAAACACTGGAATTTCACTGGCGATGATCGCCGCCGTCCGCGGCTACCGGTGCGTTCTGGTGATGCCAGAGGACATGTCGCTGGCGCGAAGGCTCTTGCTGCAAGCGTACGGCGCCGAGCTCGTGCTCACCTCGCCGCTCGACGGGATGCAAGGCGCGGTCGCGAGGGCGCGGGCGTTGATTGCAGAAATTCCTGGCGCGTGGATGTCGCAGCAGTTCGAGAACACGGCCAATCCGGACATCCACGAGGAGACGACGGGGCAGGAGATCCTCGAGCAGTGCGGCGGCGCGGTGGACGTCTTCGTCGCCGGTGTGGGCACGGGCGGAACGATCACGGGCGTGGCGCGCGTCCTCGCGAAGGCGATCGCGACGGTGAAGATCGTCGCGGTCGAGCCAGCGGCCTCCGCGGTGCTCTCGGGACGCGCCCCCGGGCTGCATGGAATTCAGGGGCTCGGGGCCGGGTTTGTTCCGCCGGTGCTCGAGCGCGCGCGGATCGACTCTGTGATGACCGTGAGCGACGTCGCGGCAGAGCGAATGGCGAGCAGGTTGGCGCGCGAAGAGGGGCTGCTCGTCGGGACGTCCGCGGGCGCGAACATCCATGCTGCGTGCGAGATCGCAAGGACGCTGACCGCGGGTCAGCGCGTGGTGACAGTGCTGTGCGACACCGGCGAGCGGTATCTGTTTTGACGACCCGCGCGTGGTGCGTGGCGCTCGCGTGGGTCGCGACGCAGTGCGCGCCTGTATGGAGCGGAGGCATTCGCGCGTCGTTGCGCATGCAAGCGGCCGCGCACACGCTCTCGGTCGACCGCGTGGAAGAGGGAGGGCCCTCGGCGCGAGCCGGACTTCAGCCGGGAGAGCTGGTCCTCGCGATCGACGGGGTCTCGACGCACGACATGACCGAGAGCGAGCTGCGCGAGCGCGTCCGCGGGGACGTCGGGACCTTCGTCGTGCTTCGAGTGCGACGCCCCGACGGGCGCGAGCGCGACGTGCGCATCGAGCGCGGGCCGTAACACAACGGCATCGGTTGGCGACACGCGCTCGAGTGAACCCGGGGCGTGTCTTCTTCCAACCTTCGGCGTCGCTTGATTTCAGCGCCGCCTTCGGTTGGCGACACGCGCTCGAGTGAACCCGGGGCGTGTCTTCTTCCAACCTTCGGCGTCGCTGACAATCGCTCCACCATCGGTTGGCGACACGCGCTCGAGTGAACCCGGGGCGTGTCTTCTTCCAACCTTCGGCGTCGCGGGGGTTCAGTTCGTGATGTTGACCGCGGCGCCGGCGATAAACGCGCGGAGCGTCCAGGCGGGCTTCATCATGCCGCCGACGTTGACCGTCGTGTCCGGCGGGATCGTGAGGGACATCGGGTTGACCGGCATCATCGTCGTGGCGTCGCGGCAGGGCGAGCGAGCGATGATGTTGCAGAGCGGCATGTTGAGCGAGACGACCTGCACGTTGAGAGTGTCCTCGAAGGTCAGCTTCGCTTCGAGAACGCCGTAGGGCGTGACCATCGGGGCGTCGCCGGACGACGTGTTCCACCGGGTGGTGTTGGCCGCGCACGAGTCGAAGTTGGGCTTCGCGGTGCCGATGCAGTTGCCGTTCGCCGTGAGGCGAAGGTCGCCGATGCGCGCGTCGCGCAGCGGCAGCTCGGTGAGCAGCATGCTGCGATCCATCTCGTCGTACACCGGGATGGTGATGAGCGGGACGGTCATGTTCATCGGCATTCCGAGGAGGCCGCCGACGTTGGTGATCGGCGCGGTGACCGGGTTCCATCGGTCGCCGCCGCCCATGCCCGGCGCGCCGCCCATGACGAACTGCATGTCCTGCGCGAAATACCCCGTGCCGAACACGCGGTTGACCGGCTGGCGGATCGTGCCGGTCCGAATGCGCATCATGCCCAGGTCGAGGTCGACGCCCCACGAGAACGCTGCGTTGCGGATCGACGTGTTGAGCAAGCGACCGACCGGCTGGGTCGAGAGCAAGCTCGCCGGCGTTTGAATGTCGATCTGCGTGAGCACGAACTTGCGCCGCATCGGCTCGTTGTTGCGAAAGCGCGGACAGAACTCTGTCTCTGCAGCGTTGCAGGGCGCGGCCTGAAAGCCTTCACAGCCCATGTCCATGTTGCGCGACGGCGTGACGATCGCGCCGAACTCGTTGCACGTCCCGCCCTCGCCCATCATCATCGAGCCGTCCGTCGCGACCGCAGAGTCCGTCGTGACGCCGGTGTCCGGCGGGGGAGTCACCGGAGCCGGCGCGCACCCCGCAACCAGAGCCATTGCGCCCAACATCGAGCCGATTCGCCGCTGCATCATGAACCCTCTTCCTCCGAACGAAACCAAAAGACTGGTGTGTCGCGCGACCACTCCGTGACCGCTCGAAGCGAAACGTACCCTATTTTCGCCCTCGCAGGCACAGCTCAGTGCGTGCTCACGAGGCTGGCGAACTCTCTCGCGCGCTCGAGCACGGTGTCATGGGTCGCCTCGAGCAGGCCCTTTGTGCCGTATTTTTCCACGCAAATCGAGGCGGCGGCCGACCCCATCACCACGGCGCGTCGCAGCGCTCCGCGGTCGAGCTTGGGCTGGGCGTCGAGGTATCCCAAGAGGGCACCGGCGAACGAGTCGCCTGCGCCCGTCGGGTCGACGACCTGATCGACGGGATACGCGGGCGCGTGAAAGGTCCCGTGCTCGTCGAACAGATACGCGCCGTACTCGCCCTGCTTGACGATCACGCGCTTGGGGCCCATCGCCAGGAGGCGCTTTCCGATGCGCGAGATGTATCGCTCGCCGGACAGGTCGCGGGACTCGTCCTCGTTGATGATGAGCAGGTCGAGGCGCGGGAGCAGCGCCTCGAGCTTCGCGCGCTCGCCGTGGATCCAAAAGTTCATCGTGTCGGCGGCGACCAGGTCCGGCGTCTCGACTTGATCGAGCACGCTAGCCTGGAGCGCGGGGTGGATATTGCCGAGCAACACGTACCGAGACGCCCGAAAGCTGCTGGGAATCTTCGGCGAAAACGTCTCGAACACGTTGAGGTGCGTCGCCAGCGACTCGCGCGACGAGAGGTCGGGCGCGTATCGCCCGTGCCAGCGAAAGGTCCTTCCGCCCGAGACGACTTCGACGCCTTCGAGCTCGGCGCCGCGCTTCTTCAACGCCTCCATCATCTCTGCGGGAAAGTCGTCGCCGACGACGCCCACCACGCGCGGCGTCGTGAAAAACGACGCGGCGAGCGCGGCGAACGTCGCGGACCCTGCGGCCCACTCGAATTTCTCGCCCGTGCCCGCAAACTCGACGGTGTCCACCGCCATCGATCCAACGACCAACACGCTCACGATACAAATCTCCTCGTTCGAGCAGTCCCAGCGGGACTGTGGAATCCTCAGGTCGTGCTCGGACGTTTTGGCGCCGAGACGTTTGGTCCGATCGACCAGAAAAACCGCGGTTGCCTATCATGAGCGCCGAAGACGGCAAAGCCCCAGCCCCTCGCCCGCTCGCGCGATGGGCCCTCGCGACGCTGCTCGCGGACGCGGTCCTCGCCATCGCGCTTTACCGCCTTCCGCGCCCTACGCTGCTCGACATGGCTCCGTCCGAGCCTCTTCGCGGGAGGGTGGTCGGGGCTTATGCGATCGCAGAACGAGCGGTGTTCGTGCGAACCGAAGGCATCGCCAGCGCGAGCGTCACGCTCGTCGTCGTGGCTCGCGGCGCGCGTTCGACCGCTCGCAGCGAACCGTACGACCTGCTCGCAAGGCTCTCGGTGTCCCCGTGCCGGACGCTCGAAGAGCTCGCCGTCGTTCGGCCCGGGCAGTGCGCGGCGCGAGACGAGCCCGCGATCGCACCATCGACCGGCGGGGGCCTCGCGTGGTCTGCGCTCGAGGGCGGCCGCTGGGTCTCCAAGCGCTGCGCGATCGATCGCGAGGTGGGCAGCGCGTCGATCGGCGAGCGTTCGGTGACGGCCCGGTGCGACCGGGTCGAGGTCGGTTCGCTGCGAGGATTTCGCGTAGAAAATCCCTGGGTATCCGTCGACAAGAAGCGCACGTCGGTCGATCGAGACGTGCGCGTCGAGCGCGCGATGATCGTGCGGGACCAGGCGGGACGAGCGCTGTTTCTGGCGACGGCCGACGGCGTGAGGCTCGACTTCGACGGCGCGCAGCCGAAGCGCGGGCTGCTCGCGACGCTCGCGGGGAGGCTGGGCGCCGACGGCCTTGCGGCGGTGGCTGCAGCGTGGATGCTCGCGCAGGTGATCGCGGTGGTTGCGGCGAGGAGCGATTCGGCCTCGAGCGCGTTCTGGCGGCGATTCTTGCGGTGGAGCGCGATGCTGAGCGTCTTCGTCACCGGCGCGATGGCCGTCGCAGCGCTGCGCGCGTCGCAGTGACGATCAGCGATCGCGGCCCGCGTCCGGCTGCGCCCCGGCGTCGGGCCGCTCGCCGACTCGCTGCATGCGCGCGGCTACCTCGCGGGCCTCGCCGTACGCGGTAGGGACCATCACTTCGAACGGCTCGTAGCCGGGCGATTCGACGCGAACTCGATGCGGGCCGCCCTCGACCAGCGCTTCGGCTCCACCGACGGGAACATTTCTCGGAGCATCCCGATCGAACCACACCCTCGCCCGGCGGCTGGCGTCCACGGGCAACACCCACACGCGGAGCATCGACGGAGTGCGACGCAAGAGCTCTGCGCGCTCGGCGGCCTGCGCCCGATCTGTCTGCGATCGCCCCAAGCCCGAGAGTCTGGTCCAGAGCTCTGCGGCAGCCCGTCGCTCGTTGCGCCGCTCGAGGATCATCGCGAGCTCGCGAAGGGCCTCTGGGGTGGCGTCGAGACGAATCGACTCACGGAGCAATCGCACGGCCTCGGGCTCGTCGCCGCGACGAATCGCCGCGCGCGCCTGGGACACGCGCACCGAAGCCTCGATGCGGGTCGAGCCTGCGGGGCCGAGCAGGTTCTGCGCTCTGGCGCCGGCGCCGAGGGACAGCACCGCGACCAGCAAAGCGGCACGCACACGCGCGAGGCGCGAGCGTTCACGGGGTGTTGTCGACTTCATCGCCAGCGTCGCTCCGGCTCGACGCGAGGGTGGGCGAAAACATTCAAGGTCATCGTCGCTCTGCTCGGTACCGCGCGAGGTTGGCTCTCGCAACCGATCTCGAAGGGTCGATCCGAAGGGCGCGCTCGGTGAGGGCGATGGCGTCCGCGAGGTTGCCCTCGGCTGCGCGGACGACGGCGAGGTTGGTGAGCGCGCCGACATGCGAAGGATCTCGGGACAAAGACGCCTCGAAGAAGGGGCCGGCCGCCGCGAGTCCGCGGTTCGCCGCGCGCATCCCCGCAGAAAAGAGCACGGTCGCCGACAGCCTTCGCGCGAGCACGCCCTGACTCTCGCGCGGGGCGAGCCATCGTGACACGTCCTGCGCGCGCTCGATCACGACCTCTGCGCCCGGAGCACGCTGCGCCGGTTCGCTGGGGCTCGAAGCGCTTCGCGAGGTGACCCTCGCGAGCGCGGGGCTCTCTGACGGAAGGACGGAGATCGCCGCGAGCTGCTCGTCGGTTCGTTCGCCCTGCTCCCAGCGGACGCGCGCTCCGAATACAGAGAGGATCGATCGCAGCCTCCGCACGCGCAGCGCGTCGTCCGCGGTTCGTGGCGCGAAGCGCTCGCGGGGCGCGTGTCCGAGGGCGACGCGAAGCCGACGCCACGTCGTGCGGTCCCACAGGTGTTGCCGCGGAAGGACCACGACGTCGGGCCGCTCACCCTCGCACACGCGCGCGAAGAGCGATCCGCCGCAGAGCTCGTCGGACTCGCAGAGGATCACGGCTCTGGGAGGCGCATCGCCGATCGCTCCAGGGCCGCCGAAGATCTCGACCGAGGCCCAGCCCTCGCGAGCGCCTGCGTAGCGAAGATCCGCGCGAAAGAGCGCGACGAGCGCGACGATCGCCGAGAGACCTGGCGCAGCGAAACGCTGATGATTGACCGTAAACGGGCTCGCGCACGCCACAGCGGCGCCTCGGGCCGCGAGGACGACCACGCAGGCTTCTGCGACAAAGAGCGTCTGCAGGTCTTTGGTCCCCATCGGGTTGATCAGGACCGTGTACGCGAGGTCGAAGAGCGCGGCGAA
>LNEO01000162.1 GCA_001465015.1 Deltaproteobacteria bacterium Ga0077539 | reverse complement strand
ACGCGGCGGGGCGTCGCGGGACCAAGCGTCCCGGACGCCGAAGCGGGAGCGGGAGGCGGGTATCGCGGGACCAATCGGGCGAAATACCGTTGCGGCGTTTGAGCGTCGGGCGAGTTGCGTGCGGTGGAGTCCGGCGCCTTCGCTGCGCAAGCGGCGAATGACTACGCCGAACGCGGTGAGTCCGTCGGAGATCGAGCGAGCCGCGGGAGATCGGCGATGGACCGCCGCCCACCGCGCGAGCGCGTCGATGGGTTGAGGAGCGAAGGTGGACGACGATAAAAGATGTGCGTGTATTCGAGATTGACGGGCTTCTGTTGACTCCCTGCGTGCCCTCTGAACACGTCGGAGGCGAGCTGTGCGAAAGGTGATCGACCGGCTCTTTGTCCACGTTGTGTGGGCGACTCGCCGCCGTCTCCCGTTGATCCTCGTTGAAGACGAAGCGTTGATTCGAGCCGTGCTCGTCGCGAAGTCGCAAGAGTTCTGCTGCGAGGCGATCGCCGTAGGGTTCGCTGCCGACCACGTCCATGTTTTGCTGCGGGCTGACACGCGAAGCTCGATTTCGTCTGTGGTGGGAGCGCTGAAGGGTGCGAGCGCGTTCGTCTTCAACAAGCGCACTCGTTCGCGGGTGCTTCTCTGGCAAGCTGGGTTTGCCGCGATCACTGTGAGTCCAAAGGACCTCGAAACCGTGGTCGGCTACGTGAGCGACCAGCGCGCCAAACACGAACGCGACGCCTTGGCCGAGAATCTCGAGCTGCCGCTCGCATCGCCGCTCAATCGTGAGCCGATTGTGTGAACTGCTTTGCGGCGTCGAAGACGCTTCATCCTGTGACGTTCTGCCTCGCTGGGCGCCGAAGGTGCTTCGAGCCGTGACGGTTCCTGCCTCGCGATCAACCTTCGATGTCGGAGCTGCTCTTCGCTGCCTGCGGCGGATCCTCCTTCGAGTTGCCGCGTGCGGGTAGGTTTTTCAGGATCAATCCCCGGAGTCATCCCGAGCTGTGTCGTCCTCGAGTGCGTCACGCCGACTCCCTTCTTCGGCGTCCGGGACGCTTGGTCCCGCGACGCCCCGCCGCGTTCGGCGCCCATGCGCATGCACTCGTTGCATGCGCTCTTCGCTCCCTGCATGCGCCCTCACTCCCTGCATGCGCCCTTCGCTCCCTGCATGCGCCCTCACTCCCTGCATGCGCCCTCGCGTCAGACTCCCTGAAACTTCTTGCCGCCTGGTCGCTCGTCCACTCGCAAGACAGCGCGGACTTCGACGAGGTCCTCGGGAGGTTCTCTCGACACGGCGCGCAGTGTCCCTCGGCCACGAAGACAAACTCAACGCACGGTGAGCGTCGCGCGCAGCGGCGTTCGCTCGCTGTCGGGGCCCGCTCGAAGCTCGTACGTCGTGCGCTCGATCACCATGCGTCGCGCGGTCTCGTCGTACACCGCGAGGTCTCGCAGCGCGAAGCGCAGTCGCGCCGTCGTCGTCGCGCCAGGAGCGATCTCTACCTGCGCAAACGCCCGTAGATCGCGCGGCGCTCGGGTGATCGACGAGCCCGTCACGCTGACATAGAGCTGCGCCGTCTCGCGCACGGGTCGGGCGCCGGTGTTGCGCACCGTGACCGTGGCTTCGACCACGTTGTCGGGCTCGCTCGCGGACGCCGTCGAGCTCGTCAGCGAAATCGCCTCGTAGTTGACCGACGAGAAAGAGAGGCCGAAGCCAAACGCGAAGCGCGGCGCGATCGCGCGCGCCTGCAGGTGCCGATAGCCCTGCAAAAACTCGTAGGTCACGCGATCGGACGTGTTGTCGAAGGGCGGCAGGTCCGCCTCGCGCTCGGCCATCGAGAACGGCAGTCGCCCCGAGGGTTCGACCGCTCCGAAGAGAACGTCGGCGATCGCGTGGCCGCCCTGCGAGCCAGGGTAGCCCGCCCACAAGAGCGCGGCGACGCCCGCGTCCCACGGCGCGGTCTCGAGCGCGGCGCCCGACTCGAGCACCACGATCGTTCGCGGGTTTTCGGCGCTGGCCGCGCGCACGAGCACGATCTCTTCGGCGGCGAGCGACAGCGACGCTCGGTCGCCTGCGCCGAGCGTGGCCTCGCCTTCGTCGGTGTGGAGGCTGCCCGTTACGATCACGACCGCGCTCGCCGCTCGGATCGTCGCGAGCGCCGCTGCGTCGAGCGCGCTCGAAGCGATGTGAACGACGTCGAAGCGCCCCTCGGCGCGCGCGCGCAGCCCGTCGAGCGCGGTCACAACGCTGCTCGCAGGAACAGCGCTGCTGCCGCGATCTCCGATGTTCGCGACGTTCGCTGCGCGTCCGAGCACGACGACGGTGCGCAGCCGCGACGGCTCGAGCGGCAGCACGGGCGCGGCGCCCACGGTGCTGTTCTTCAGCAGCACGATCGAGCGTCGCGCGACCTCGCGGGCCAGGGTGAGGTGGGCGATGGTTTCGCGCTGCTCGGGCGCGCGGGTCACGGCGCGGGCGTCGAGCCCGAAGCAGAACTGACTGCGGAGCATGCGACGGATCGCGCGGTCGAGGTCTCGCTCGGTGAGCGCGCCGCGGGTGATGTCCGCGGGGATCATCGAGAACTCGAGGGGCGTCGGCATCTCGAGGTCCAGGCCCGCGGTGATGGCGGGGGCGGCGCCGTGCGTTCCGAGGACCCAGTCGGAGACGACGAAGCCCTGAAAGCCCCACTCGTCGCGGAGGATCTCGGTCAGCAGTTGACGGTTGTTGTCGCAGTAGAGGCCGTCGAGCTTGTTGTACGCAGACATCACGCTCGCGGCGTTGGCCTCGTGGATCGCTCGACGAAAGTGTGGGAGGTACACCTCTCGCAGCGTTCGCTGGTCCATGCGCACATCGACGCGGTGTCGGGTGTTCTCGATGCTGTTGGCGGCGAAGTGCTTGAGCGTCGCGAGCACGCCGCGCGACTGCACGCCGCGCACGAAGCCGACGGCCATCGCCCCCATGTGCGTCGTGTCTTCGGAGTACGTCTCTTGGGCGCGGCCCCACCGCGGGTGCCGCAGGATGTTGATCGTCGGCGCGAGCAGCACCGTGGCCCCAGCGCTCAGCGTCTCGACGGCCATCGCGACGCCGACCCGCTCTTCGAGCGAGGGGTCCCAGCTCGCGCCGCGCAGCATCGCCGTGGGAAAAGCCGTGGCCCTGAGCGGCGGGAGCACCGCGACCCCGCGCGGGCCGTCGATCATGCGAAACCCCGCGATTCCCAGGGCAGGGATCCCGCGCGCGAGCCAGATGTCCTCGGTGCGTCCGAGCGCGGCGCCCGCCATGAGCCCGCGC
The DNA here is from genome assembly GCA_001465015.1 of Deltaproteobacteria bacterium Ga0077539. Lineage (GTDB taxonomy): Bacteria > Myxococcota_A > Polyangia > Polyangiales. The sequence goes on along the minus strand of LNEO01000162.1, from coordinate 7,350 downwards.
TTTTGCGTCGGCGAGAGCGCGCGAAGCAGCTCGGTGATCCTCGCTTCGATCGCGTCCGCGTCGCGTCCAGCGCAGTACCGGCGGGTGGCCTCCGTCGGCGCGAACGGCTCGGGCTCGTACCCGCGCCCGGTGTCCGAGGGCGAGTCCGTGAACGCCACGGCGTCTGTGTTGATTTCTTGTGCGTCCGTGAGCGCGGCGGAGTCCGCGTTGATTTCTTGTGCGTCGGCGGGTGGGGGCGCCGCGCGCGTGCACGATCCGTGAAGGGCGCCGAGGGCGGCGAGCGGCAGGGCGAGGCGGGGGCGAAGAGAGCGCACGACGGTCGACGAGCGTACAGGATGCGCGGGCGGCGTCACTCGACGGCGGGATCTCGATCGCCCATCGAGCGCTGCCAGAACGCGCGCGATCGAGCCTCGAGCGCGGCGAGCGGCGCGGGGTCGCACGGTCTCAGCACGATCACTTCGTCCGCGCCCGGCAGCGGTTCGAACCACCGGTCGCGCAGCGCCATCGTGCCTCCCTCGTAGCTGTGCTGCATGCGCACGCGGATACGGGATTCTCGAGCGCTGTTCGCCACGGAAAAGAGCGTCACTTCGAACTCGCTGACAGAGCGCGTCCCGGCTGCGTCAGAGAACACGTCGCCGAACTCGAGCGTGGCGACGGGCGCGGTGAGCGCGCGTTCGGCGAGGGTGACCTCGCACTTGCCGGGCTTGTGCGACGCGACGGGCGCGGTCACGCGGGCGACGAGCGCCATCGCTCAAGTCCCGAGTTTTTCGAGGTAGAACGCGAGGACCTTGTCCAGCGCGTCGCGCGTGGGGTGGCCGGGCGTGTGGTCGTAGTGCGCTGCAAGCACCGAGTGGGCGAAGCGGCCGATGTTGTGGGCGTTGCCTGGGCGCGAGTCGATCTCGACCGCGATGAACTTGTCTCCCAGCTCTTCGCGCAGCCTCGCGAAGCGCTCATCGGGCACGAGCCTGTCCCCGGTGAAGCGCAGGCCCATCACGCACGCGCCTTGTTGCGCCCGCTCCTTGACGCGCGCGAGCGTGGCGTCGTCGATCCCGAGGTCTCTCTTCTGCGCAGCGGTGAAGGCGACGGGGATCGACGGCTGGCTCAGGACCGGCGCGATCATGCGATCGTCGAGCATCATGGCGAGGGCGTAGCCGCCGGTGAAGCACATGCCCACCGCGCCCACCCCCGGACCTCCGCACTCTTGGTGGGCGAGCGCGGCGAGGTCGCGGAGCCACTCGGTGACGGGGCTGTTCTTGTTGCTCGCGAACATCGTGAACTCGCTGGCGACGCAGGCGCGGCTGAGGGTCTCGAGCGAGTAGGCAGGGGAGAGGGCGCGGCCCGGCGTCCCGAAGAGGTTGGGCATATAGACGCGAAAGCCTGCGTCGACGACGCGGCGAGAGAACTCCGCGACGCCGGGGTGCATCCCGGGCATCTCGTGCATCACGATGACCGCGCGGCCCTGCCCCTTGATGAACACGGTCTTGGTGCGGCCGCGAAGCGTGATCTCGCGCCGCTCGAAGTCGGGATAGACGTCAGTCATGACGGTCCTCAACCCAAACGGGCCAGCACGCACTTGAGGTATCGCCCCTCGGGAAAAGCCGCAGGAACGAGGTGATCCGGCGGCTGCCCGAGCAATCGCAGCACCGTCGCGTCCCGCTGCGCGTCGCGCGCGCCCGTCGCGATCACGCGGAGAAACTCGCCTCCGGTCATCGCTTGCGAGCACGAGCACGACACCAGGATCCCCCCGGGAGCGACCAGCTTGCACGCGAGCGCGTTGAGCTTGCGGTACATCCCGCGCGCTTCGTCGAGGTCCTTCGCCCCCATCGCGAGCTTGGGCGGATCGAGCACGACGAGGTCGAACCGCCGCTGCTCCTCGGCGAGCTGCGCCATGACCTTGCGCGCATCGCCTCGCTGAAAGCGGATCTTGTCGCGAAAGCCCGCGCCCTCGGCGGTCGTCGCCGCGCAGTCGAGCGCGAACTGCGAGCTGTCCACCGCGAGCACCTCGCTCGCTCCGCCGCGGGCCGCCGCGAGCGAGAACCCTCCGACGTACGAGTAGAGGTCGAGCACGCGACGGCCGCGCGCGAGGTGCTCGACCGCCGCGCGCGTCTCTCGTTGATCGAAGTAGTACCCAGTCTTTTGTCCGCCGCCGCCCGGGGCTCCCGGAGGCTGAATGCTCCAGGTAAACCCGCGCTCGCGAAACACGAGGCGCTCGACGGCGGGGCCGAAGACAGGACCCTCGCGCACCTCGAAGCCCTCGATCTTCTGGTGCCGCGGCGAGGCCACTTCGATCACCGTGGTCGCGCCCGAGTGCTGAACGAGAGAGCGCAGAAGGGCCTCGCTGTGTCGCTTCATCCCGATCGTGAGAAATTGCGCGGCGAGCACGGGCCCGTACGCGTCGACGATGAGCCCGGGCAGTCCGTCGCCCTCTGCGTGAATCAATCGGTAGCCGTCGGTCTCGCCGCTGGGCAGGTCGAGGACCGTGCGACGAAGCTCGACCGCGGACTTTACGCGACGGTCGAGCAGCGCGTCGTCCAGGGGTTCGTCCTGCTTTCGCGTGACGATTCGCACGGGAATCGCGCTCTCGGGCGAGTAGAAGCCGCGGCCGAGAAAGTTTCCCCGCGGATCGAGGACGTCCACTGCTGCGCCGGCCGGCGCGGGGCCGTCGATCTTGGCGATGGCCTGCGCAAAGACCCACGGGTGGCCGGTCCACACCGGTTGAACGTGGCCGGATCTCAGGTGAACGGTTGCCATGGGGAGGTCTCTGCTTCGATCCGCAACACTACACGCACGGCGGCGGTGTACCATCCCTTCGCGAAGCGCGGCTCGAAGTCGTCGCGCGCGGCAGGAGGTCTCATGCGTCGGTTCGAATTCGTCGAGGGGACGAGCGCGAAGTTCTGGATGGCAGGCGTCGAGGGCGTGAACTTCGTCGTGGTGTACGGGCGTCTGGGGACGCCGGGACAGCGCGACGAGAAGGCGTTTGCGACCGAAGAAGCAGCGCGCAAAGAGTGCGAGAAGAAGGTCGCCGAGAAGCTGCGCAAGGGCTATCACGAGGTCGCAGCGGACGCGGCTGCGAGCGCTCCGACGGGCGCCAAGGGCGCAGCCGCGGCGAGCGCCAGGCTCGAGCTCCCTCCGCGCGGAACGGCCCCCACGACGGACCCCGCCAAGATCGCCCGCGCCGCAGGCGCGCTGGTGGGCTTCGTCAAGAGCGCCGGTCGCCGTAGCTGGGTCGTTCGCCGCGCCGCGGACAACGCGCGTCGCGCGCTGCGCGCGGTCGGCACGATCGACCCCGCGAGCGTCCCTTCGATCGGCAGGCCGCTCGATGAGCTCGTCGGGCTCGCCGTGGCGCCGAAGGGGAAGAAGGGAGTCCCTCTTGAATCTGTGTGTTCGCTGCTGGCAGAGCTTCACACGAGCGCCTTCGAGCGCGCCGTCGACCAGTGGAAGGCCGCGGGATCCGGGGCGCTCGGCGCGAAGGTCATCGACGCGCTCTCCAAGCAGCGCGAGTCGCTCGAGGACCCCGAGCTCGCCCTCCGCGTCGGCTTGCTCTTGAGCGCGCGCCCCGGCCGCGCGGGCACGGTGAGCAAGCACGGCGTGGTCAGGCGCTTTGCAAAGCACGTCAAGCCGCACCTCGAGTCGTACCTCGTGTCCAAGGGCGGCCGCGTTCGCGCGCACCTCGACGCCATCGAGACCAAGGGCGATCCGGCGCTCGCCGCCGTCGTCAGCGCCTTGAAGAGCGCTTAGCCCTCGCATGGTCCTTCGAAAGCGCGCCGAACGCAGGGCCGCCGAGCGCGCGGCCGAGAAGCTCGCCGAACAGCGCGTGAAGCTCTTCTTCGCGAGCGACGGCGGCTCCATCGATCGACCGCTCGTGCTCGAGTCCGCGTCCCTCGTCGAGCCTCGCGCCCTGGCGCAGCCGTGTCCGCGCTGCGGAGGGCCGCTCCGGCTGCTCTCGCACGACGCCGTCGCCAAGGGCGCTTCGCTGCTCCGCGCCGCGCGCACGCGCTGCTCTCTGTGCGCGAGCGAGTGGACGTCCTGGTTTCTCGTCGAGCGTCGATTGCCTCATTGAGTGACATGCCCCCGAGGCTCGACCTCGGCCCGCCTGTCTTCTCCGCCCTCTCGCGTCACGATGCTCGCGCGGCGCTGTGTTAGCATGCGTCTGTGCGTTCTGTTGTCGCTTTTCTCGTCGCGACTGCGATGGCGCTCCCTGCGCGCGCGCAGGACTCGTGGAGCACTCCGTACCCTGGCGTTCGCATGCTCCGACGCGTGACGGCGCAGCCCGTCGTTCTCTACGCGCTGGTCGTGGACTCGTGCGCTCCGGGGGTGCGCTTTCGCGCGACGGCTCCCTCGGAGGGGCCGAGTCGAACGTCGACGTTCGGTCGGCGCGTCGGCGCGCAGATGGCGATCAACGGCGACTTCGCGGATCACGATTTCGGGCTCAACGTCGGCAACGGAACGCGTTGGTCGAGCCCGGACACTGATCACAGCGGCAACTTTTCGGTCGGTCCGAATCGGATCGAGATGTTTCCCGACTATCAAGTGCTCGCCGCGCCTCCGCCGTGGGCTACCGAGCAGCTCGGCGGACGCTGGACGCTGATTCACGACGGCGCCCCGCAGCGGGGCATCGATGACAACGGTCCTGCCCCCGGCGGCTTCGTGTGCGCTCCTGGGCTCAGGCATCCCCGCACGGCCATCGGCCTGACGCGCAATCGGCAGAACGCGATCATCCTCGTCGCCGACGGCCGCTCGAGCCGCAGCATCGGAATGACCTGCGACGAGATGATCGACGTGTTCACCGAGCTCGGCGCGCACTGGGCGATGGGGCTCGACGGCGGGGGGTCCTCGACGCTCTGGCGCAACGATGTCCTCGTCAATCAACCCAGCGACGCGACCGGCGAGCGAACGGTGCGAAACCACCTCGCGATCTTCGCGACGGGCTCCGGCGCCGCGCCTCACTGCGGCAATCGACCCGTCGTGACCGAGCCGCCGAGCGCCGCGGCCGTGCCGTCACCGGCGCTGCCGACGATCGCGCCGCTCGCGGCTCCGTCGCGATTCACCGCGGTGAATCCCGTGCGGCTGTTCGACACGCGCTCTGCCGCGGAGAGCGCCCGACTCGTTCGCGGCGACGGAAGCAGCGCGGGGCCTCTGTCCGTGGCGAGCGGCGGAGCGTTTCGGGCGTGGTCCGAGGTGGGCGTCGCGCCCGACGCCACCGCGGCCTGGCTCAACCTCACCGCGGTGTCTGCGACGACCGCGGGCTTCGCGACGGTGTACCCCGAGGGACCCACGCGCCCCTTCGCGTCGAGCATCAACTTCGTCCCGGCCGCCGCGGTCGCCAACGCAGCGCCGTCCGCGCTCGGCGCCGCGCGCTCGGTGCGCTTCGACACGAGCACCACCGTCGAGCTGATCGCTGACCTCACGGGCGTATTTCGCAGCACGGGCGCTGGCCTCGATCCCATCGCGCCGACGCGGGTGCTCGACACGCGCGCGACGTCGATGCCCCTGCTCGCCAACGAGCCGCGCTCGATCGACGTTCGCGCTCCTGCGGGGAGCACCGCGGTCTCGGCGACGCTCACGGTCGTCGCGCGCGCAGCGGACGGGTTCGTCGTCACGTACCCGTGCGGCGCGCCGAGGCCCAACACGTCGAGCGTCAATTTTACGGCAGGATCGGTGGTCGCCAACGCCGTGCTCTCTGGCCTCGGGGCAGGGCGACTGTGCGTCGTGTCCTCGGTGGACACCGACGTCATCGTCGACGTCAACGGCTACCTCGGTCCTTCGGGGCGACTCGCGTTTGTTCCGATCGTTCCGCAGAGAATCCTCGATACGCGCGAGGCGACGACCTTCTACACAGGTCGCGTCGCAGAGCGACAGGTGCTCGAGCTGCCTCTGTCGCGACTGCCGTCGATCCCAGCGTCGCTCGGAGCGGCGGTCGTCAACGTCACCGTCGTCGACGCCGCGGCACCAGGGTTTGTCACCGTGTTTCCCTGCGGAACGGCGCCGGACACCTCCTCGCTCAACTACGTGGCCTCTCGCGCGACGAGCGCGCTCACGACCAGCGCGACCACCGCTGGCTCATTGTGTCTCGGCAGCTCGGCGCGCGCGCACGTCATCGTCGACCTGGTCGGCGTGTGGGTCACTCCCCCCGCCTCGATGCCCGACGCGGGCGTCAGCGCCCCCGACGCGTCTCTGCCCGACGTCACGACTCGAGACGTCACGACCGTCTTCGACGTCGAACCCGACCGTGTCGCGCCGCGCGACGCCGCCCCGGACGAACCAAGAGCGATCACGGACGCCCGGATCGGCGCGGAGCCTTCGCCGCGCGAGACCAGCGCGTGTCAGTGCCGATCGACGCCGACTCGCGGGCGCGCTCCTTCTCGCAGCGCGCTTCTCGCGATCGTGTCGATCGCTTCGATCGCCGTGTGGTCGGCGCGGAGGTTCGCGACGCGCAAGCGCGTGGCGTGACCGGGTCGCTTCACGGAGCGAGTCCGTCGCTCGGGCCGTGAAAATCCGAGGCAACGGACATCCCCTTCCCTTCTGGTCCGTCCAGCGTCAGCCATGAAACACCTGATCACAGAGCACGAGCACGTACCGCACCTGCGCGCTCGCGTCCGGCCTCGCGCTCAGCCGCCGTCGGTCGCCGTCGGCAGCATGCACGGCGTCGGGCTCATGAATCCGCGCGGATCGTTGATGCGATAGGCGACGCATCGCATCCCTGCGGGGCACATGCGCTGGCCGCTGACCGCGACGCAGGTGCTTCCGACGCAGGGGCTCGTCCCGCACACCTCGGCGCACGGCCGCGACTCGACGACCTCGTAGGTCAGCATGCCCGTGCAGCGCTGCGGTCCATCGCAGCTCGGCGGAGCAATGCACGTCGTGTCCGGGGTCGAGATCCCGCTGTCCTGCCCCATGACCGCGTTGCCGCAAGCGTTGGTGAGGGACACGAACAAGAGCGCCGAGAGCAGCCGCGCGAAGGAGGTACGCATGCCGAAAGGGTGCCGCGAACGCGAGGGGAGGCGCAACCCATCGCATCGCCGTCGCGAATTGTTTCGGACGGCGGTATACGACCGACCCATGGCGGTGCGGTCTTCTTCGGGTCCGACGCGGTGGCTCCTGGCGCTGGGCATGCTGAGCACGTGCAAGGCTCACGAGCGCGGAACGCAGTCGAGCGCCTCGCAGTCTTCGCGCCCGGCCGGCACAACACAGAGGCCGATGGCCGTCGATTCGACGGCGCTCGATGAGCACCTGACCGTCGATGCACCTGCGCCTGCGCGGGTGTTTCGCGCGCGGACGGCGCAGGACCTGTGCGTCGGTCCCAACGCCGTGGGAAAGCCCGGCGACTGGGTGCTCGACAACGGAGTCGTG